>USQL01000199.1 GCA_900556935.1 uncultured Eubacteriales bacterium | reverse complement strand
GGCGGGGGATATCTTTGTGTTTGCCCCCGGTGTTCTTCACGGACTGGGGCAGGTCCCCGGAGAGACTATGGAATATGAAAACATTATTTATGAGGTGGATCTGCTGGGCGGCTCCGGCGATTTGTGCTATCGGAGGTATCTGCTGCCTCTGCAAAGCGGACGGCTCTCTTTGCCGCACCGGCTGACCCAGGGCCACCCCTGCTATTGTGCGGTTTTGGAATGCCTGCGCCGGCTGGAAACGGTGAACCGGGACCGGGTACTGGGGTATGAGCTGCAAATCAAGGGATTGCTGCTGTGCCTGCTGTCGGTGCTGGTTGCTCAAAGCGATGGCCTGCCCCCCAGCGAAAATGCGGATACCCGACGTCTAAAAGCGGTGCTGCAATATGTGACCGCCCATTTTGCAGACAATTTGCCCGTGGCGGAAGCTGCCGCTGTCTGCCAGTGCAGTCCCAGTCATTTTATGCGCTGGTTTAAGCAGATGACCGGGCAGCGCTTCACGGAGTACCTGAACATTTATCGTTTGAACGCTGCGGCAGAAGCACTGCGAACGACCGATGATACCGTGCTGACTGTGGCGGAACGGTGCGGATTTAAGAATCTGTCCTATTTCAACCGGGCGTTCAAGGCCAGCTTTGGGCTGACACCAAGAGAGTATCGGCTCAGGTAGAGATGATACACCACAATATGTTCATTCCTGGAGATTCCAGAGTGCTCAAGCAAATTAGATGGGGTCGGTTGGAGCATCTGGCAACAACAGAGGATGAAACAAAGATATCATAAGGCAGAATTATCATAATCGCATTACAAGTCTATACAGAAAAGTCCTTTTGCTTCCCGTTTGAAGTCAAGAAGGGCTTTTCTTGAAAATACCGGGGCGCACACAGTTTTCATTAATAGCTATTTTCAATTATCTACTGTTTTATTTTCAAACTGACTGTTATCCGATCATTATTGATAACTCTGCATCCCTCGCATTGATCTCTCAAATAAAGTATCTATGAATGACTTATCGTGCAATGTGCGGCTCTAAAGTGCTTTTCCTTATAAAGAAGCCCGCTGGTATTGAAGAACTTTTTTAGTGGAAGGCCGCTTTTTTGATACCACTACCGGAGTTCCGCTTCGGTTGGGTTTTGCTCCTTGATGTGGCGGGTCTCATATGGAATGCCTTTCGCGTCAAGCCATTTCTGGGCCTTTTGGCAGGTGGTGCATTTGGGGTAGCAAAGAAAAATCATGGTGGATGCCTCCTGCGGTTCGATATTTGGTGCGTTTCGTATACGCCATTGCTGCATTCCAGCAATTGGGAGGTAAACACCTCTGCCAGAGCTTCATAGCCGAACTGGTCCAGCTTATACCAGATGTTGCCGTCCTGCCATTTTTCCTGGTTGCCCTTGGAGGATGTTTCCGCGATTTTCTGATCAGATACCAATTGAACGGTCATTTCAATTCCTCCACGGTCAGCCATAGATCATCCCCTGCCATGCGCCCATGGGTTTTGCGGATAATTTCCAACGGCTCGTAGCTGTCCACTCCAATTGCTTCCAGATACTCCTGTAGTCCGGCTCTGGTTTTCGGAATGCAGCGATCTTCCAGAAAGTGCTGGTAATCCTTCCAGATTGGATTCTTGTTATTTCCAAAGGGAAGTTTCAGACAATCCGCAGCGAGATTTTCAACGCATACCGTTGTCTTGGTTTCGTCAGCGGCAATCCGGGCGCAGAGGGTATCCCCAAAATAGCAGGAGAGAAGAAGTACTTTGTGCCCAGCGTGGCGGCTGGCTTCCAGAAATTCCGCAAAGGGTAGCTTCCTGGTAATGACGATGGAAGCACCGTCGAAGCGCAGCTCCACCTGCCGCTGCTCCGGGGTCAGCCCCATTTCCTTGATCCAAGTGGAGGGGAGGGCGAGTTTATAGTTTGTGGCATTCTTGCCGGCGGTGCCGCCGGAGGTGCCGATGATCAGATTTGCGGTTCGTGTTTCCATGGGACATCACCTCAAGAATAGTATATACTATTCGTTACGAATAATCAATATACTTCTTTA
>USQL01000198.1 GCA_900556935.1 uncultured Eubacteriales bacterium | reverse complement strand
CCGGGCCGGGCCCCCGTCACCAGGGCCCGCTTGCGGCCCTTGGTCTCCGGAGCCTGGAAGACGCCCTTCTCCTGCAAGGCCTGCAGGTGATAGCTGACGGAGGCGGTAGACCGCAGACCAACCGCCTCTCCGATCTCCCGGACAGAGGGGGAATAGCCGTTCTCCGCGATAAAGGCGTTGACGAACTCCACGATCTTTTCGGCTTTGTTGCTGGTTCTGGGCATAAGGCCACCTCCACGGGTATTTTTTATGATTATAGCACATTTGATTGGGAAAGGAAAGCTTATTCTTCCGTTTTTTCAAAAATATTTTTGAATATGCGGCCCGTTTCTCCGCTTGACGAATGGCTTTCCGGCCGCTATAATATTATTGTATGTTGGGTTTTTATGGCCTGACACCGGAAAGAAATCCACCCCATACCGGGGAGCAAGAAATATTTAGGAGACAATACCATGCATTACGACGTTTTGATCATCGGCGCGGGCCCCGGGGGCATTTTTTCTGCCTATGAGCTGACCCTGCGCAATCCTTCCTTGAAGATCGGCGTGTTTGAGGCCGGTCATCCGCTGAACAAGCGTTCCTGCCCCATCAACGGCACCACCGTCAAGAGCTGCATCGGCTGCAAGAGCTGCTCCATCATGAGCGGCTTCGGCGGCGCGGGTGCCTTCTCTGACGGCAAGTACAACATCACCAATGACTTCGGCGGCACCCTCTACGAGTACATCGGCAAGAAGCGTGCCCTGGATCTGATGAAGTATGTGGACGAGATCAACATGGCCTACGGCGGCCAGGGCACCAAGCTCTATTCCACCGCGGGGACCAAGTTCAAGACCGTCTGCATCCAGAACGACCTGCACCTGCTGGATGCCTCCGTCCGCCACCTGGGCACCGATATCAACTATGTGGTGCTGGAAAACCTCTATAACTACCTGAAGGACAAGGTGGACTTCTTCTTCGACACCCCCGTCCGGGCCATCCATGTGATGGATGGGGGATACGAGGTACAGTGCGACAAGGACACCTACACTTGTAACCAGTGCGTGGTCTCCGTGGGCCGCAGCGGCAGCAAGTGGATGGAGCAGATTTGCCGGGAAATGGAGATCCCCACCCAGTCCAACCGGGTGGACATCGGTGTCCGTGTGGAGCTGCCCGCCGTGGTCTTCTCCCATCTGACCGACGAGCTGTACGAGAGTAAGATTGTCTACCGGACCCAGAAGTATGAGGACAAGGTCCGCACCTTCTGCATGAACCCCAAAGGAGCCGTGGTCAACGAGAACACCAACGGCATCATCACCGTCAACGGCCACAGCTATGAGGACCCCGCCAAGCAGACGGAGAACACCAACTTTGCCCTCCTGGTTGCCAAGCACTTCTCCGAGCCCTTTAAGGACTCCAACGGCTACGGCGAGTCCATCGCAAGGCTTAGCAACATGCTGGGCGGCGGTGTGATTGTCCAGCGGTTCGGTGACCTGATTCGGGGCCAGCGCTCCACCCCCAAGCGGATGGAGGAGAGCTTTGTCACCCCCACTCTGAACGCCACTCCGGGTGACCTAAGCCTGGTGCTTCCCAAGCGGATTCTGGACGGTATCATTGAAATGATCTACGCCCTGGATAAAATCGCCCCCGGCACCGCCAACGATGACACCCTTCTGTACGGCGTAGAGGTCAAGTTCTACAACATGGAGGTTGCCGTGGACGAGCATCTGGAGAGCAAGTACCCCGGGCTCTACATCATCGGCGACGGCAGCGGCATCACCCATTCCCTGTCCCATGCCTCCGCCAGCGGTGTCCATGTGGCCCGGCGGATTGCGGGCTACGAGGGCTAAGCCCCAGCCATTATTTCGGCAAAAATGCCCCGCCATCACTTCGGCGGGGCATTGACAAATGCTTCGGTTTGGGGTATAGTAAAGATACGGAAGGGTGCTGCCAGTAGGGCGGCCCCCCAACCTGTGGTTAAGAAGTAACCGTCGCAGTAGAGGGGTGATATGACCCCCAAATGTTGGACAGAGAATCCGACATTTGGGGGTCATATTAT
>USQL01000197.1 GCA_900556935.1 uncultured Eubacteriales bacterium | reverse complement strand
ACTCCTACGTCACCTACGCCGGCCCCCTCCACGACAACGTGGAAGCCTCCCTCTATAAGGTCAAGTCCACCATGTGCAACGTGGGTGTCACCAACATCCCCGACCTCCAGCGGGATGCCAAGCTGACCCTGGTCTCCTCCGTCTCCATCGTAGAGGGCGGATACCACGATGTCACGCTGCGGTCTTCCAATTCTGTGAAGTAAAAAGCAAGAAACTACCAGGCCCTCTCCGGTTCCGTTCAGGCTTCCGGGGAGGGCCTGGTTTTATCGCCCCGGCGGATTTCTCTTTACTTTCCCGCCCAATTCCTGTATGATAGGGAAAAAACGCCGGGGAATTGGGCCCCAAGGAGGAAGCGCGCGTGTTTGATAACCCGAGAAAGGAATTGGAGCGGCTGCAGCAGGAGCTGTTGGCGGCGGAAGCGCCGGAGGAGACGGACGATGAGCTGGACGACCTGGATGACCTGGAGCTGGCCGACTGGGACGAGGGGGAGCGGGAGCCCCTGTCCAAAAGCTATACGGACGAGGATGTGGACGAAATCCTCTGGGAAACGGAAAAGGAGCCCCGGGAGGAGCCGCCCCAGGAGCCCAAAAGGCCGGAAAAGAAGCACTTTGTGGGCCTGAAATTTGCCATCGCCTTGGAGATGCTGGCCATTGCGGGGCTGTTCTTCTGGTGGTATCTATGGATTCGGTAACCCCTGTAGGCCGCTTTGCCCCCACACCCTCCGGGCGGATGCACCTGGGGAATGTGTTTTCGGCCCTGATTGCCTGGCTGTCCGTCAAATCAAGGAACGGAGAAATGGTCCTCCGAATGGAGGACCTGGATACCCAGCGCACCAGCCCGGAATTTGCCCGGGTTCTCCGGGAGGACCTGGCCTGGCTGGGCCTGAGCTGTGACCGGGAGACCCCGCCCCAGAGCCAGCGGGGGCCGATGTATGACCGGTATTTTGAAATTCTGCGGCAAAAGGGGCTTTTATACCCCTGCTACTGCACCCGCAGCCAGCTGCACAGCGTCAACGCCCCCCATTTGAGCGACGGCACCTATGTCTACCCCGGCACCTGTCGGGACCTGACGGAGGCCCAAAGGGCGGCGATGACAAGAGCGCCTGCCTGGCGGGTCCGGGTGCCGGACAGGCTGTGGCAGGTGGAGGATCGGGTCCAGGGCCATTTTGAAATGAATTTACTGACGGACTGCGGGGACATGGTGGTCCGCCGGGCGGACGGGATTTATGTCTACCAGCTGGCCGTCACCGTAGACGACGGGGAGGCCGGGGTTACCGAGGTGGTCCGGGGCTCGGATTTGCTAAGCTCCGCCCCTCGGCAGATGTATCTGCAGGAGCTTTTTGGCTTTCCCCACCCCAGTTATGCCCACGTGCCTATGCTCCTGGCCCCCGACGGAAGAAGGCTCAGCAAGCGGGACGCAGACATGGACCTGGGTGCCCTGCGGCAAAAATACACACCGGAGACCATTTTGGGCACCCTGGCCCACGCCGCCGGCCTGATTGACCAAAACACCCCCGTCTCCGCCCGGGAGCTTTCCCAGGAGTTCTCCTGGGACAAGCTCAAAAAAGAGGATATCCGGCTGGAAATAGAAAAGGCTTCCCCGATGGGGAAGGCAGGGCTTTGAATTTTTACGGATTCGCCTAAATTTACTCCGCACCGGTTCTGCGTACCGCCCCTCATCCACCGCTGCGCGGTCCCCCTTCCCCGGAGGGGAAGGTTAAAAAGCTTCCCCTCCGGGGAAGCTGGCAGGGCGCAGCCCTGACTGACTGAGGGGCAGTACAGACCGACGGGACGAAGAACCCGGGCGAATTCGTACAATCCTTCAACGCACCCGTAGGGGCGGCTATCATGCCGCCCGAAAGCCGATGGAATTGAGCGTTACAGATGAACGTATACCCTGGAAGCTGAAGCCCCCAGCCTTCTCCTGCTGGAGAAGGTGCCGCCCGCAGGCGGCGGATGTAGAGGGGACCCCTGACGGAATTTCCGTGCTTTCATAGATGTTTCGGTTTCAGATTCTGTGTTGTGGTTTTGTTTTCTTACGTACTCCGGCACTTGTTACAGGTGTCCCCTCCACATTCCCCCGCTGCGGCGGGGACC
>USQL01000196.1 GCA_900556935.1 uncultured Eubacteriales bacterium | reverse complement strand
CGGCTTCGCCGACAGCGCCCCCTCTGGCCGCATTCTTGCGGAGCTTCTTGGCGGGACAAGAAGCTCCCCGCCGGAGGCACCCAGCCAGACGGATTGCCTGACAATCGTTGAATGGCAATCCCTCCAAATTTGAGAACAACCCCCCTGTAGAAGCAGCCAATTAGCCGCCCCTACAGGGGGGTCGCAGGGTAGAGAATCAATAATTCTCCGCGTGCACCTCAAAATAGCTCTGGGGATGGTTACAGGTGGGGCAGATTTCGGGGGCCTCGGTGCCCACGACGATGTGGCCGCAGTTGCGGCACTCCCAGACCTTGACCTCGCTCTTGGCGAAAACTTCAGCCATCTCTACGTTTTTCAGCAGCGCTCTGTACCGCTCCTCGTGGTGCTTTTCAATGGCGGCTACCAGACGGAACCGCTGGGCCAGCTCCGGGAAGCCCTCTTCCTCAGCGGTTTTGGCAAAGCCCTCGTACATATCGGTCCACTCGTAGTTTTCCCCCTCGGCGGCGGCCAGAAGGTTTTCGGCCGTGGTGCCGATGCCGTTTAGCTCCTTAAACCAGAGCTTGGCGTGCTCCTTTTCGTTGTCCGCGGTCTTTAAAAACAGGGCCGCAATCTGCTCAAAGCCGTCCTTTTTGGCCTTGGAGGCAAAATAAGTGTATTTGTTGCGCGCTTCGGATTCACCGGCAAAAGCCGCAATCAGGTTCTTTTCGGTCTGAGTGCCTGCGTATTTGCTCATGATGTGCTTCCTTTCAAAATCAAAAAGTGAGGGGAGACCCCCTAAGGCCATTGTAGCGATTGTTTATAAATTTGTCAATGCGGTCCGGAGAGAAAACAGAGGCGAAAAAATTTTAGCTGTCAAGGAAAAACACTTGACAAAGCGGACGCTTTCGTGTATGATAGGGAAGCTGTCAAGAAAAGAACCTTGACAGGGGAGGACCTGATTGTGGAAAGCTTGGAAATGACCCTGCTGTTCGATTACTATGGCGAGCTTTTGACGCAGCGGCAGCGGGATTGCTTGGATATGCGCTACAACCAGGATATGTCCCTTGGGGAGATTGCCCAGGAGCTGGGAGTCAGCCGCCAGGGGGTGTTCGATACCCTGAACCGGGGAGAGACGCTGCTGCGGAACATGGAGGAAAAGACCGGCTTCCTTCGCCGGGACGAGGCTGTCCGCAGGGCTGCCCAAGAGATTGCGCAGGCCGCCAAAGCCCTGGAGCAGACGGAAAACCCGGAGGTTGCCCGCCTGGCAAAGCGGATTCTCACGGCGGCAAAGGAACTTGAGGAGTAAAGTATGGCATTTGAAGGCTTGACTGAAAAAATCTCTTCCACCTTCAAAAAGCTTCGTGGCAAGGGCCGTCTGAAAGAAGCGGATGTGAAGGAGGCTATGCGGGAAATCCGTATGGCGCTGCTGGAAGCAGACGTGAGCTATAAGGTTGTTAAGGATTTTACCAAATCCGTTACCGAGCGCTGTGTGGGCGCAGATGTGCTGGAGTCTCTGACCCCGGCGCAGATGATTGTCAAAATCGTCAATGAAGAGCTGTGCAAGCTCATGGGCGCGGAGACCAAGCACCTGAACATCAATCCCAACGGACCCACGGTTGTGATGCTGGTGGGCCTGCAGGGTGCCGGTAAGACCACCAACGGAAGCAAGCTGGCGGGACTGATGAAGCGCCAGGGGAGAAACCCGCTGCTGGTTGCCTGCGACGTCTACCGTCCCGCCGCCATTCAGCAGTTGAAGGTCTGCGGCGAGAAGCTGGGCATCCCGGTTTTTGAAAAGGGCACCCAGGACCCTGTGATTACTGCCAAAGAGGCCGTGCTCTATGCCCGCCAGCGGGGCTATGACATGGTGTTCTTAGATACCGCCGGCCGTCTGCATGTGGACGAGGCCCTGATGGAGGAGCTCAAAAACATCAAGGCAGCGGTGAAGCCAAACGAGATTATGCTGGTTGTGGATGCCATGACCGGTCAGGACGCGGTGAATGCCGCCCAGACCTTTAACGAATGGCTGGACATCGACTCCGTCATGCTCTCCAAGCTGGACGGCGATGCCAGAGGCGGCGCGGCCCTGTCTGTCCGGGCGGTTACCGGCAAGCCCATCAAGTTCGCCGGTGTAGGCGA
>USQL01000195.1 GCA_900556935.1 uncultured Eubacteriales bacterium | reverse complement strand
CGTGGCGGACCTGACGCCGCCGGTGGCCCTGGCCGCCTATGCCGGCTCGGCCATCGCCCAGGCAAACCCCATGAAAACCGCCATTCAGGCAACCAAGCTGGCAATCGGCGCGTTCATCGTGCCCTATGCCTTCGCCCTGAGCCCCTCCATGCTTTTGATTGATACCACCGCCTTGGACGTGGTGCTGATTACCGTTACCTCTCTTATTGGCATCGCCTCCGTATCTGCGGCCATGGAAGGCTACCTCATTGGAAACCTCAATTGGTTCCGCCGGGGCCTGGCCCTGGCCGGCGGCCTGATGATGATCTACCCCGGCAGCATGACGGACTTGATTGGCATCTGCCTGTCCGGCGTTGTGGTCGCCCTGTGCATCCTGGACCGAAAAAAAGCAGTGCCCCAGGCTGCCTGATATTTCCAAACCGGAGTCGCCGCTTCCCGCGGCGGCTCCTTTTGCGCTCTTGACGGAAGGACGCTTCCCTCGTATAATGGTACAAAACGAGAAGGGGAGGCAGCGCAATGCCAACAAAAACAAGGGTGGCCTGGGTGGATACCGCCAGGGGCTTCGGAATTCTGGCGGTGGTGGTTTCCCATGTGATTTCCGGTCATCCGGTGGCAAAGTGGATGTTTACCTTCCATGTGCCGTTGTTTTTCTTCCTGTCCGGCTTTGTATTCCGGGCGGAGAAGCCATTTGGGGAATTTTTTAAGGGAAAGTGCAGAGGGTTGCTGCTGCCCTATGTGACCTTGGCTATCCCCATGATTCTGTGCGAGGGGTATCTGACCACGGTTCGGGGGAATTCCATTTGGCCCAGGGTGTTCTACTTAGCGGGACAGGTGGCGGTCCAGAGACGGATGTGGACCCTCTGGTATTTGGCCTGCCTGTTTTTCCTGGAGCTGGGAGCCAGGTTTCTGGTAAGAAGAGTCCAAAAACCGGCGGTGCTGGCGGCAGTTGGCGCGGTGCTGGGGGCAATCGGCGTTGCCTACGGCACGTTGGGCGGCCCGGCGCTTCCCTGGAACTTGGACCTGTGCTTTTCGGCCCTGCCTTTCTTCCTGGGCGGGTATTTGCTGCGGGGAAGAGGGGAACAGATTCAGAAGTTTGCCTGCTCCCGGAAGGGAGTCCTGGCTTTTTTTGCCCTTGGCGCTGTGAATCTGGTCTCCGGTGCCCCGGGGATTCTGGGAAAGACGGCTGTGCTGGACCTGTTCAGCAGCCAGTACGGCATTGCACCGCTGAGTTTTCTCGCTGCCTTTGCGGGCATCGGCGCTGTGGTGGTGGCTTCCTGCTGGATTCGCTGGAAGCCGGTTACTTATCTGGGGCAGAACAGCCTGGTGTATTTCGCGTGGCACCAGAACCCGGTTATGACGGCAATCTCCGTCTGGTTCCCCAAATGGGGCATCCCGGTTTCCGACTTTTCCTCCTCCGCCGCCATGTGGGGGGAGAAGCTTTTGGAGGTCTGTACCATTTTGCTGGTATTGAGCATGTGCAGCTGGCTTTTGAACCGCCGGAGGCTCCGCTGGCTCCTGGGGAAACGGGGCTAGACGGCTGCGGGAAGCGAAAAATGCGCAAAATGGCGACTTTGTGCTTTTTTCTGAAATCTCTCTTGCTTTTTGCGGGAAGAATGGCTATACTATAAAAAGCATAGAATGGGCTGCCGAAGACGCTGATGCCGAATGGCGTTCCGCGTTGAGGGTGCTGCCACATATGAAATGGAGGAATTTCTTATGAAAACGGTAAAGTGTGTTATGAAGGTTCTGGCCGCGCTGGCTGCCATTGCCGGTGCAGTTTATCTGATTGCCGCCTACGGTGACAAGCTGGTAGCCTGGGCAAAGCGTGTCATTGGCTGCTGCCCCTGGGACGAGGGCATGGAAGAGGAGGCTCCCGCTGCTGAGGAGACTCCCGCCGAGGAAGCTCCCGCCGCTGAGGAGCCTGCAGAGGCCCCTGCCGCGGAAGAGACCGCCGCTGCCGAAGAGGTCCCCGCTGAGACTCCCGCTGCTGAGGAAGCGCCTGCCGAGGAGCCCGAGACCAACGAGCCCGTAGCCGACGAGGGCGACTTCGAGGGTTAATTCCAAAAATATCCCCCTGCTTTTCCGGAAGCAGGGGGATTTTCACGTCAGTGCGCCCGGTGAGCGCACGTTCTCTAGGGTGAAAGTCCCGAAGTCGCCCGG
>USQL01000194.1 GCA_900556935.1 uncultured Eubacteriales bacterium | reverse complement strand
GCCACACCAGTCTGCGGACTGGTTCGCAATGACAGGTTGTTTTCTAACAGCCCCAATTTTGTCCCGCTTGTTTTTTGGGCCCTTTTGGGATATACTAAGGAAAAAACAAAAAGGAGCGGCTTATGAAAAGAATGTTGTCTGCGCTGCTGGCGGGATTTCTGTGCCTGACGTTTGCCGGGTGCGGCAGCAAGCGGACCGATGCCCTGGAGCAGGAGGTTGCCAGGCTGAAGGAGGAAAACAATGCGCTGACGCAGCAGCTTGCTCTGCTTCAGGAGCAGCTGTCGGCGGTGAAGAATACAAGCCTGGAGCGCTGGGAACTCCGAGGCTTTGGCACGGACGAGCACAGCGGAGTGACCATACAGGCGGAGTTCTGGCCCTTGGAGCATTCCGCGCAGCAGTCCGCCCAGCTGTCGGTACGGCTGGATGGACAGGAGACTGCCCGGGCGGACTGCGCTTGGGATGGGGAATGCTACCGGGCAGACCTGGAGCTGGCCCCCGCGGACGGGTACGGCTACTACTGCATTTTAAAGACGGAGGACAGCCGGGAGGAGATTCCGTTGAGTACTCCGGAGAGCCCCACGCGGCCCAAGCTTACCTACCTGGCCGGGAGCCTGGCGGCCTACGCCGATGCCCAGGCATCGGAAATTCAGGTGAGGGACGGAACCGTGGAGGCCAAGGTTACCGCGGTGGTGCAGACACCGCTGCTGACCCCGGACGGGACTCCCTCGGCGGTGGTTCTTGCGCGCCTGGGCTGGTACCGGGGCGACACGCTCCTTTCCGAGCAGATTTTGGAGCTTACGGAAGGGGAGACCGAGGGAAGCTTCACGGCGCGGACCGAGACAAGCCTGCTGTTGCCGGAGCTTTCCGACGGGGAACAGATTGACCTGATTCTCTCCGCTGAGCTCACCGATGGCCGGGTCCTTGCGGGGGTGGCCGGAAGCTGGGTCTGTCAGGACGGGGAAATCCAGTTTTCCGTGGGATAATCAAAACGCAATGCAGCCCTGAAAAACGGGCTGCATTTTTTGCCTCCTTTGGGTACTTTGCGGGAAATGCACAATTTTTTTTTGAAAAAACAAAAAGCAACAGCGCAAAATCCACAATAATTTTGCATAAATAAATATCTTTCTGGGCAGTCTTGAAAAAATTATGATTTTTTGTGATTTTTTCATTGATTTTAGGCTGGAATTGGCTTACAATAGGCATTGTTGGATTGGGTTGCACCCGTCCGCAGAACTTTTTACGAGGTGATGGGCAATGCTGAATGTGGTACTGGTGGAGCCGGAAATTCCACAGAACTGCGGCAACATTGCCAGGACCTGTGCCGCGACCGGCTGCCGCCTCCATCTGATCCGCCCCCTGGGGTTTGACATTTCCGAAAAGGCCGTCAAACGGGCAGGGTTGGACTACTGGAATCTGGTGGAGGTGCTGGACTACGAAAATCTGGAGGATTTTTTCGCCAGAAACAAGGTAGAACGGATGTGGTGCCTGTCCACCAAGGCCCCTCGGAGCTACACGGAGGCAGAATATCGGGACGGGGATTACCTGTTCTTCGGCAAGGAGACCAAGGGTCTCCCGGAGCCCTTCCTGGAAGCCCACAGGGAAAGCTGTGTCCGCATCCCCATGCGTCAGGAGGCCAGAAGCCTGAACCTGAGCAACGCGGTGGCGGTAACGGTTTTTGAAGCGCTGCGGCAGCTGTCCTTTCCACATCTGAAAGATTTTGGAAAAATGCGGGGTTAGAGCCCCAGTAATTTGGAGGAATCAACATGAACTACAACAAGAAATCCATCGAGGATGTTGACGTAACCGGCAAGCGGGTTCTGTGCCGCTGCGATTTCAACGTCCCCACCAAGAATGGCAAAATCACTTCCGACAAGCGCATTGTGGCTGCGATGCCCACCATTGAGTACCTGGTCAATCACAATGCCAAGGTGATTCTGTGCTCCCACATGGGCAAGCCCAAGGGCGAGTGGAAGCCCGAGCTGAGTCTGCAGGTGGTGGCCGACCGTATCTCCGAGCTGCTGGGCAAGCCCGTCATCATGGCCAAGGATGTGGCCGGTGAGGATGCCAAGGCAAAGGCCGCCGCTCTGAAGGACGGCGAGGTAATGCTGCTGGAGAACACCCGTTTTGAGAAGGGCGAGACCAAGAACGACCCCGAGCTGAGCAAGGCTCTGGCCTCCATGGCCGATATTTTCGTGAACGATGCCTTCGGCACCGCGCACCGTGCCCATTCCTCCACCGCCGGTGTGGCCGACTATCT
>USQL01000193.1 GCA_900556935.1 uncultured Eubacteriales bacterium | reverse complement strand
ATGGCCACCCGCTG
Source organism: uncultured Eubacteriales bacterium (assembly GCA_900556935.1). Lineage (GTDB taxonomy): Bacteria > Bacillota > Clostridia > Oscillospirales > Oscillospiraceae > Faecousia. The sequence goes on along the minus strand of USQL01000193.1, from coordinate 2,290 downwards.
CTTCTGTCCGCCGGACAGAAGATGGGGGGCGTGCTCCCGGTATTCGTACATACCCACCTGCTTTAAGGCCTTGTCCACCCGTCGGCGGATTTCAGGACTGGCAACGCCCAGGTTTTCCGGGCCGAAGGCCACATCCTCCTCCACAACGTTGGCCACAATCTGGTTATCCGGGTTCTGGAACACCATGCCCACACAGCGGCGGACCGACATAATCCGCTCCAGGTCGGAGGTATCAATGCCATTCACATACACCTTTCCGCCGGAGGGGAGCAAAATCGAATTAAAGTGCTTGGCAAGGGTGGATTTGCCGCAGCCGTTTGTGCCAAGCACCGCCACAAAGCTGCCGCTTTCGATGGTAAGATTTAAGTCTTCAAAGACCTGGGTTCCCTTCTGGCCGTCCAAATCCGGGTAGGAATAGGCCAGATGCTCCACAGAAATAATATCTTCCAATGCTATTCGTTCCTCTCTCAGGGTGTCCACCGGCCGGTAGCGCCGCAGGGCAGAACCAGGCCGGATTCCGCTACCGGCAGTCCCAGCTCCCCAGCGGCGGTTTTCCCGCCGAATTCCCTGCCAAAGACCACATCCGAGGCGTAGGACACCGCGGAGGGGGCAAGGCCGGTGGTATAGGAATTGATGATGACAAACAAGGGGTTCTCCGTCAGGAGCTTGGCCGTCTGCTGCAGGAAGGGGAAAAAGCTGGTTTCCATCTTCCAGATTTCCCCGCCGGGGCCCCGTCCGTAGCTGGGCGGGTCCATGATGATGCCGTCGTAGCGACGGCCACGGCGGATTTCCCGCTGAATGAACTTGCCGCAGTCATCCACAATCCAGTGGATGGGCCTGTCCGCCAGGCCCGAAGCCTGGGCGTTTTCCTTGGCCCAGGCAACCATGCCCTTGGAGGCATCCACATGGAACACCTCCGCCCCGCCGGCAGCCGCCGCCAGGGTGGCACCGCCGGAATAGGCAAACAGGTTCAGAACCCGCACGGGCCGCCCGGCGGAGGCAACCTTTTCCCGGATAAAATCCCAGTTGGCCGCCTGCTCCGGAAACACGCCGGTGTGCTTAAAGTTCATGGGCTTGACGTTAAAGGTCAGGTAGTCCTTATAGCCAATCTGCCAGCGCTCCGGCAGATGGTGGTCCGACCAGTGGCCGCCGCCGGTGCTGGAGCGGATATAGCGGGCATCCTGCTGCTTCCACTGGGGTGCCGTATGGGGGGTGGACCAGATGACCTGGGGGTCCGGCCGCACCAGAATATATTTTCCCCAGCGCTCCAGCCGCTCCCCATCGGAGGCATCCAGGACCTCATAGTCCTTCCATTGATCCGAAATCCAAAGCATTGTTTCTCCTTCTCTCTTTACCAGCGATCTTCCTCGTTGTTCCCGTTATTTCCAAAATTGCCGAAATTGTTGTCCGTGCCGCCCATATTGCCGCTGTCGCCCGCGCCCCAATTGTCATTTCCGTCGGAATTGCCACCGGTGGGCTCCATGCTGTCAAAAGCATGCTGGTTGTGGATGGGGCAGACGATATAGGGGGTGTCCGCGTCCAGATTGTTGTCGTTCCGGAAGCCGTGCCAGGGCAGCGGGTTGCCATCCTCGTCTACATAGTAGACATAGCCGTCCTGATAATACTCGGACTTGAGGCCCGCGTTCATGGCCGCCCGAATCTCCTCCACCTCGGCGGGGGTCATCTTCACCAGGGAGCGGGTCTCCACCTGGGAATCCGGGAAGAGGCTGCACAAGGGCGTGGCCACACCGCCGCCGGTGACGCAGTAGTCAACCGTGACATGCTTATCGCAGGTTTCCGTAGGCACGTCCTCGGGGTAGACATTGACGGTGGTCACCCGGGCAATGCCCCGGGCATCGGCAGAGCAGGCGGCAGTGGCCAGCTTGCCGGAATCCAGGCAGACGGACACCGTCTGGAACTGGGCACCGCTGTAGAGCGCCTTGGAGGGCATGCCGTCGTGGATGGGCTGCATCACCATTTTCCACAGACGGGCGGCGGGGTTTCCGTAGTTGCCGGTGAGGTTAATCTGCTCCGGCTGGTTGTAGCCGCACCAGACAGCGGCGGTATAGTAGCCCGTATAGCCGCAGAACCAGCGGTCCCGGTTGCTGGAGGTGGTGCCGGTTTTGCCGGCGATATTCTGCCCCGGGAAGATGGCCGCGCCGCCGGTACCGTAGTTGGCGGCATTGAACAGGCAGTAGTTCATATATTCCACGGTCTTCTGGCTGAGAATCTGGCGGCTGTCCTGGGTGTTGTCCAGCACCAGCTCTCCGTCGCTGTTGTAGACCTTGGT
>USQL01000192.1 GCA_900556935.1 uncultured Eubacteriales bacterium | reverse complement strand
CGAGGGTGTCATCACCATCGAGGAGAGCAAGACCGCCGAGACCGGCCTGGATGTGGTCGAGGGTATGCAGTTCGACCGGGGCTATATCTCCCCCTATATGGTCACCGATACCGACAAGATGGAGGCCGTCCTGGACGACGCTTACCTGCTGATTACCGATAAGAAGATCGCCTCCATTCAGGAGATTCTGCCCATTCTGGAGCCCATTGTCAAGTCCGGCCGGAAGCTCATCATCATCGCTGAGGATGTGGAGGGCGACGCGCTGGCTACCCTGCTTCTCAACCGTCTGCAGGGCCGGTTCAATGTGGTCTGCGTCAAGGCCCCCGGCTTCGGCGACCGCCGGAAGGAAATGCTGCAGGATATCGCCGTTCTCACCGGCGGCACCGTGATTTCCAGCCAGCTGAACATGGAGCTCAGCGACGCGCAGATGACCGACCTGGGCCACTGCCGTCAGGTTGTGGTCACCAAGGACACCACCACCATCGTCGATGGCGACGGCACCCCCGATGCCATTGCCGAGCGTGCCCACATGATTCGCTCCGCCATCGCCACCACCACCTCCGACTACGACCGGGAGAAGCTGCAGGAGCGGCTGGCAAAGCTCTCCGGCGGTGTGGCCGTCATCAAGGTTGGCGCACAGACCGAGGTTGCCATGAAGGAGCAGAAGCTGCGGGTTGAGGACGCTCTGAACGCCACCCGTGCCGCTGTGGAAGAGGGCATTGTGGCCGGCGGCGGTACTGCCCAGGTCAACGCCATCGAGGCCGTTGAGAAGCTGGTAGAGACTCTGCACGGCGACGAGAAGACCGGTGCCCGGATTATCGCCACCGCTCTGCAGGCTCCTATCCGCCAGATTGCCGAGAACGCCGGTGTGGACGGCTCCGTGGTTTACGAGAAGATTCGCACCTCCGGCAAGGTTGGCTTCGGCTACAACGCCTACACCGAGGAGTATGTGGACATGATTCCCGCCGGAATCGTTGACCCCACCAAGGTCACCCGTTCCAGCCTGGAGAACGCCGCTTCCATCGCCTCCTGCGTGCTGACCACCGAGAGCCTGGTCGTCGACAAGCCCGATCCCGCTGCCGACGCCGCCGCCGCGGCCGCTGCCAGCCAGGCCGGCGGTATGTACTAAGCCAAACCGATAACCCCATAATCTTTGCCCGCCTCCAGCTTCGGAGGCGGGCTTTTTCGGGTATAGGGGCAGATAAATTGGGGGTTGTCTTCCTTCACAAACTGTTTACACCCATCCACTTGACAATTGAAATAAATTGTGTAAAATTAAATATAGAAAAATTCAATTGCACGCAAAGGATGTGACGCCATGGAGCAATATGACATTGCCATTGTCGGCACCGGGCCCGGCGGGGTGTCGGCAGCGATTACGGCGAAGGTGCGGGGGAAGAAGCTGATTCTGTTCGGCTCCCGGCACTTAAGCGAAAAGGTGGAGAAGGCCCACTCCATTCTCAACTACCCGGGCCTGCCCAATGTGACCGGGGCAGCTCTGGCAGATGCCCTCCGGGCCCAGCTGGACAGCCTGGACATTCCCATTACCGAAAAGCAGGTCACGGCGGTCTACGCCATGGGGAATTATTTCGCCCTGCAAACCCCGGAGGAGATGATTGAGGCGGACACCGTGATCCTTGCCGCCGGGGTGGTTACCGCCAGGCCTTTGCCGGGGGAAAACGAGCTGCTGGGCCGGGGTGTCAGCTACTGCGCCACCTGTGACGCCCACTTCTACCGGGGCAAAACCGTTGCCGTCATCGGCTATTCCGGTCAGGCCTGCCGGGAGGCGGACTTCCTGGCGGAGAGCTGTGGGCAGGTACTCTACTTCCCCGCCGCTCCCCACGAGATCACCGTGGGCCCCAAGGTCCTGGTCATCCACGAGAAGCCCGCCGCCATCCTGGGCGAGAGGCAGGCCACGGGGCTGCAAACTGCGGAGGGAAAGGAATACGCCGCAGACGGCGTGTTCGTCCTCCGGGACGCGGTGGCTCCGGACAAGCTGGTGCCCGGCATCCGCATGGAGGGGAACCACATCCCCGTCACCTTGCAGATGGAAACCAACCTGCCGGGGTGCTTCGCCTGCGGCGACATCACCGGCACCCCCTATCAGTATATCAAAGCCGCCGGTCAGGGGAACGTAGCCGCCCTCAGCGCGGTGCGGTTCCTGGCCGAGAAAAAAGAAAAGGAGAATACAAAATGATTACCAAAATTACCAATAACGATCTCACCGAGGCCAACGCCAAGGCGCTGGCAGTCCTGGATTTTTCCGCCCAGTGGTGCGGCCCCTGCAAGATGCTGGCCCCCGTGCTGGAATCCGTTGC
>USQL01000191.1 GCA_900556935.1 uncultured Eubacteriales bacterium | reverse complement strand
ACAAATTTCGTTCGCTCCTGTTCCTTTTTATGTGAATACTATAAAAACCGAAAAAAAAGAAAGTTTTGGGATTGATTTTGGCAGCGCTTTGGCATACAATAAGAGCTGTACGGAATTTGTACACACAGAAACTGCAATTACAGACAGAAGGTGGGATTTTATGCTGAATATTGTTCTTGTTGAGCCTGAAATTCCCCAGAACTGCGGCAACATTGCCAGAACCTGTGCCGCCACCGGAAGTCGGCTCCATCTGATTCGCCCTTTGGGATTCGACATCTCCGAAAAGGCGGTCAAGCGGGCAGGACTGGACTACTGGCATCTGGTTGAAGTTTTCGATTATGACAGCCTTGACGATTTCTTTGCACGAAACAATGTAACAGAAATGTGGTGCCTGTCCACCAAAGCCCCCCGGAGCTACACGGAGGCAGAATTCCATGACGGCTGCTACCTGTTCTTTGGCAAAGAAACCAAGGGGCTCCCCGAGGATTTTCTGGCTGCCCATTACAATTGCTGTGTTCGGATTCCCATGTGCTCCGAAGCCAGGAGCCTGAATCTGAGCAACGCCGTTGCCATCACCACCTATGAGGCACTGCGTCAGCTCTCTTTTCCCAACCTAAAGGATTATGGCAAAATGAGGGGATAACCCCCCACAAAAATCTGAATGGAGGAACTTACAATGAATTACAACAAGAAGTCCATCGAGGATATCGACGTCACCGGCAAGCGGGTGCTGTGCCGCTGCGACTTCAACGTCCCCACCAAGAACGGCAAAATCACCTCCGACAAGCGTATTGTCGCTGCCATGCCCACCATCAAGTACCTGGTGGACCACAATGCCAAGGTCATCCTGTGCTCCCATATGGGCAAGCCCAAGGGCGAGTGGAAGCCCGAGCTGAGCCTGCAGGTGGTTGCCGAGCGCATTTCCGAGCTGCTGGGCAAGCCCGTCATCATGGCCAAGGACGTGGTCGGTGAGGACGCCAAGGCCAAGGCCGCCGCGCTGAAGGACGGCGAGGTCATGCTGCTGGAGAACACCCGTTTTGAAAAGGGCGAGACCAAGAACGATCCCGAGCTGAGCAAGGCCCTGGCTTCTATGGCCGATCTGTTCGTCAATGATGCCTTCGGCACCGCCCACCGTGCCCATTCCTCCACCGCCGGTGTGGCCGACTATCTGCCCGCCGTCTGCGGCTACCTGGTCCAGAAGGAAGTTTCCATTATGGGCAAGGCCCTGGCCAACCCCGAGCGTCCCTTCGTCGCAATTCTGGGCGGTGCCAAGGTTTCCGACAAGCTGAACGTCATCAATAACCTGCTGGAGAAGGTGGATACCCTGATCATCGGCGGCGGCATGGCCTTTACCTTCCTGGCCGCCAAGGGCTACGACATCGGCAAGAGCCTGGTGGACAGCGAGAAGATTGACTACTGCAAGGAAATGATGGCCAAGGCCGAAAGCAAGGGCGTAAAGCTGCTGCTGCCTGTGGATGCCGTGGTTGCCGATTCCTTCCCCAACCCCATTGACGGCGAAATCGCGGTTGTGACCGTTGCTGCCGATGCCATCCCCGCCGACAAGATGGGCCTGGATATCGGTGAGAAGAGCCAGGCTCTGTTTGCCGAGGCTGTGAAGAACGCCAAGACCGTTGTTTGGAACGGACCTATGGGCGTGTTTGAGAACCCCACCCTGGCCAAGGGCACCATTGCCGTTGCTCAGGCCCTGGCGGATTCCGACGCTGTGACCATCGTCGGCGGCGGCGACAGTGCGGCTGCCTGCGAGCAGCTGGGCTTTGCCGATAAGATTACCCACATCTCCACCGGCGGCGGCGCTTCCCTGGAGTTCCTGGAAGGCCTGGAGCTGCCCGGCATCGCCTGCCTGCAGGATAAGTAATTTTCAAGCGGGAACACCAAGAAGATTGTCTGCGGCTGTAGGCGGAGCTTTCACCGCCATGCCGCGGATTCGAAAGCGGGACGTACACAAAGTACGCCTCCGCTTCCAAGTCCTTGCCTGACAGCGAAATTTCTCGCCTACAGTCCTTGCCAATTTCCTTGGAGTTCCCTTAAGAAATCCAAAAGAGGACTAAAATGGTCAATTACATTCTTATTTAGAGTGTAGACATAGAAGTAAGAAACAAGGAGTAATCAAGAAATGAACAGAAAGTATCGCAAGACCGTCATCGCCGGTAACTGGAAGATGAACAAGACCCCCTCCGAGACCAAGGAGTTTATGACCCAGCTGAAGGCTATCCTGCCCAAGGGCCGCTGGTGCGACGTGGCTCTGTGCGTTCCCGCCGTGTGCATTCCCGCCGCCGTCCGCGCCATGCGGGAGACCCGGGTAGGCATCGGTGCCGAGAACTGCAACGCCAACGCCTCCGGCGCTTACACCGGCGAGATCGCTACCAACATGCTGGTGGACGCCGGCTGCAAGTACGTCA
>USQL01000190.1 GCA_900556935.1 uncultured Eubacteriales bacterium | reverse complement strand
ATCGTGGCCAAGGAAATGGCTCCCGAGCTGGCCATCGACGGCGAGATGCAGTTCGATGCCGCCGTGGCTCCCGAAGTGGGCCAGCTGAAGTTCCCCGGCTCTCCCGTGGCCGGCTACGCCAACACCTTCATCTTCCCCAACATTGAGGCCGGCAACATCGGCTACAAGATCGCCCAGCGTCTGGGCGGCTTCGAGGCCTACGGCCCCATCCTGCAGGGCCTGGCTGCCCCCATCAACGACCTGTCCCGCGGCTGCAACGCCGACGAGGTCTACAAGATGGCCATCATCACCGCCGCTATGGTGTAAGCCAAAGCCGCCGGTTTTCGAAGGTCCGATTCCATGAAAGAACACTGCCATTGTCCCCAGAGGTTTCCACCTCCGGGGACGATGGCAGTTTTTTTGTTTGGCGAATTCGTGCAGGGTGCTGGCGGAGAAATACGGGATTTAAGCCTTGCCGAAGTGGAGCTGGCGGATGCCCTCCACCTGGTCGCAGACCTTTTTCAGGCCGCAGACGCTGCAGTCGGTCATGGAGCTTGTCATGGCGTGGTCGATGGCACGGGTGATGTCCCGGGCCCGGGCCACGGTCTCCTCCAGGCGGGGGAAGGGAAAGGCGGGGTCCGTAATATAGACGAGGCGTACCGCCAGAATATTGGGGTTTTCGTGGTAGCCGGTGAGCATTCGGCTGCCAACCTGGGAAAAATTCAGCCCCCCCGCCAGGGCTTCCCGGCTGACCCGGGCGGATTCCCGGTTGCGGATGGCGGATATCCGGGTCATAAAGCCCTGGGGGTTTACATGGTAGCGGACGAAATCGATTTTCTTAATGGCCGTATACAGGGCGCTGCCCTGGTCCGGCACGTCCTTCACGGCGGCCACGGTGAGCCGGGCGAAGGGGCCGGATTCGGTGAGCTCCGGAAGGTCCGGGCCGCACAGAAGAATCTGGTCCTCTCCAAAGCGCCCCGTTCCCACGGTGACGGCGGTAGCGCCCAGGGCGGGAAAGGCATCCTCCCCCAGCTCAAAGGCCATATCGCCCCGCAGAACCATGTTCCGGCTGCCGGAGTCCGGCCAGCCGGGTTTCGCGACGGGCAGGGAGCGGGGAGAGAAGGGGGCAAGGAGGGCATCCCAGGTATCGATGATTTCTTCGTAGAGCTTCATATTACAGGTGCCGGTCCCGCTTGATTTTGTCGTAGTGCTTCAAGAACAGGGGTTCCAGGGCGGCGGTGAGCTTCATATCCAGGTTGAAGAAATAGACCACAAAGGTCAGGATAAACAGGGCCACCGCCACAATGGCGACAATGCCCAGAATTTTGAGAATCAGCATGGTTTTCCCTCCTCAAGCCTGGGCCAGGCCCTTCTGACGGGCGAACTCCGCGGCACCGATGGCACCAATCAGCTGGGGGTCCACAGGCAGGTCAATGACCTTCAGCTTCAGAACCTTCTCGATGGCCTGCTTCAGACCGTCGTTCTTGGCGCAGCCGCCGGTCAAGGTAATCTTATCCACGGCACCGGCCTTTTTCGCCATGACGAAGCAGCGCTTGGCGACGGACAGCTCGATGCCCGCGGCGATTTCGTCCATGGGCTTGCCCTCGCCCACCAGGGAGATGACCTCGGACTCGGCAAACACCGTACACTGGGCGGTGATGGGAATTACGTTTTTGGCCTGCAGGGACAGCTTGGAAAAGTCGCTCAGGTCCATTTCAAAGGCCTTGGCCATGGCCTCAAAGAACCGGCCCGTACCGGCGGCGCACTTGTCGTTCATGGCAAAGTTCAGCACCGTGCCGTCGGTATCCACGGCGATGCCCTTCACATCCTGGCCGCCGATATCGATAATGGCCCGGACGCTGGGGTCCACCACATGGACACCCATAGCGTGGCAGCTGATTTCGGAGATATTTTCGTCCGCCTCGGGGACCTTGTTCCGGCCATAGCCGGTGCCCACCAGGTAGGCCAAATCATGGTAGGAGCCCAGACCACCCACCTGTGCCGCCGCCTGGGTCAGCGCGTCCTCACAGCTGAGGACCGAGTTAATCCGGCTGCGCAGGGTGACATCCGCCACCATCTTGCCGGTTTCGTCTAAGATGACGCATTTGGTATAAGTACTGCCGGAATCGCATCCGCCAAAATATTTCATGGTTATTGTCTCCTTTGACTTTAATGTTGCATTGTTTTCCCTGAAAGGGATTCCAAAAGCTTCCCCTCTGGGGAAGCTGGCAGGGCGAAGCCCTGAATGATGAGGGGCGGTACGCAGAACCGATGCGAAAAAGACTTGGGCGAATACGTTGAGACTGTACGAATTCGCCTGGGCTTGTTTATGCCGCCAGTCTGTACCGCCCTCATCCACCGCTGCGGCGGTCCCCCTTCCCCAAGGGGAAGGTTTTTGGGTGTTTACCACGAATTCTCGTCGTGGATGACTTCCAGGCTGGGGTCGATGGGTT
>USQL01000189.1 GCA_900556935.1 uncultured Eubacteriales bacterium | reverse complement strand
AAGCTTCCCCTCCGGGGAAGCTGGCTCGGCGCAGCCGAGACTGATGAGGGGCGGTACAGACCGGCGGGGTGAGACTCTCCGGGCAAATTCGTACCAATCAAACGTATAACCGTAGGGGCGGCTACTATGCCGCCCGAAACCCATTGAAAGTGAGTACCCCGTTGCACGTATACTCCCGGAGGGAAGTCCCCAACCTTCCCCACTGGGGAAGGGGGACCGCCTCAGCGGTGGATGGGGGCGGTACAGACCGACGGAACAAGAAAGCTTGGGCGAATTCGTACCGACCAAGGCTCCCTTGAAAGGGGAGCTGGCAGCGAAGCTGACTGAGGGGTCCGGCTTGGCTGAAAGCCAAGCCTTGCGCCTACGGCGCAAATACCAGGCTTTTGGAATATCTGGGCCTGAATTCCGCCTGCGGCGGAGGCTTTTCTGAGGAAAAGCCGGACCCCTCAGACTCGGCTATCGCCGGGCCAGCTCCCCTTTCAGGGGAGCCTCGATATACAAATTTACCCCTGGATTTTCACGTCGGAAAATCCAGGGGCGTTTTTTAATGCTTCCCGCATTTGCCGCAGGTTTTGCAGTCCCCGCAGCAGCCACATTTGCATTTTTTCTTTCCGTGGCGTACCGCGGCGATGAAGCCGACGATCACCGCCAGAAGGACCACAATACTTTGAATATTCATGTGTCACACCAATCCAAAGACCAGGCCGATACACCTTACCGCAAAAGCCACCACCCAGGCAATGGCGCACTGGGTGACGACGGTCACCGCCGCGGCCCGGGCGCTGCCCATCTCCCGCTTGACCGTATCGATGGCGGCTACGCAGGGAGTATACAGCAGGGTAAACACCAGGAATACCACCGCCGTAAAGGGGGTAAACAGGGTGGTGATGCGGCTGGCATCGCCCCCTAAAAGCAGGGAGAGGGTGGAAACCATGCTTTCCTTGGCGGTAAAGCCGGTAATCAGTGCGGTGGAGGCCCGCCAGTCGCCAAAGCCCAGGGGCTTGAAGATGGGGGCAATCACGCTGCCCAGCAGCGCCAGCAGGCTGTCCTCCGGGGAGGCGGCCACGTTCAGACGGATATCGAAGGTCTGCAGAACCCAGATGATTACAGAGGCGGCGAAGATGATGGTAAAGGCCTTTTGCACAAAGCCCTTGGCCTTTTCCCAGATCAGCTGGCCCACGCTTTTGGCGCTGGGCAGGCGGTAGTTGGGCAGCTCCATCACAAAGGGCACCGGCTCACCGGTGAAGCTGGTGTGCTTCAAAATCAGGGCGTAGAGAATGCCGCAGAGAATGCCCAGCACATACAGCCCAATCATGGCCAGGGGCTGCAGATGCCGGGGGAAGAAGGCAGATACCAGCATGGTATAGATGGGCAGCTTTGCCGAGCAGCTCATAAAGGGGGTTAAAAGAATGGTCATCTTCCTGTCCCGCTCACTGGACAGGGTCCGGGTGGCCATGACGGCGGGAACGGAGCAGCCGAAGCCAATCAGCATGGGCACGAAGCTTCTGCCGGACAGCCCCAGCTTCCGCAGGGGCCGGTCCATGACGAAGGCCACCCGGGCCATGTAGCCTGTGTCCTCCAGAATGGACAGGAAGAAGAACAGCGTCACAATGGTGGGCAGGAAGCTCAGCACGCTTCCCACACCGGCACACACACCGTCCACCACCAGGTCGTGGACCACCGGGTTTACATCCCAGGCGGTGAGCCCTAAGTCAATCCAGTGGGTGACCCAGCCTACCCCCAGCTCCATGAGGTCCGACAAAGTGCCGCCAATCAGGCTGAAGGTCATGACAAACACCAGCGCCATAATCCCCAGGAAGCAGGGGATGGCGGTGTATTTGCCGGTGAGCACCTTGTCGATTGCCATGCTGCGCTTGTGCTCCTTGCTCTCGTGGGGCCGGACCACGGTTTTCTTGCACAGGGTCTCCAGGAACTGGAAGCGCATGTTGGCCATGGCGGCCTCCCGGTCCAGCCCCGTCTCCTGCTCCATAATGGATACCAGCTGCTGGAAGGCATGCTGCTTGTCCGGGGTCAATTGGACCTTTTCCTCCATCAGGCTGTCCTTTTCCACAAGCTTGGTGGTGGCAAAGCGCACGGGCAGCCCGACTCGGCGGATATCGGCCTCTAAGAGCATGGCCGCGGCGTGGATGCAGCGGTGTACCGCACCCACCGGGTCCTTGGGGTCGTCGCTTTCCAGGCAGAAATCCACCCGCTGGGGCTTCTGTTCTGTCTGGGCCACAAACAGGGCGTGGTCAATCAGCTCGTCAATGCCCTCGTTCCGGGCGGCGGAGATGGGGACCACGGGGATGCCCAGAATCTCCTCCAGCTCGTTAATTCTCACAGAGCCGCCGTTGGAGCGTACCTCGTCCATCATATTGAGGGCCAGCACCATGGGGATTTCCAGCTCCATGAGCTGCATGGTTAAATACAGGTTCCGCTCGATGTTGGTGGCATCCACAATGTTGATGATGCCGCTGGG
>USQL01000188.1 GCA_900556935.1 uncultured Eubacteriales bacterium | reverse complement strand
GCCGATATCCAGCAGCGCACCGCCGCCCAGACCGGAATCAAACTTGCGTTCCTTCCGGGCACCGGATGCCACAAAGCCGTACTGACAGGTGATCTGCTTCAGCTCCCCGATGGTGCCAGCCGCAAGGATCTGGCGCAGGCGGTCGTACAGCGGCAGCAGCCAGATCCAGAACGCCTCCATGAGAAAGAGGTGCTTTTCCTCCGCCAGACGATACAACTCCCGTGCCTGTTCCGGGCTGATGGTAAAGGGCTTTTCGCACAGAACGTGCTTGCCCTGCTCCAAGCAGAGTTTGCAGTTTTCGTAGTGCAGGGTGTTGGGGGTGGCGATATAGATAGCCTCCACCTCCGGGTCTGCGGCAAGGGCTTCATAGGAGTCATAGCAGCGAGGGATGCCGTACTGCTGTGCAAACACCTGTGCGCTTTCCAGATGCCGTGAGCCCACGGCAACAAGCTGCTCCCCTTCCGCGCCCATCTGTTCCACCGTAGATGCAAACTTTTTGGCAATGGTGCCGGTGGCTAAAATTCCCCACTTCATAACGGTACCTCCTGTATATCAGTTTTCCTCTTCCGGGTAGGTCATTCCCCAGTCTTTTCGGATAGAGGTCATCATATCCATGACATCAATGGTGTAATCCAGATGCATTTCGGCTGCTGCGCCTGAAACTGCGGCTTCCATATCGGCCACCTCGTATTCCAGCGCTTTTTCGGTAGAACCCGCAGTAACGACTTCTTTTTTGCCATCCTCTGTGTAGGTAATGACAGCTTCCTCTCCACGCGGATACTCAAACAATTCGATATACGCCTTATCAAAAGAGATAGTTCCCCGTTTGGGCTGTTTCGCGTGCAGCGACAAGATCACCGTTGCCATTTCCTCTTCCTTGTTCTTCAGGAGGATCGATGCCTGCTCATCCACACCGGTAGGCGCATACTTGACCTGCGAAAGGATCTGGTCTGGTTTGGAGGACATAAACCACCGGAGGAAGGAAAGCGCATACACCCCGATATCCAGCATCGCACCACCGGCAAGCGCACGGTTGAAGAAGCGGTTTTTCATATCATAGGCTTTATAGCTGCCAAAATTCATCTGCAAAAGCCGCAGCTCGCCAAACTCTCCCGCATCCATCCGGGCGCGAAGCTCCTTATAGATCGGCATGTGGTAGATCGTCATAGCCTCTGCAAGGATCACATGATTTTGTTCCGCCAACTGCACCGCTTCCATCAGTTCGTCCGAATTCAACGTGATGGATTTTTCGCAAAGCACATGCTTTCCGGCGCTCAGCGCTTTCCGAAGGTAGGAAATGTGGGTGTTATGCGGGGTAGAGATATAGATGATATCCACATCCTCGTCCAAGAAAACATCCTCTACCCGGTCATATACCTTTTCGATTCCATACTGCGCCGCAAATGCAACCGCCTTTTCATGGGTACGGTTTGCGACGGAATACAGCTTCCGCCCATTTGCTGCAAGTGCCTGTGCCAATTGATTGGCGATCACGCCGCATCCAAGAGTAGCCCATTTATATTCCTTCATCTGATATCTCCTCGTTGTCGCAAAACTTCAGTTCCGATATTTTCAGTATACCATGCTTTTCCCCTGCGGAAAAGATTCCAAAAAACAAAAATGTCCCCGGAGGACTTATTGCCACTCTCCAGGGTCAGATTCTATGCACCGGCAGTCTCACATTGTGCTTGTAATTGTTGTGATCAAATTCAAATGGGCTGCCCACGATGTCACCCAAGATTGCTCCCAACATAAAAATGCCCTCCGTTTTGATATGTACCTCTAGAGTTTTTCTTCCGTCAAGTCCTTTTTGCCGTCGTATCGCAACGATTTTCAAGCAACAAACTCACAAGAAGGTATTATTTCGCCAATTTCATGCATATTTACTCATAAAAACATCAATATGTCTTACTTTGCGACACAAACACATCTGATTTTCTACATTTTCCGCAGACGGCATTTTTTACGATTCATCGCAACAAATTAAACGCCGTTAGCATTTAACAAACGCAGGCAGCGTGTTCTTTCATTTTCTCTCTTTTCACCCTTCTCGCTGCTCCACGATCTCCAGACTGTCCCGCCCGACATGGCAAAGCAGGAACAGCACGCTCACGCCTGCGGCTTTCGCTTCGGCCAGCGCTGTGCCAAACTCCGGCTGCGTGCCAACATTCGGCCTCACCTCGGTGATGCTTTCCATCTGGATCACAAAGGCTACTGCGCACCGATACCCTGCCCGCTGTGCCTGGGCTAGCTCGTGCAAGTGCTTCACGCCCCGTTCGGTGGGCGCATCCGGGAAATAACCGATGCCGCCCACTTCCAATGTGCAGCCTTTGACTTCCAGCAAGTATTTCTGTTCGCCCTTTTCCATGTAAAAATCAATGCGGGATTTTCCGTATACAAACTCCGGCCTGACAAGGTCAAATTCCTGCTTTGAGAGCCATTCTCCTACCACCTTGTTGGGTGCCTGACTGTCCATGTTGACCCAGCCAAGTTTCTGCTTGTGGAC
>USQL01000187.1 GCA_900556935.1 uncultured Eubacteriales bacterium | reverse complement strand
CCACACCAGTGTGCGCACTGGTTCGCAATGACAGGTTGTTTTCTAACAGCCCCTTCCTCAGTCAGCCGCGCAGATGAACCCGAACACGCCGTCCTCATATAGGCCCGTAATCTTCACGTTCTTCACCACATTGTGCAGGTTTTCCCCGGCGGTGTAGACCCGGACGTAGTTAGGGGCGTGGCCGGTGTAGAAGCTCAGGACCTGCTGTTCGAAGAGCACCGCCTGGGTAGAAGCAATCAGGCTTTCCCGGTAGGCCCTGTTCATCTCCTGGGCCACCTGGATGGCCCGGCGGCTGCGGTCCTCCTTCACAGCGTTGGGCAGCTGTCCCGGCATGGTGTCCGCCGGGGTGCCGGGACGGCGGGAATAGGGGAAGATGTGCATGTCCGCAAAGCCGCACTTCCGGATAAAGGCCAGGCTCTCCTCGAATTCTTCCTCGGTCTCCCCGGGGAAGGCCACAATCATATCCGTGGTCACGGCGCAGCCCGGGAAAAACTTCCGGAGCAGCCCCACGCTTTCATAATACCGGGCGGTGTCGTACTTCCGGCGCATCCGCTTTAATACCGCATCGCAGCCGGACTGCATACTCAGGTGGAACTGGGGGCACAGGTTGGGGTATTTCGCCAGGGCCTGACAGAATTCCTCCGTTACGACCCGGGGCTCCAGGCTTCCCAGACGAATCCGCATTTCCGGCACGGTTTCGCACAGCTGAGCAATCAGTGTCTGGACCTTGGGCTTTCCGGGCAGGTCCACGCCCCAGCTGGCAATCTCGATGCCCGTCACCACAATCTCCCTGTAGCCCAGCTGGGAGAGCTCCCGGGCCTGACCGAGTGCCGCCTCCAGGGGGGCGGAGCGAACCGGGCCCCGGGTATAGGGGATGATGCAGTAGGTGCAAAAATTGACGCAGCCGTCCTGGACCTTCAGCATGGCCCGGGTCCGCTCCTCCAGGCCGCCGGGGGGCAGAAGCTCAAATTCCCGGCGGCGCAGGGCGTTGTCCAGGGTATCCTCGTGGTCTTTTCCTTCCAGGGCCAGCCGCAGATTTTCCACAAATTCCTGCCGTCCGCCGGAGCCGCCCAGCACGTCCACCCCCAGCGCCTTGACGGCCTCCGGGGCGTGCTGGGTGTAGCAGCCGCAGACACCAATCACCGCCTTGGGGTTCTCCCGGCGGCAGCGGCGGATGATGGCCCGGTTCTTTTTATCCGCGATGGCTGTGACGGAACAGGTATTGATAATGTAGGCATCGCACGCTTCCTCGAAGTGTCCGATTTCGTACCCGGCGCTTTGGAGCATGTGCTCCATAGCCTGGGTTTCGTACTGGTTTGTCTTGCATCCCAGTGTATAAAAGGCAACTCGCATCTTTGTAAAATCCGCCAATTTTTCAGGCGCTCCCTTGTCATAATTAGCCAAACCGACAATTGCTTTTAGAGCAAAATATGGTATAATGGACGCATATCATCCGTTTCTGCCGATCTCAGGCATATTATACACGAAAACCCGGCATTTGTACAGTCACAGGAGGTTTTTATGCAGGAATTTATCATTCATCTCCACTCCGTGCGGGATGTAAACGAATTTGTTGCATTGTCCGCGCCCCTGTGTTCCGTCACCCTTTCCGACGGCAGCCGCAGTGTGGACGGAAAGAGCTTTATGGAAATTTTCTGCCTGCAGCTCTCCGGCCCGATTTCGGTTCTGGTGGAAAGCACGGAAGAGGATTTTACCAAGTTCCGCGCCGACTGCGCCAAATTCGCGGCAAAATAAATACGGCTCTTTGCAGCACCGTCCCGGGAATACTCGGGGCGGTTTTTTATTTGGGGGCAGCACCGCGCGATTCGTCCGCGGCAGTCGGCGGATCTTTTCCGCCAGGGCCGCGGTATTTTTTCTCGAAATACACAAAGTATTCCTTCAAAAAATACCTTGCCCTGACGAAAAATCTCTCGCCGCCTGCTCTTGTCGAATCGCGCGGTACTGCCCCTTGTGTAAAAGAATTGTGAAAATGTGTGTAGGGGCGGCTACCATGTCGCCCGCAGCGTATCGGGACTGAGCTGTCGGATTTGACCGCTCCGGTCCGTCGGCTTGCGGGCGGCTGATAGCCGCCCCTACTCATTTTAAGGTCAGCAGTAGAAATCCCGAATCTTTTTGGCTCTGCTGGGATGGCGGAGCTTGCGGATGGCCTTGTTTTCGATCTGGCGGATTCGCTCCCGGGTGACGCCGAAGATCTGGCCCACCTCTTCCAGGGTGTGGGTTCGGCCGTCGTACATGCCGAAGCGCATCCGCAGCACATCCGCCTCCCGCTCGGTAAGCGTCCCCAGAATTTCCTTCAGGGCCTCGGCAAGCAATGCGTTGGAGGTGGCATCCGCGGGGCCGGGGGTCCGCTCGTCCTCCACGAAGGAGCCGATGGAGGTATCCTCCTCGTCACCTACGGGGGTGTCCAGGCTCAGGGTATCGGCGGCGGTGCGGTTGGCCTCGATGATCTTCTCAACGGGCAGGTTCAGCTCCTTGGCGATTTCCTCCACGGTAGGCTCCCGACCCAGCTCCTGAACCA
>USQL01000186.1 GCA_900556935.1 uncultured Eubacteriales bacterium | reverse complement strand
CTGGGCACTGCTGGCACTGGATTCCGGCAACTACCCCGTGCCCTCCGGCGGCACCGTCACCCGTCAGGCGCTGATTGATGAAATTCTGCGTGTGCAGACCTCCGACGGCGGCTGGACTGTCTCCGGCGACAAGGCCGATTCCGACATGACCGGCATGGCGCTGACCGCTCTGGCTCCCTATTACACGAAGGATCTGAAGGTGCAGGAGGCCATCGACAAGGCCATCGCGCGGCTCTCCGAGATGCAGGACGAGGACGGCGGCTACTCCACCTCCTACGACGGCACGACGAAGATCGCCACCAGCGAATCCATTTCTCAGGTCGTTACCGCGCTGTCCGCTCTGGGCATCAACGCGGATACCGACCCCCGGTTTGTCAAGAATGGGAACTCTGTCATTGACGCGCTGCTGCGCTACTATGTAAAGGGCGGCGGCTTCAAGCACATCATGGACGGCGAACTGGACGGCATGGCCACCGAACAGGCGTACTATGCGCTGACGGCTTACTACCGCTTCCTCTCCGGAAAGACCAACCTGTACGACATGACTGACATCATCGACATGGGCGGCGATCCTGTGGAAATTCCCACCGAACCGACTGTGCCGGCTACTACTGAGCCTACCGAAGTGGAGCCTGCCAAGACTGGCTTCCCCTGGTGGATTCTCGTGATCTGCGTTGTCGGCGGCTGCGGTCTGGGTATGGTCATCGCTATCGTCATCATCCCCAAGTTCGGCAAGTTCAAGAAGAAGGACTAATTTGACCTTGCTGGGGGCGGGCTTCCCTGCCCCCAGCAAAACAAGGAGCGCTGCTTTTGAGTAAAAGAAATATCCTGTGCCTACTGCTGGCGGCAGCCCTGCTTGTACAGCCCATTTCTTTAAGAACCTGGGCCGACGAGGCAGCAACGGAGGAGACACAACAAGAAATTACTGCCCCGGAGGAAGAATCCACCGAGGCAACAAAGGAAGAAACAACAGCAGAAACCAGAGAAATAACGGAAGAAACGGAGCCTACTGAGGAGGAAACCGTACCGGAAGAAATTTCGGAAGAAACGGAAGAAGAATCCTTTGAGGAGGATTCGGATGACCGCTTCTTCCCAGACTACACCCTGGATGATTACGCCGATGTAATGTACGGTGACGGCACCATTAAGAATAACGGTTGTAGCGTCTGCTGCATGGCTGTGGCCGCTACCTATCTAACAGGCCATCAATATTACCCGGATGAACTGGCAAAATGGTTTGGAAGCAAGGCGAACAACAACGTAGATCGCCTGCGGTATATAGCCAATGCGCTGCATCTGCCCATGACCGAGGCAGAGAACTACAATTTTGTCAAAGAAGCCCTGTGGGAAGGGAAAATCGTCATTCAGTTGATGAATGGCAAGTCCTTGTTTACAAAATCCCAGCACTTCATTCTGCTGAAAGGCTTTAATGAAGATGGCAGAATCATGGTCTATGACCCATCCAATACAAACCGGAGCAGCTGGCGGCTGGCCCAGGGATTTGAGGATGGTTTTTCTACCGATGAAATCTGCTGGGGCTACGATGGGGCCTTTATCCTTGACCCGGATGCCATGCCGGACGATCCTTTTATCTACGAGGAGCCTGTCCGGGAGTATGTGGAGCCACGCTATGACGGCCTGACCCTGACCGAGGACGAAACCAAGCTGCTGGCAAAGCTGATCTATGTGGAAGCCCGCGGCGAGTGCGAGGACGGCCAGCAGGCCATTGCCGAGGTTGCGTTGAATCGCTATACCTCCGGCCTGTTCGGAACATCCTTCACCGCCATGATCAATGACGAGGACGCTTTTGTTCCCCAGAAGCTCCTCAAAGAGGCAAAACCGGGGCAGGCGCAGTATGAAGCTATTGATCGAGCGCTATACGGACCCTATGTTCTCCCCAAAGAGGTCATGTTCTATGGCCGTGTCCGCACCACGGACAGCGTGTGGGGCGAAATCGGCAGACATATCTTCTGTTATCCCAGAGGCTACCTGACCCAGGAAGCCAATTAAGCAAAAACGAAAGCCGGCACGTCCTTCGCCGCTCAGAATTTCCCCCTCTGAGTTTGCCCAGCGAAGGAGGACCGGCTTTTGTCCAATGAGGTAGAAACATGAAAAAGAAGAAAACAGCGAATCTAATTATGGTTCTCGTTATCGTGGCCATCGCAATTGCAGGTGTGGTAACTGCGTTCCTGCTGAAAACCAATACCAGCGATGGCCTGGGCAGCCAGTATAAGATCCAGAAGCTCCAGGACAACGCCGTGATCACTCCCGGTCAGGAGGACCACGTTTGTACCATCACCATTGTGTGTGATACCATTCTGGACAATACCGACAATCTCAATGAGGAAAAGGCCCCCTTCGTTCCCAAAGACGGAACGATTCTCCCCAAGACAAAGGTCAGCTTTGCTGAGGGGGACACGGTGTTTGAAGTGCTGAATAAGGTCTGTGAGGCGGCGGATATTCAAATCGAATACAGCTATACCCCTATGTATGAAAGCTATTATATCGAGGGAATCAACCATCTGTATGAGTTTGACTGCGGCCCGGAATCCGGCTGGATGTACAAAGTGGACGA
>USQL01000185.1 GCA_900556935.1 uncultured Eubacteriales bacterium | reverse complement strand
TCCCTCTTTTCTGCACATCCTCGTCGATGCGGCGCTTCCAGTCGGCACTGAGCGGCCGGGCGGCGCGGACGCTGCACACCGCCTCGCTGATGACCTCGTAATTCAGCGCCGTGCCCGCCTCGTCGCACTTGTAGTTCACCGAGCGGTCCGCACCGATGCCGAAACGTGCCGCCTCCTTGGCCGCGTCGATGTTTGCGCCGAGGAACAAAAACTCCCAGCCGTACTTCTCCTTCTGCCGTTCAATCATGCGGCGCACACGCTCGTAATCGTAGCGGCGGCTGGCGTTTTCGTAGCCGTCGGTGGTGATGATGAACATCGTCTTTTCCGGCACATCCTCGCGGCGGGCGTACTTGTGAATGTTGCCGATGTGGTGGATGGCGCCGCCCACGGCATCCAGCAACGCCGTGCAGCCGCAGGTGAAATACTCCTTTTCCGTCAGGGGCGGCACCTCGCTCAGCGGCAGGCGGTCATGGATGACCGTGCTGTCGTTGGCGAAAAGCACCGTGGAGACCAGCGCCTCGCCTGCCTCCCTCTTTTGCTGTGCGAGCATGGAGTTGAAGCCGCCGATGGTGTCCGATTCCAGCCCGGACATAGAGCCGCTGCGATCCAAAATAAAAACCAATTCCGTCATAAAAAAGCCCTCCTTCGTTTGATTACGCTCCCATTGTAGCGCATCCGAAGGAGGGTTTGGTCGCCTGTGGGGCGACATTTTATGCTCCACTACCCGGGGGGAATTTTTTATTCCTCCTCCTCCGCCCGGAAGCTTTCCGGCAGGACGGAGAGCATCATCTCGTAGGCCTCCTGGCTGATGTCTACGGCGGTGCGGCCCTGGTAGGTGTCCGGCTGGATGACCCCCGCCACACGAAGGGGGATCTTGGTTGTCTTCAGGTGCTTCCGGTTGTGGAAGACCTTCTCGGTGTTTTGCAGGCCGCAGACCACAATGGGGACCTGGGCCTTGGTGGCGATCTTAAACACCCCGGAGCGGAAATGGTGGACCTTTCCGTCGTGGCTGGTGTAGCCCTCGGGGAAGACACCCACGGAGACCTCATCCGTCTTCAGCAGCTGGATGCACTTCAGGATGGTTTTCAGGGCCTCCCGATCGTTTTCCCGGTCGATGTTCTGGCACATGATCTTGTGCATCAGGTTGCCGATGATGAACATATGGCTGTTCTCCTTTTTGGAGACAAAAGCCAGCTGGGCCTTTGGGAAGGCTCCCAGCAGCACCACCGGATCCAGAATGCCCAGATGGTTGCACACCAGCAGGAACCGGCCCTCCTTGGGAAGCTGCTCCGCCCCCTGGATATCCACCTTCATGCCCAGCAGACTCCAGATGGCGGGAATATAGGCTTTGACGATCCGGCGGTAAAACCTGCTGTCATGCTCCTGGGGCACCTCCTGATCCACCCGGGAGGTAGCCGCCCACAAAAATAAGAAAGCCAGCAGCCCCAGGCCCACATAGCTTCCCAGAAAAATACCCACGGCAGCCGGAATTCCCAGGCCGCCGAAGCACACAAAACACAGAGCGATGACCAGAGCGGCCACGCCGATGGATGCCAATAACATGCCGATTCCTCCAAAGTGAAAAAAAGTACCTCTCATTATACCGGCTTTTCCCGGATTTTACAAGGGGGTCATGGGGGGAGATCTGTCAGGGACCCAGGGAATACAAGGAATTTCCCCGGAATAACTTTTACATTTTATTCAGAATTTGCGAACAATTCCTATATTGACAAAGGGAAGGATGTAGCGTATAGTAATCTGCGATCAAATTGCGGATCGCCAACGCCAACCGGGGAGGTGAACATGATGGGAAAAACCAAACGAATTCTGGCCATGGTGATGGCGGTAGCCCTTTTTGCCGTCATGCTCTCCTCTGCTCTGTTCCTGGCTGAGGAAGCCGATCATGACTGTATTGGGGACGGGTGCCAGATCTGTCTCCAGCTGAACCTTTGCCGGGGAATCCTGAAGAGTCTCTCCCTGGCCCTTCATGCTGCCCTGGCGGCTTTGACCGTTGCCTACATTTTGTGGGGCGATTTCCGGCCCTGCCAGGGATCCGACGGTCATGTTACCCTGGTTGCATTGAAGGTAAAGCTCTCCAATTAAATAAGAACCGATACAAGGGTGAGGTCTATTCTTTTTGGGATAGGCTTTTGCGGCGCTGCCGTTTGCCCTTGTATTTTTGCGCCCATTTTACGAATTTTGTTCTTATTATTTGGAGGATATCAATATGAAGAATGTTTTTTCCGCATTGCTCGCGGCTCTGATGCTGGTGGGAATTTTGACCGGCTGCACGAATCAAGCTGAAATGCCTACTGTTACGGCTGCGCCCACTGGGTCCCAGGCCCAGCCTGCCGCGGAAGAGAAGATCCGCATTGTCACCACCATCTTCCCGGAATACGACTGGGTCCGTGAAATTCTGGGGGACAAGGCGGACAGCGCCGAGATCACCATGCTGCTGGACAACGGCGTAGACCTGCACAGCTACCAGCCCACCGCCGACGATATCATCAAGCTCTCCGACTGCGACCTGTTTGTCTATGTAGGCGGCGAGTCTGACGAATGGGTGGAGGACGCTCTGAAAAGCGCCGCC
>USQL01000184.1 GCA_900556935.1 uncultured Eubacteriales bacterium | reverse complement strand
ATGTGATTGCACAATCTGTAAAGTATGTTACTGCACTTTACATATCAGCCGCCCGCCAGCCGACGGAACTGAGCGATGGATACCGGCAGCTCAGGCCCGATCCATTTCGGGCGGCTGGTAGCCGCCCCTACTGATTGACTCGTGCAATCGCTCTTCCTGTGCCGGTGGCGCAGAAGCAAAAAAAGGGGCGGAAAACTACAAAAAAATTTCCCGGCGGTATTGCATTTTTTACGGTATTATGTTAATCTTATAGATGACAACAACGAAAAGAGAGGGATTCACTTTTTATGAATAAACCCGAATTTATTGCCGCCGTATCCGAAAAAGCGGGGCTTTCCCGGAAGGATACCGAGCGGGTCATCAACGCCGCCCTGGACACCATTACCGCCGCCCTGGTCAAGGGGGAGAAGGTCTCCTTCAGCGGCTTCGGCATCTTTGAAAGCAAGCTGCGCAAGGCCCGGGTTGGCCGGGACCCCCACACCAAGGAGCCCATGCAGATTCCGGAGACCAATGTGCCCACCTTCAAGCCCAGCAAAGTCCTGAAGGACACCGTGGCGAAGGAAAGCCTATGAGACTGGACAAATTTTTAAAGGTCTCGAGGCTGATCAAACGCCGGACCGTTGCCAACGAGGCCTGCGACAACGGACGGGTCAGCGTCAACGGGAAGGTGGTCAAGGCCAGCTACGACGTGAAGGTCGGGGACAAACTGGAAATCGCCCTGGGAAACCGCACCCTGGCCGTTGAGGTCCTGCAGGTGGCCGAAACCGTCAAGAAAGACGATGCCGTGGGAATGTATCGGGAAATTTAAAAAAAGGTCTTGACATTTTTCAGGTTTTCCTGTAAAATAAACAAGTCTGCAAAGTTGCAGGCGATCCTTGCTCCCGACGGCGTCGGGGGCCAAAAGTCCAAAAGGAGGTGCAATCAACATGGCTAAGATCACCGGCAAGTACGAGGTGCTCTACATCATCGACCCTGCTCAGGGCGAGGAGGGCATCGCTGCTCTGGTAGAAAAGTTCAAGGCAATGGTGGAGGCGGAGGGTACTCTGTCCGGCATTGATGAGTGGGGCAAGCGTCGTCTGGCGTATCCCATCAACGATCTGGCAGAAGGCTACTATGTTCTGATGAACATGGAAGCAAAGCCCGAGTTCCCCGCAGAGCTGGAGCGTGTAATGAAGATTACCGACGGCGTGCTGCGCTGCCTGACCACCGCGGTGGAGGAGTAATTTTATGCTCAACCACATTGTCGTCATGGGTCGGCTGACCCGTGATCCCGAGCTGCGCCGGACCGGTTCCGGCATCGCGGTTACCAGCTTTTCCGTAGCGGTGGACCGTGATTTCCCCAACAAGGAAAGCGGCGAGCGGGAAACGGACTTCATTGATTGTGTTGCTTGGCGGAGTACCGGAGAGTTCGTCTCCAAGTACTTCCAGAAGGGCAGCATGGCAGTGGTGTCCGGCCGGCTGCAAATGCGCAGCTGGACTGATAAGGACGGCAACAAGCGCCGCACCGCCGAAATCGTAGCGGACAATGTCTACTTCGGTTCCAGCAAGCGGGACGAGTCTTCCAATTCCGGAAGCTACAACGGTAACAGCGGTTATTCTGCTCCCTCCGGCAATTACGGCGGCTACTCTGCCCCCAATAATTCCGGCTACAGCAGTAATTCCTACGCTGCCCCCGCCAGCGCGCCCGCATCCGATTTCTCCATGCTGGAGGATGACGACGCTCAGCTGCCCTTCTAAAAAGCTTTTCTACTAGACTATGAAGGAGGTTATTTCCATGGCTAACGAACAGCGTATGCGTCCCCGCAAGCGTAGAAAGGTCTGCGCTTTCTGCGTGGATAAGGTGACCAGCATTGACTACAAGGACACCGCAAAGCTCCGCCGTTACCTGTCCGAGCGCGGCAAGATCCTGCCCCGCCGTACCACCGGCACCTGCGCGGCCCATCAGCGTGACCTGACCACCGCCATCAAGCGCGCCCGCCAGATCGCCCTGCTGCCCTACGTCACTGACTGATTATAGAGCATTTTCCCCCCTGCCGGAAACGGTGGGGGGGGATTTTTTTGTATCGAAAGCCGAAAACAGATGTTGCTTTCCGATGCCGTCAATCGATGACGGGGTAGATATGGCATTGAATCGACTGCAGCACAGCGGCGATGTGTTCCGGACATAATTGGCGACTGACGATTAATTCGGACTGCGCCACGATTTGCCGACAGGCGCAGACATAGCGAATTAGATCTTCCCCACAAGATTCATCTAAAAGGCAATGGATGAATCCTGCCGCAACGGTATCTCTGTAATGCGAGTAGATGGATGCGCGTGCACTCGGGTTTTCGTAGCTTCCAAGCCAGATTCGAGTGCCGTCGGAATAGGCAAATTCGGAAGCGCCATAACACAAGAGAACGGGCCCGCAGACTTTTGCGGAAATTTGCCGGATGATATCTGAGACCAGAGCGCTTTGCACGGGAGCGTCGCCGTGCTCACCCAGAATCGTCCAGGCAATTTCCAGACTGGCAATCAATCCGTGAAATTGGTTCATAAAGGTTACGTATCGGGCTGCCCGGGTAGGCTTGGAGCAAACCATGAAGATTGGAATCTGAATATAGTTCGAGGAGATATACTGCATGGACTGGATGGAGAGAC
>USQL01000183.1 GCA_900556935.1 uncultured Eubacteriales bacterium | reverse complement strand
GTAGATGGAGGAGCCATCGGACTTGACCAGAATGCAGGGGGGAATCTCCTTTTTGTCGCCCTCCTCGGCTACGGGAATCACCCAGGCCCCCTGGGACTGGACGGCGATGCCCCGGGCCTTCATGTCCTCTACCATGGCGGGGATGTAGGGGTCTGCATCGGACTCGCCCAGCCACTTTTCAAAGTGCACATCCAGGTTGTCGTAGTTCTTTTTCAGGTCGGCCACAGACACGTTCATAATGTGCTGCCACAGCGCCCGGTAGCCCCGGCGGCCCTGCTGCAGCTCCAGAGTGGCCTGGTGGGCCTTGTGGGAGAATTCGGGGTCACTCTTCTTGGCGGAGGCGGTGGGGTAGATTTCCTCCAGGTCCGTCACGGTGAAGGGGGCCTCCTTGGGGTATTCCCCGGTAAAATCCGGGTCAAAGTAGGGAAGGTCCGGCTGCCGCTCAGAAAGCTCCGCGATAATCAGACCCATCTGCAGGCCCCAGTCCCCCAGGTGTACATCACCGATGGCGTTGTAGCCCAGGTATTTGTAAAGCCGCTTTAGGCTTTCACCGATGATGGCGGGCCGCAGGTGGCCGATGTGCAGGGGCTTTGCAACATTTGCTCCGCCATAGTCCACCACAATGGTCTTGCCCGCCCCGGGCTGGGCAACGCCAAACTTGGGGGCGGTGCGCATTTCTTCCAGATAGGTCTGCAAAAACTGCCCGGAGAGCTTCAGGTTGATAAAGCCGGGCATGACGGCCTCTACCAGACTGTAGTCCTCGGCGTTCAGCTGCTCTACCACGGCCTTGGCAATCTGAATGGGGGCGCAATGGTACTGCTTGGCGGCAGACAGGGCCCCGTTGCACTGATATTCGCACAGGTCCGGCCGGTTGGACACGGTCACCCGACCAAAGCTTTGGTCATAGCCTGCCTTTTCGAAGGCCTGCTGCATTTTTTCCGTAATAATATCCAGAATTTTTTCCACAGGAATTCCTCCTCAGTCCTTCTTCTGTTGGGCCAGCCAGTTGAGGTAATCGTCGTAGGTGCCGTAGCGGTCCACAATGGTGCCGTCGGGCTGGAAGGCGATAACCCGGTTACAGGTAGAGGTCAGAAGCTCATGGTCGTGGGAGGCCAGCAGCACCACGCCGTTAAATGCCTCCAGGCCCTTGTTGACGGCCTGAATGGACTCCATGTCCAGGTGGTTGGTGGGCTGGTCCAGCAGGAGCACATTGGCACCCGAGAGCATCATTTTGCTCAGCATACACCTTACCTTTTCGCCGCCGGACAGGACGTTCACATGCTTGAACACATCCTCGTTGGAGAACAGCATCCGGCCCAGGAAGCCCCGGAGGTACACGTCGTCCTTCTTGGCGGAGTACTGCCGCAGCCAGTCCACCAATTCCATTTCGTTCCCCTCAAAGTACTCGCTGTTGTCCTTGGGAAGGTAGCTGCGGATGGTGGAAACGCCCCATTTGATGCCGCCCTCGTCCGGCTCCAGCTCTCCCATGAGGATTTTAAACAGGGCCGTCTGGGCCAGCTCATTTTCACCCACAAAGGCGATTTTGTCCGTGCGGCCCACGGAGAAATACACCTTGTCCAGAAGCTTTACCCCGTCCACGGTCACGGAAACGTCTTTGACGGTCAGCACGTCCTTGCCCAGCTCCCGCTCACTCTGGAAGCCCACGAAGGGATAACGCCGGGTGGAGGAGGGCATCTCCTCGACGCTCAGCTTGTCCAGGAGCTTTCTTCTGGCGGTGGCCTGCTTGGCCTTGGCCTTGTTGGCGGAGAAGCGCTGGATGAACAGCTGCAATTCTTCGATCTTTTCCTGATTGCGCTTGTTCTTGTTGCGCAGCATGGCCTGCACCATCTGGGAGGACTCGTACCAGAAGTCGTAGTTGCCCACGTACATTTTGATTTTGCCGTAGTCAATGTCCACGGTGTGGGTGCAGACGGTGTTCAGGAAGTGGCGGTCATGGCTCACCGCGATAACCATGCCGGGGAAGTCCAGAAGGAAATCCTCCAGCCAGTTGATGGCTTCGATGTCCAGGTTGTTGGTGGGCTCGTCCAGCATGACGATGTCGGGGTTGCCGAACAGTGCCTGTGCCAGCAGGATTTTCACCTTGAGACGGGGGTCAACGGAGGCCATCTGCTCATAGTGCAGCTCCGTGCCGATGCCAAGACCCTGCAGCAGGCGGGAGGCGTCGGATTCCGCTTCCCAGCCGCCCAGCTCGGCAAATTCGGCTTCCAGGTCGGCAGCCCGCAGGCCGTCTTCATCGGTGAAGTCCGGCTTTTCGTAGATGGCGTCCTTCTCCTTCATGACCTCGTACAGATGGGCGTTGCCCATGATGACCGTGTCCATGACGGTGTAATCGTCATAGGCGTTCTGGTTCTGCTTCAGAACGGAGACCCGCTTGGTGGGGTCGATGGTGACGGAGCCGTTGGTGGAGTCCAGCTCTCCTGTGAGGATACGCAGGAACGTGGACTTGCCCGCGCCGTTGGCGCCGATGATGCCATAGCAGTTGCCGGGGAGAAATTGCAGGTCAACGTGCTGGAACAGCCACTGACCGCCAAACTGCATACCGAGATTGCTTACTGTAATCATTTCTTACTCCTTAAACTTTTTCATAGCAGTCTAGGGTCTATCTGAAAACCGTCAACATGCCCAAACAGCGGGTCTTTTCCGCCTG
>USQL01000182.1 GCA_900556935.1 uncultured Eubacteriales bacterium | reverse complement strand
CATAATATGACCCCCAAATGTCGGATTCTCTGTCCAACATTTGGGGGTCATATCACTCGGCCAAGTGACGGTTTCTAAAGCATTACGAAACACTGATCTGAGCCAACCGCTTATCGGCGATGCTCTTTTCATATTGATTATATCACAACCCACCAAAATGTCAAGGCGGAAGGATTTTTCATTTCGTAGAATCTATACTTTGGGGACCAACAATGGTATAATGCCCAAAAAGAGAGGAATGATTTTTATGGGCAGAGCATCTGTCAGGCAGAATAAAACCAAATTTCAGCTGGTCCGGGAGGAGCTGGGGCTTTCCAGAGAGCGGGCGGCGGAGCTGCTGGAAACAGTGAGCCCCGAGCGGATTGAGAAAATCGAGAGCGAAAAATGCGTCCCCTACCCCGACGAGGTGCTGACCATGGCCCAGAAATACAAGCGCCCGGGCCTGTGCAATTACTACTGCTCCAACCTCTGCCCCATCGGCCGGGAATACGTGCCGGAAATCCAGACCAAGGAGCTCTCCGCCATCGTCCTGGAAATGCTGGCATCCTTGAACGCCATCAACAAAAAGCAGGAGCGCCTGATTGAAATCACCGCCGACGGAAAAATCGACAACTCCGAGCTGGACGATTTCATTGCCATTCAGGAACAGCTGGAAAAAATCTCCATCACCGTGGAAACCCTCCAGCTCTGGTCCGAAAAAATGCTCCTCAGCGGTGCCATCGACCTGGATGCCTACGAGGCAAAGCGCAAGGGCTGACATACGGCAAACCCTCCGCCACCGGCACTTCTTGCCCATGGCGGAGGGTTCCTATATTTACGGGAACAGAATAAAGTCCGCGTTTCCTTTCTCGCTTCCGGCGGCATATCCCGGGACACCGAATACATGCCGCACATTCTCAGTGCGCAAAACCTCCTCCGGGGTTCCCTGAGCATAGACCGTTCCGTCGCAAATCATATACAGGTAGTCGCAGTAGTGCGCCGCCAGGCGCAAATCATGGATGACCAACAGGGTGTCCTTTCCGGACCGCTTCAGATAGTCCATGACAAACAGCTGGTGGTGAATGTCCAGATGGTTGGTGGGCTCATCCAGAATCAAGGTCTGGGCCCCCTGGGCAATGGCGCGGGCAATGAATACCATTTTCCGCTCCCCGCCGGACAGGCTTTGGATATTCCGCTGTGCGAGCTTATCCACCCCCAGCTCCTCCATAGCCGCCTGAACAATCTGCTTCCCGTTTTTTCGGTCTTTTCTGGCAAACAAGCCCATGGTAACCACATCGGAAACCGTAAAATCAAAGGCACAGCTGCTGTCCTGTCCCACATAGCCGAGAATGGATGCCAGCTCCCGAGGCGCGAAACGAGAAACCGACTGCCCATCCAGGGTGATGGTTCCACCCTGCTTTGGCACGGTTCCAAAGGTCGTTTTGATCAGCGTGGATTTGCCGCAGCCGTTGGCCCCGACAATGCCAACCAATTTTCCGGGCTGTGTGGAAAGGCTGACGGACTCCAAAATCTGCTTGTTCCCAAGCCTGACCCGGATGGAATCATAGCTCAGAATCATTGTTTTCCACCTCCGTAGCCGTTGCGAATCATCAGGAACATGAAGAAGGGCGCACCGATAAAGGCCGTGACAATGCCGATGGGCAGTTCCACCGCGCCGAAGGCGCACCGGGCAAAAGCATCCGCCCAAAGGATAAAGACAGAGCCCACCAGCGCGCTCATGGGCATTACAATCCGGTTATCGCTGGTCCGGGAAACGAGCCGGGTGACATGAGGTACCACCAGTCCCACAAAGCCGATAATGCCCGTAATGGATACCAGCGAGGCCACCACCAGGGAGCACACCAGGAACATGGCAGAACGGAACAGCTTTACCCGCAGGCCCATGGCCGCGGCATCCTCATCCCCCATCATCATCATATTGAACCGGGAGCCCATCACGGTAAAAATCACGATTCCCGCCGCCACAAAGACGGCAGGCATGGCCAGAGATTTCCACTGGGCGGCAGAGATCGAACCCATCTGCCAGCTATACACAGCAGCAATGCTCTCCGGACTCTTCGCCCGGAAAATCAGGAAGCTGGTAATGGCGCTCATAACTGCGTTTACCGCAGTGCCGGACAGCAGCAGCGTCACCGGCTGCAGCTTCCCTCCGCCCGCCTTTTTCGCCAGATAGTAGACAATAAACGCGGAAAACAGCGCTCCCAGGAACGCGTAAGCCGTCGTCTGCCGCTGTCCCGCCAAGAAAGAAATCGGGGTTAGCAGCGCCAACGCGGCACCGGCAGAGGCACCGGAGGAAATACCCAGCACATAGGGGTCCGCAATGGGGTTGAGCACCAGCGACTGCATTGCCGTTCCGCAGATAGCCAGTCCCGCCCCCACCAGCATGGCAAAAATCGTCCGGGGCAGCCGAACCTGCCAGACAATTTTCAGATGGGTTCCCGGGTAGATTCCAGCCCGGACCCGGGCATCCCCGGCAAACAGGTGGTCGTAAAGAATCGCGTAGACCTCAGACAAGCTCAGCTCCGTGGATCCGAAGCTGACAGTAATCACCACCGACGCTGCAACAGCCAGGGCCAGGAGCAGAAAAAGGGTCGTAATCCAAACTTTTTTGCTCATAAGCACTCCTTTTGAATGAAAAGGGAGCTGTTAGAAAAGCATGTCGCTGCGAACCAGTGACCGATGTCACTGGTGTGGCAG
>USQL01000181.1 GCA_900556935.1 uncultured Eubacteriales bacterium | reverse complement strand
CTACCTGGATGGTGTTTTGGGGAACAGTGACATTGACGGTCTGCTCCGGCTGAAAAGGGATTTCCTTGAAGCCGATGCTGTCACAGAAGTAGAAGCCAGGTGTGATGCTGGCGGCGTCCTCCACCTCAACTACATCTGATACGGAGAGGCTATGCCCCCGGAGGCCCTCCGGTCTGCCGGAATTAAAGAGGACGAACACATCCTCCAGATTCCGGCATTTCACATCGCCGGAATAGACCTTATCGTAGGCGGCACAGTCCAGTTCCGCCGAACGCAAGGTCTGTCGGGCTGCGTCCAGCCCCAGAAATTTAAGCCGCTGGGTGTCCCGGTCTCTGTTGATCTGATAGATATTGATTTTCAACGACAATAATCCTCCTTCCGCTTCAATCCAATCCTGATTTTGAGCTGGTCGTTGACATCCTTGCCGCACCTGGGCGGCTCGTCCCAAATCTCGTATCGGTCCCGCAGACCGCCGACAATTCCGGCTACTGCGCCCCGGCCAATGGCATCGTTGTCCAGATGGAGTCGCAACGTCCGAATCTCCGGGTGGTCTGTCAGATACCGGGACAGAGCCACCGGCACAACATCCTCCCGCTTGGTGACGAACACACCTGCAAGAGAAAGCAGATGATCCTCACGCCAATTCCGGCCCTCGAACAGCTCCAGGGTGGCGTAGCTCAAAGCGTCGATGGCAGACTCAAAGACGTGGACGGTCTGGCTGTTTCCGGGAATGGAGAAAGAGTAGTGCTTGTCGCTGCCGGACAGCTCGCCTTTGTAGTCTCCAACAGTTCCCCGGACATTGCCGTATCGGGGAACGCCTCCCTTGTCATAGCCCAGGAACACGGCACTGTGGTATTTCCGGGATTCAAAGAGCAGATCATTTTCCAGACAGTAGCGGATAATAACATCATGGATGCCTCGGCCTTTCAGGTAGCGGATGACCGTATCGGCGTTGTCGTTCCGCTCCGGGAGCAAAAGTCGTTTCGGCTCCTGCTTTGGAGCCGGTGCGGGAATTGTCCTGGGCAGGGGCGCGCCATGAATGGTTTCCATGGCCTCCATAAAGGAAAGACCCTTGACTTTCACGAGATAGTCAAGGGCCGTCTTGCCGCCTATTTTCTGGGAGAACCAGTTCCATTTCCCGTTGCTAATTTTGAGAGAATCATGCTCCCTAGTGCAGTAAGTATCGCCGGACACCTTTACCAGCTGGTCCGGTTCATAGATTTGGAGGTATGTCAGCAAATCCAGCTGCTTGGCCTGCTGAATGTCCTCCGGAGTGAAGTATGCCATGGGCTATCGCTCCTCCCGGATGGTGTACTCGTAGGCACTGTCCAGAATTTCCTCCGAGGGCAGCGTCAGAAGGTGCTGCCGATAGGATTCCTGTTCGGCAAACATCCTTTGGTAGAGAAGTGTGTTTAATTCCTGATTCGTTATGAGAATCAGCCTCCTTTCAGTTTGGGTACAGAAAAAGCACCCGCTGTGAGTAGCAGGTGCTTTCCGTGTGGAATGTTTACTTATAGAGTTTTAGTAAGAGGGTGTTCACATCCTCGGTGGGCAGCCCCTTGGCAATGAGGGCATTGCGGAATTGGAGAAGCGCGTATTTGGCAAGGCGCAGCTCGGAATCACTTAAGGTTACATAACGCACATTCTTCTTGGCAAACAACATAATGGGCAGCTCCTTTGTTTTTTCTTCCATTATATCGCATTTCCGGGAAGCGGGCAAATATGTGGAATGCTTATCGCTCCCAATCACGGGATTCCCGCCGTGGCTGGATTTCGCCTTCATCCTGTACGCCGTCCACGATCTCATTTTCCCGCTTGTCCATGTTCAGCAGGATATTCAGCTGATCCAGACGGGCAGATTTTTCTTTCAGCTCCTCCTCTCTGGGAAAGGGCTTCGCAATTTCCTGTTTGGCGTTTTCAACCTGGATCTCCAGATTTTTCAGTTTCTCCTTGTAGTCCAGCTGCCTTGTGGGCATACTTTCCAGCAGATTGTCCATGCGCTGAATGTTACCAAACACATCCGTACCCAGGCCAACCTTGTAGGTCAGTGTGCCTTGCATAGAAATTTTGAACAGCTTTTCAAAACTGTCAAAGCAGAGTGTCATCTGAAAGCCACGGTAGGAGCCGAGAGGAATGGGATCGGTGCCGGTCAGAGCGTTGCAGGCATCCAGGAGGGCAGCGCCGGCAGCCTTTTTCTCTGTGAAAGTGCGCCCATCTATCACCATGGGGCTGAAGCCCTCCGCATTGGGCTGGGTGTTGTCTTTCAGCAGCGCCATATCTGCTTCCAGACCGTCAATCCACTGGTGCATAGTCGCAATCTCATTGGGGAATTTCCGAATAAGCTGATCTTCCAGGGCATACCGCTGACTCATATGGTTTGCCCGCAGGAGTTTCAGCTTCTGAACCTCAATATCCAGGTCCATTTTCTCCTTGATATGGGGATTGCCGGAACACAGCGCTTTAATCTCGGCGTAACTCAAAGCGGTTTCGTCAATGTCCTCCGCGCTGCGTACCGGGGATTTGGAGGTCATAATTTGGCCGATGAACTTCTGCTTGCCCTCCACCAGCTGATACAGGTAGCTGTCAAAGGTGTTTTCTGTTACATAGGTATAGATGTCCACCTTGGGATTCGCATTACCCTGCCGGATAATGCGTCCCTCTCGCTGTTGCAAGTCAGATGGCCGCCAGGATAGCGATAGGTAAGGTCTGGGCGGTGCGCCAGCACCGCTTTCCACCTTTTCCCCCGCTTCACACCGTGCATGCGA
>USQL01000180.1 GCA_900556935.1 uncultured Eubacteriales bacterium | reverse complement strand
GATGAACAGCCGGGCCCAGGAGCTGGGGATGCAGGACACCCACTTTGTGAACTGTACAGGCCTGGACGATGGGGAGGATGCCAAGAACCACCGCACCAGCGCCTATGACATTGCCCTCATGTCCAGAGAGCTCTTAAAAAACCACCCGGATATCCAGAAATACACCACCATCTGGATGGATACCGTCCGAGGCGGGGCTTTCGGCCTTTCCAATACCAATAAGCTGATCCGGTTTTACCCCGGGGCAACGGGGCTGAAAACCGGCTTTACCTCCGGGGCGGGCTACTGCCTCTCTGCCAGCGCCCAGCGGGACGGACTGGGGCTCATTGCCGTGACCATGGGCTGCGAGAGCTCCAAAATCCGCAATGCCGCCTGTAAGGCCATGCTGGACTACGGCTTCGCCAATTACGCCCTGGTGACCCCGGCGCTGGAAGAGAACGCCGCCGTCCCAGTCCGCCTGGGTACCGCCCCCCAGGCCGCGGCAGTCTTGGAGGGCACCGAGAGCCTGCTGGTGCCGAAGGCGAAAAAGGCGGGCATCACCACGGAAATCACCCTGGAGGAATCCGTCACCGCCCCGGTGGAAAAGGGGACAAGGCTGGGAACCCTGAAACTCCGCAGCGGCGAGGAGCTCCTGCTGGAAGCCCCCCTGGTGGCAGCCCAGGCTGTGCCGCGGGTGGGGTTTGGGGCGCTTTTTGTGCGTACCCTGCGGATGGCGGCCATGGCAAAGGCACTGCCACAGTGAAATCCGGCCTGGGCCGGGTGAAATCCGTCTTCGGCGGATGAAATCCGGGCTTTGCCCGGACGAAATCGCCCTTCGGGCGGTTGTGGTGTCCCTTCGGGACGATTCAAAATAGAATGGCACGCTGCAAGAACACAGCGTGCCATTTCAATTTGTCCCGAAGGGACACATTTTCCACCCGTAAGGGTGATTTCGTCCAATCTTCGATTGGATTTCACCTGCCACCAGACAGATTTCACCCGGCCAGAGGCCGGATTTCACCGACCCCACAGGCCCCGGTATCAATCAAACAGCTTATCAAAGAAACTTCTTCCCTTGGGGGAGTTGTTCTTCTCCAGGGAGCCGTCCAGCTTGCGCAGCAGCTCCTTTTGCTCTCTGGTGAGCTTGGTGGGGGTTTCTACCACCACGGTGAAGCGGAGGTTGCCCCGGCGGCGGCTGTTGCCGATTTCGGGGATGCCCTTGTCCCGGATGGTGAATTCCTTGCCGGTCTGGGTGCCCTCGGGGATGGTGTAGGACACGTTGCCCTCCAGCGTGGGCACCTGAATTTCCGCGCCCAGGGCCGCCTGGGTAAAGCTGATGGGCACGGCGCAGAGGATGTCGCTGCCGTCCCGGACGAAGGTGTCGTGGGGCTTCACCCGGATTTCCACCAGCAGGTCCCCGTTGGGCGCGCCGTTGGTGCCGACGCAGCCCTCGCCGCGGACACGGACGGACTGGCCGTTGTCCACACCCGCGGGAATCTTGACCTTGACTCTGTTGTTCTTCCGGACCTTGCCCTTGCCCTTACAGGTAGAGCAGGGGGTCTTGATAATCTTGCCCCGGCCGCCGCACTGGGAGCAGGTGGTGGTGGACTGCATCTGCATGCCCATGAAGCTCTGGGTCACCCGCTCCTGGCCGGTGCCATGGCAGCGGGAACAGGTCTCCACCACGCCATCGGCGCTGCCGCTGCCGTGACAGGTAGGACAGTTCTCGATTCTGGGGGCGATGACCTCCTTCTCG
Source organism: uncultured Eubacteriales bacterium (assembly GCA_900556935.1). GTDB lineage: Bacteria > Bacillota > Clostridia > Oscillospirales > Oscillospiraceae > Faecousia. The sequence goes on along the minus strand of USQL01000180.1, from coordinate 1,075 downwards.
CAGCCGAAGGCCGCTTCCTCAAAGGTCAGGTCCAGACGGGCCATGACGTTCTCACCCCGGCGGGGGGCATTCTGGCTGCTGCCGCGGGAGCCTCCGCCAAAGAAATCGCTGAAGATATCACCGAAGCCGCCGAAATCTCCAAAGCCGCCACCGAACCCGCCGCCGAAGCCGCCGGCGTTGGGGTTAAAGTTGGGGTCTACTCCCGCGAAGCCATAGGAATCGTACCGGGAGCGCTTGTCCGCGTCGGACAGGACCTCATAGGCCTCGCCCACCTCCTTGAACTTCTCCTCGGCGGTTTTATCCCCGGGGTTCCGGTCCGGATGGTACTTCATGGCCAGCTTCCGGTATGCCTTTTTTATATCATCGGCGCTGGCGCTTTTGTCCACGCCCAGCACCTCGTAGTAATCTCGTTTATTGTTGTCAGCCACTTTGTTTCACCTCGAAAAATGCTTATACCGCACGAACCGGCGCACCAATCCACGGGCCAACACCATCAACCTTCTCCCGTAGGGGCGGCTATCAGCCGCCCGAAAGCTGCCGGACCTGAGTGTTTTGTACCAGCAGCTCTATTTGGGTGGATCACGGGCGGCTGGTAGCCGCCCCTACAGTTGAGGGCATTGGTCTGCGGACCGGTCCACCATTGTTCTATGATAGCACAGGAAGGGGCGGCGATGGGGCCGCCCCTTTGGGATTTTTCCTTAGTCCACGGTTTCGTAGTCGGCATCGACCACGCCGTCGTCACCGGGCTTCTGGCCACCCTGAGGGCCTTCCTGACCGGCCTGAGGACCGGCCTGCTGATACAGCTTCTCGGATACCGCGTAGAAAGCCTTCTGGACCTCGTCGGTAGCGGTCTTAATAGCCTCTACGTCGGTGCCCTTGTTGACTTCCTTCAGGTGGTCCACAGCGGACTGAATCTTGGACTTCTCGTCGGCGGAAATCTTGTCGCCCAGCTCGCCCAGGGTCTTCTCGGTCTGGTAGACAACCTGGTCGGCGGCGTTGTGGGCATCCACCTCTTCCTTCCGGGCCTTATCCTCGGCGGCGTACTGCTCGGCCTCGTGAACGGCCTTGTCGATGT
>USQL01000179.1 GCA_900556935.1 uncultured Eubacteriales bacterium | reverse complement strand
TATAGCTGCCACCGGCAGCTATGATCATTTCGATTCGCTGCGCGACGCACCGCCCGGTGGGGAAGGTTGTAGGCTTTTGTCTGGGGGGATACGTTCAACTATCATGCTCAGTTCGGACTGCTTTCGGGCGGCATATTAGCCGCCCCTACGGTGGAATTCTTAAATTGACAACATTGCCCTGAAAAGGATATCCTTAGAGAAAAAATCCGTCATTGCGAAACGCAGTGACGGATTTTCTTATTTTCGGCCCTCCATGTACTTTGCCAGAGGGTTGGTATTCAGGTTGTTTTTAATATCGGCATATCCGGATTTGCCGCTGTAGACAAAGCACTGCTGGGTATCGTCACCGGGTAAAGCCCTTATTATGGTGATTGGTTTCCATTGATTTGCGCCTCTTGATTCAGCTTTTCTACTTCAAATTCGTTTCTGGCCAGCTCCCGGTTCTTGGAATCCGTGACCAGGATGGTAACGGAGAAGATATTGTCCTTGGCCTTGGAGAGGGTAACGTTGGCCCGCATTCCTAAGTGATAGGAGCGGTTGGGCAGGAGCTTATAGCCCCTCTGGGCGGGGGTTCCGTCCCGCTGAATTTCGTTTAGGGTTACCTGCTTGGAATCGTTCTGGGAGAAGATGCACTCGCTTCCGTAGGTGCGGCTATAGAAGCGGATGGGGGCTGCCTCCCAGTTCACGGCCCCCGAATAGCGCAGCTCGTCGCTGACCAGGTTTGTCAGGGTGGAGCACAGGACCTGGGACTCGGAGGACATCAGGGAGCTTTCGTAATTCCGCACAGCCAGGGAAACGCCGTTGACCATGCCGATGCTCACCAGGAGCATCACCACCACACAGCACAGCATCTCCACCAGGGTCAGGCCGGATTTGTTTTTCAGCTTCACGGCTGTGTCACCCCCTGATAGCGGTAATAGCGGTAGCCGTTTGTAGTATCGTAGGTGGTTGCTTTGCCGGTGTAGGTCGTACCGCCCACGGTGACCGTTACGGTCCGGTCCGGTGTGGCCGTTCCGCCGGTTTGGAAGCTCACGTCCGTGGTGCGGACCTGGTGGTTCACTCTGGCCGCGGTGGCGATGGCGGTGGAGAGGAAGAGCATCACAAGGGTTACAATCAGCACGGCGCACAGGGATTCAATCAGGGTCTCTCCCCTGGAGGATAGAAGCTTTTTCATTGGGCTACCTCCATTCCGTCCCGGAGAATGATTGCGTTGTCCTTCTTCCATTTTACCTGGTAGGTGATACGCCGGTTGTATGTGGATGTCGCAACCGTTTCACTGATTTGTACATCACTGATGTCTATATTGCAGTACATTCTCAATTCCATTCGAACCTTTACCGGACTCTCGTCTTTCAGCTCACACTCGGCTGTCAGGCAATAGCGGTTATCGCCTGCTTGAATGGATGCCTTTTCCAGATTCATTTTCACCTGAACCGGGGCCAAATCCTCCACTTCGATTTTCAGGTCTACCGGGTCTGGAGTTACATCCTGGATGAGGTTAGCGGAGTCCGGCCCACTCATAATCTGTGCAAACAACTGATCTACAGCAATTGCCGGATCGCCCGTCTCTCTGGCAGCTTGCTCCGTTTCGACTTTCGTTTCATTATTAATGTGTACGTTTTCATCCGAATCAACAGTACGATTGTGTTTGAACACAACCTTATATCCCTCCTTCCCCAGCAGCAGATCCCGCAGATATTCCGCGGCGCTGCTGCAGGTCAGGTAGGCCTGTTGGTTGTCCCGGCGGGTTTTTACCGTCTTGGTGGCGGTGGTGGCGGCGGAGATAATCACGGCGCTGACCATGGCCGCCACCAGGAAGAACAGCAGGGCCATGAGAATGGTGGCTCCGGAACGGCTTTTCAGTTTCTTTTGGGCGGCGTTCATAGAGCCACCTCCTTTTTCTTATTCTTCATGGGATTCCGGGCTTTCGGCATCGGACTGCTCCCCGGAGGGGACCTCCGGCGTGGGGTCCGGAGGCGTGGGAGCCGGAGACTGGGTATCCACGGGGGTGGGGTCAGCGGACCCTTCCGTGTCCGCCCCGCCGGACTCCGAATCCCCCTCCGGAGTCGGGGTGTCTCCCCCGTCAGGGGTCGAGGCGTTCTCCTCATTGGGAGTCGGGGTCTCTTCCCCGCCAGGGGCCGGGGTGTCCTCCCCGTTAGGGGCCGGAGTCTCTTCCCCGCTGGGGGTCGAGGCATTCTCCCCGTTGGGGGGCGGGGTCTCTTCCCCGCTGGGGGCCGAGGTATTCTCCCCGCTGGGAGTCGGGGCGGGGGGTGCGATGGGCTCCTCGTCGGTGTTCTCCTGCTCGTCCGGGTCTGACTGGTTTTCGACGGTGTTGGCGGGCACATCATTCCAGATGGGTGTCAGGATGATGGACTCCCCGGTTTCGTGGAGCTTCAGAAGTGCATCCACCAGGTTCGCGTCCGTAATCGGGTCGTTAAAGCCCGCTGCCATCCAGCCGCCGAAAGTCTTTTCCTCCGGGGCATCAAAGGGGCAGGCAATGGTCTTGGTTTTATCGTAGGTGAATGTCACGATTTCCGTATTCTCCCCGTCTTTCAGGGTGACCTGGAAGGAAATGGGGGTCCAGACGGCATTCAGAGTCACTGTCTGTCCATCCGCCGTGGGGACAAAATTCAGCTTGGACCAGCTTTCGCCCGGCTGGAGGGTAAGGTCTGCTCCATCGCTCCAACCGGAGAAGGTGTAGCCCGTCTTGGATGTGGGGGCCTCGGGTGCCGTGCAGTCGGTTCCGTCGCCGTAGACAAAGCGATGGCTTGCGACCTCCGTCTCCCCGTTCTTGAATACCAGGCTATATTCGTTGTTCTTCCAGTGGG
>USQL01000178.1 GCA_900556935.1 uncultured Eubacteriales bacterium | reverse complement strand
CCAAGGACCGCTACGCCTCCGCAACCGAAATGATTCAGGACATGGAGGAGTTCCGGAAGAACCCCGCCATCGATTTCCAGTATAAGCCCTCGGCCCCTCTGGAGCACCCCATCGCCATTCGGGGGATTCCCCAGACCTATCCCAAATCTACGGCCGAGCGGGTGGCGGCCTCCCGGTCCGCCAATCCTCAGCCCAGACAGACGGGGCGGATTCCCCAGCAGCCCCAGCAGGTCCAGCAGCCTCAACGCCGGCCCGCCGTCTCCGGGGAGACCCGGCGGCAGACCGTCAGCCAGAACACCGACGCGGTGCGAAGGGCCAATGCCCAGCGGAAAAAGGAGCAGGAGCGCAAACGGGAGGAGCGGAACCGGATTGCCACCATCGCGGTGATTGTGTGCAGCGTGGTGGCGGTGCTGGCTATCGGCGCGTTCCTGATTGCGGTGTTCAACGGGGCGCTGCTCAATAAGGACAAGGACCTGGTGGAGGTGCCCTACCTCATCGGCGTGGACTACTCCGACGAGCTTATCTCCAAATACTCGGATTTCACCATCCGATTCCAGCCCCAGCAATATGACAACACCTATCAAAAGGGCCAGATTATGGCCCAGGAGCCCGCGGGGGGCAGCAAGGTGAGCAAGGGGACGGAGATTGTCATTACTGTGAGCCTGGGCGAGGAGCCCGCGGTGAAGATTATGGAAAACCTGGTGGGGGTCAGCCTGGAGGAGGTCAAGTCCTACCTCAGCGGCCAGGGCTTTGTGCCCCTCATCCGCCAGGAGACCAGCGATACGGTGGAGGCCGGAAAGGTCATCCGCACGGACCCGGCAAGCGGCACCGAGCTTACCGACGGCCAGACCGTCAGCGTCTGGGTCAGCACGGGGCCGGAAAATGTGGCGATGCCCAATGTGGTGGATATGACCCGGGAGGCGGCGCTGCAAATCCTGGGAGAAATCCGAGATATTGAGGTGGTGGAGCAGCCCGAGGCCAGCGCCTATGTCCAGAAGGGCAACGTCACCCGGACAGACCCCAAGGTGGGCACGGTGCTGACCTCCGGGCAGAAGGTGACGGTCTACGTCAGTTCCGGCCCCGAGTCCGCAACCATGCCCAAGGTGGTGGGCATCTACTCGGAGACCGCCATCAAGCAGCTGTCGAGCCTTGGCTTTACCAACATCAGCACGGAGAGCGCCAAGAGTGGCCGGCCCAAGGGCGAGGTGATTTCCCAGTCCGTGGAGCAGGGGACGGTGCTCAAGCTGGGAGAGCCCATTGTGCTCCGCCTCAGCGACGGCAGCGGTCCGTCGGAGTCCACCACGGAGGCCACCCAGGCCCCCACGGAGACCACGGGAAAGAAGGAGACCACCGTGGCGGTGCGCTTCACGGTGCCCAACCGGGAGGAGAGTTATCTGCTGACCATTCTGCAGGACGGCATCGCCATTGTGGAGGACCAGAGAATCCCCGCCGGGGTGACGGACTACACCGTGGAGCTCACCGGCAGCGGCACCAAGGAATATGACCTGTACGTCAACGGAGAAAAATATTTGACCCAGAGAGTGACATTTGATGGCTGAGAAAACAGAAACCGGCAGAATTATCCGCTCCCTCAGCGGCTTTTATGACGTGGCCCTGCCCGATGGGGTGCTCACCTGCAAGGCCAGGGGCATCCTGCGCAAGGAGGGTCAGTCCCCCCTGACCGGTGACCTGGCCCAGGTGACCCGGCAGGGAAGCCATGGCATGGTGGAGGGCATCCTCCCCAGAAAGAACAGCTTCGTCCGCCCGGCGGTTGCCAACGTTGACGCGCTGGTGATTTTCGCCGCCAACGTCAACCCCATTACGGAGCCCTTTCTCATCGACCGGGTGACGGCCATTGCCGGAAACAAGGGGGTGGAGAGCATCCTCTGCGTCAACAAGACGGACCTGGACCGGGGAGAGTGCCTGCGGGAAATTTACACCCAGGCGGGCTTCCGGGTGATTCCCACCAGCGCCGAGACGGGGGCCGGGATTGAGGAGCTTCGCCAGGTCCTCCGGGGAAAGCTCACCGCTTTTACGGGAAACTCCGGCGTGGGCAAGAGCAGCATCCTCAATCGGCTGCTGCCGGAACTGGATTTACCAACGGGAGAGGTTTCTGAGAAACTGGGCCGTGGCCGCCATACCACCCGGCACGTAGAGCTCTTTACCCTGGATTCCGAGACCTTCGTCATGGACACCCCCGGCTTTTCCTCCTTCGACACGGACCAGATGGACGTGATTTTAAAGGAGAATCTGCAATACGCCTTCCCGGATTTTGCTCCCTTTGTTGGCGCGTGTCAGTTTCACGACTGCTCCCACCGCCGGGAGCCCGGCTGCGCCATCCGCACGGCCATGGAGGCGGGGAAGATTGGGAAAAGCCGGTATGAGAGCTATTTGAGACTTTACGAGAAAGCGGCCCAATATAAAGAATGGGAACATAAGTAACACCCCCCGGCAGCCCAAAGGGCTTGCCGGGGGTTTGGCTTCCCCTCCGGGGAAGCTGGCTCGGCGGCAGCCGAGATTGATGAGGGGTAGTACAGGCTGACAGAATGAGAAAACGTAGGCGAATACGTCTTAGTCGTTACGAATTCGCCCGGGGGTGTAGATTCCGTCAGTCTCTACCGCCCCTCATCCACCGCAAGCGGTCCCCCTTCCCCGTTGGGGAAGGTTATTGCCACCCTCTGACGTCTTCCAAAGACGTACAGATGCTTTTCTCCGGTTTGACCAAAAAAGCTTAAGAAATTTTGTAAAAAACTCTGAAAAAATGCTTGACAAAAGAGAATACACATGGTATCATATCTCAGGTTGTGCGGGGAAACTGCGCACACACCGATGCGATGATGCAGGAGATTGCGCCTTGCGGCGGTAACTTCTGCGGAGTATGTCCGGTCATCGGGCGGCTGAACTGCTTCTGTT
>USQL01000177.1 GCA_900556935.1 uncultured Eubacteriales bacterium | reverse complement strand
GCGGCTGGTAGCCGCCCCTACGGTTCACACAATGTTTACTCATGCAATTGTCGTGGAACCAAATTTACTCTTCTTTCTCCTCCCAGGTCCGCTCGCTGATGATGTAGCGGGGGCGGCGCTTGGTTTCCATGTAGATTTTCCCGATGTACTCTCCAATCACCCCCAGGCAGATGAGCTGTACGCCGCCCATAAAGCAGACGATGCACACCGTGGAGGCCCAGCCGCTGACGGTGTTGCCGGTCAAATGGGCGATGAGGGCCCAGATGACCGCGATAAAGCTCAGCAGGGACACAACACAGCCGAAGCCCGTAATCATCCGGATGGGCTTTACGGAGAGGCTGGTGATGCCGTCGAAGGCCAGGGCCAGCATTTTTTTCAGCGGATAGTGGCTCTCCCCCGCGATGCGCTCCGCCCGCTCATAGTACACGCTGGTGCTCTTAAAGCCAACCAGGGGGAACATGCCCCGCAGGAAGATATTGACCTCTTTGAAGTTCGCGAACTCCCCCAGCACCCGGCTGGAAACCAGACGGTAGTCCGCGTGGTTGAATACCACCTCGGCCCCCATCCAGTTCATGAGCTTGTAGAAGCCCTCCGCGGTGAAGCGCTTGAAGAAGGTATCCGTGTCCCGCTTGCTGCGGACACCGTAAACCACCTCGCAGCCATCTAAGTAAGCGTCCACCATGGCATCCATGGCGTTGATATCATCCTGGCCGTCGCAGTCGATGGAGATGGTGATGTCGCACTTGTCCTTGGCCTCCATGAGCCCCGCCAGGACGGCGTTCTGGTGGCCCCGGTTCCGGCTCTGGCAGATGCCCAGGTAGTGGGGGTCGGAGAAAGCAAGGTCCTTGATAATCGCCCAGGTGGCATCCTTGGAGCCGTCGTTGACGAACAAAACCCGGCTGTCGGGAGAGATCTTCCCGGCGGCGGATAAATCCGTGATTTTTTTCAGGAACATGGGGGCGGTAATGGGCAGAACCTTTTCCTCGTTGTAGCAGGGAATGACAATATAGAGAATGGGCTGCATAAGCTTCTCCTTTCAATTTGCCTGGGGGGATACATAGACATCCCCCCAGGAATATTCCAAGTGTTTATATTGGTTTTCCGTCAGGTATTCCCAGAGCCAGCCCTCCGGGGCGTTCTGATTGGGGGCGGGGGTGCCAGGATAATCTCCTACGGAGGGCTCTAAAATCACCACGATTTGGGGAATGGCTTCCGGGTGGACGGTATAGTAGCGCTCCAGCCGGGGACTGTCAAGCGTCGTCCGCCAGGCCGTGGGGGCCCCGCAGGGGAAGTCCGCGGCAAGATAGCCCCAGGGAAGGATGCTGGAAAAGAAGATCCGGTTTTCGGAGGAATAGGTGTCCTCCAGCTCCTCCAGCATGGAGAGAATCTCTCTGTATTGCGCCGCGTGCTCCGGGGTGGTGCGGATTCCGGCGGCGGGGCCGGAGGTCATGGTTTCCGTCAGGGTATCCAGGGGGCCGTCCCGGAAGACCTGGGTGACGCGCCCGGCGCAGGTCAGCGCCAGCACGGCACAGGCCAGGGCCCCGGCAAAGAACCGGATGGGCTTCCCCTCCGGCATTTTCATACAGGACAGCTGCCAGAGAGCCCCCATGGCGTAGACCGGCAGACCCACCGTAAAGGTGATGGCCTCCGTGTTGGAGCTCAGGGCCATGGAAAGACCCATGGCAATCCCTAATAGCCGCAGCAGCGCCGGGGGCAGAAGGATTTCTTTTTTCAGCCAGCACACCGTAAGCCCCGGCAGGCAGAACAGGGCCAGCTGATAATAGGCAAAGCCAATCTCCCCTGTCCGATACCGCCACAGGGACAGCGCCGCCACCGCCGCCGCGGACAAAAGCCCCGGCAGGGTCCCCCAGGACTTTGGCAGGAACCGAAGCCCCAAAATCAGCAGCAGCCCGGCCAGAAGCGCCGCCAGCGCTTCGTATGCGTACAGGAGCTTTACATCCCGGATGGCAGCCAGCAGGTATTGCAGGGGGCCTCCCAGGTGTTCCGGGTCGGAGAAAATTTCGGGAAGGTTTGCCATCACCCCGGAAAGGTCCTTGGGGAAAAAGAACACCAGGAACACACCGGCGCTCAGGACAATCCCCGCCAGGGCCCACAGGGCATCCCGCCGGGGCCTGGGCAGGCACAGACAGGTCCCAAGCCCCACAATCACGAACAGGGCAAAATAGGGTACACACAGCACCGCCGCAGCAAGGCATAGTCCACCCAGAAAAAAGACGGCTTTCCGCCCCTTCCCTTCCAGGCTTCTTCCCCGGAGTGTGAGCACCGCAAAGAGCAGGCAGAAGCTCAAAAACAGATTGTAGTAGCTCAGCCCCCAGATATTTCCCCGGGAATAGGCCAGGTACAGCCCGGCGCACAGAAAGGCGGGCAGGGGCCGCATCTCCCGGCACAGGGTGAAATAGAGCAGCAGGCTGATGCCCAGGGCCAGAAGCACATACGCCTCCCGGGCGAACAGATAAATCCCCTGGGTGCCGAAAAAGGCATGGTACAGGCTGAGAAGCGGATAAAACAGGACGGAATAAAACTGCACCGGGTGCCATTCGTCGAGAATAAGCTTCTGCCCGTTCCAAAGCCGCTGGGCAAAGGTCAGGTAAAAGCTTTCATCGGACCAGCAGAAGCCAAACAAAGCCCGCACCGCCAGCCCAAGCCCCAAAAGGGTCAGGGCAAACGCAAAGAGTGCCTTTGTGTTCCGTTTTTTCAAGGCGGTTCCTCCTAAAATACATTTTTTTGATTATACACCCAATTCCCCCATTATTCAAGGTCGGGTTTGCCGCCGCTACGACGATTGCACGAGTAAACATTGTGTGAGCCGTAGGGGCGGTGCGTCGCGCAGCGAATCAAAATCCAACGATTGCCAGTGGCAATCGCACAATAACTCTATCGGCTACCAGCCGCCCGAAACGTAACGAAAG
>USQL01000176.1 GCA_900556935.1 uncultured Eubacteriales bacterium | reverse complement strand
GCAAATGCTTTATCGAGTACATCCCGGCAGAAAACGCATGGGTGCCCATTGATGCGGCAGGCTGGCTTTATATCAACTGTCTGTGGGTCTCCGGCTCCCTGAAAGGGCACGGCTATTCCGGCGAACTGCTGGAAGAATGCCTTCGGGATGCCAAGGCGCAGGGCAAAAACGGCATTTGTATTCTGTGTGCAGAGGGGCGCAAACGGGAGTTTCTCGCGGATCCCAAGTTTTTGACCCATAAGGGCTTCAAGGTTTCGGACATCTCCGATTGCGGGATCAACCTCATGTACCTGTCCCTTGCAGAGAATGCCCAGCCGCCAAAATTCAAAGCCTGCGCCAAGCATCCCAAGGTGGAGGAAAATGGCTTTGTCCTCTACTATACCGACCAGTGCCCCTACACTTGTTATTGGGTGCCAAAGGTGCAGGAGGCGGCAAAGGAACATGGGATTCCGTTTAAAGCCATCCACATCACCGAGAAAGAGATGGCCCAGAATGTGCCCGCACCTGTCACAACATACGCATTGTTCCGGGATGGGAAGTTTGTGACCCAGAGCATCCAGTCGGACAAGAGATTTTTGAAATTAGCAGGCGCAGCGGATTGAAGGATTCAGGAGGAAAAAATGAAATACGATCAAACGCTTATAACCCCAAAAGGACTGGCAGTCCACATCCGAAACGGTGCGGCATCCGATGGAAGCGCCGTGCTTGAAAACTTTAATATGACACACGCGGAAACCGATTATCTGCTGAGTTATCCCGATGAAAATCACTTTGGTGCGGAACAGGAAAGCCGCTACTTGGAGAAAAAAGCAGCCAGCCCGAATGAAATTGAGCTGATCGCCTTTGTGGACGGTAAAGTGGCAGGAACTGCCGGGATCGATGCAATTGGAGCGCAGTATAAAGTGGCGCATCGTGCCGAATTTGGCATCAGTATCCTGAAAGAGTATTGGGGTCTGGGCATTGGGCGAGCCTTGATGGAAGCCTGTATCCAATGCGCCAAAGCCGCTGGATATGCTCAGTTGGAGCTGGATGTGGTGGCGGAAAACACCAGAGCGATTTCCATGTACCAGATGGCGGGGTTTGTGGAGTATGGCAGAAACCCCAAAGGTTTTCGCTCTCGGAACGCTGGATATCAGGAACTGATCTTCATGCGGCTGGAATTATAAATTTTATCATCGATCAAGACGCCAGACGCTCAGACGCAGTGCAGTCCATAATGTTGGACGGTACTGCGTTTTTTGTTGCAAGAATTGGAAGGAAGTGGCTGGTTTGATCGCAATGAACGAGGTCAAAGAATTTCTTCGTGCAGCCTCGCCGTGGGTGGCAATGGGGCTACTAGTGGCGATTCTGGTGATTCGGGGGGCCGCATCAACGAAAAATGCAAAGGATGGAACCGCCGAGAACTACGGAATGGATGGAATGTCTTTGAGAATGTGCTTCGGATTGTTGATTTCCGTGATGTTCGGAGACTACACCTGCGTTGGGCTTTCCATTGGAATGCTGGTGGGAATGGCGGTTGGTCTGAGTGTCCATAAAGAATAGGAGACCCTGCAATGAAACAGAAAATAAGGACGGCTTCGCTTCTCCTGCTTATGGTTCTGGGAATTGGGCTGGTGCTGATGGCTTGCGGCACCAAAAGTCTTGCGGACAGCCGCACAGCCGACTCGGATTCTTACGGCCTGAATGCTGAAAGCATGACCGGAATAGACAGCTGCCAGATGGAGCTGCAGGAGGGCGAAATGCTTGTGGTCCATTTTGAAACCGTAAGAGGCTCTATGTGCATGGAAATTCAAGCACCGGATGGAAGCCCTTTGTATGCGGAACTGGAAAAGCTGCTGAGCAGACACGGCTTTCGGATCTATGATTGGCTGGCACCCTGCAACATTCAGACCCGCATCATAGAAAGTGTCGGAGCCAATTTGAAAGCATTTGAACACGTTAATTATTGCCTTGCGGTCAGAAAGGGCTGAAATGCGTTTGAACGTCTTGGAGGTACGTTATCGGCTCCGTGAGTCGAAGCAGTATGAACGCAGCAGCAATGTTTGATAGATTGCTATAAGCGGGTATTGCTCTGCATCTTTTTTAAAAGGAGTTCCCGTGGAAACACAAATGAAACTGGAGCATAAGATCGAGCTTCGATGGCTGATCCTATTTGCTCTCCCAACTGTTTTTTCTAACATCTTTGGAAATCTATATGGCAACGTTATGGGAGCTTCCCTCAGGGGTGGATGGACATTGGCGGAAAGCCTGCGCAACAAACAAGAATATAGGATCACAACATAAGTGCCAGACGCAAAGACGCAGAGCAGAACTTGTGAAAACAAGCTGCCCTGCGTCTTTTTGGCACCAGAAAGGGCCTTCTATGAATTTTTTGAGATTGATTTTTGGGAGAAAAGAGCAATGGGTCGAATTTGAAACTCTGTACTCCACCCAGCGGCTGGAGCAGTTGCGCTTCTTCATGGTGGAAAACCATATTCCGTATAAAGTGCGGGCTGCACTGCTCCCGGTGCCGCTGAATACGCCGATGCCTTCCTGTGCAATGACTCGATCCTTATGGTACGTTGCAGTTCGTTCCGGGGATGTCCACCGGGTGCAGCACTATCTTCGCACGGAAAGGGATACCTAAGATGGAGCAGTTATCGGTGCATCTGCTGTGAACGGCTGGCGTCCTGCTGCTGATCGCAGGGGTGATTTTCGCGATTCTCCAAGTATGGCTCTATACCGGTCTTCTTTGGGCGGGTGCGTTTGGATGCCTGATGGCAGCTCTGAACTTTCGGAATTCCAAAAACGACGGCGGCTAAAGCACACTGCATCTCCGGTAGACAGCTCTACTGGCTGGAACCCTTGCCAGTTGCGGCTGGCCGCCCTTCTTCGAATCCTCTCTGAGTCAGCATAAAAAAGCAAAACGCCCTGCCGGGGTACGGCAGGACGTTTTGTTTTTTATGGACCTAGAGGGATTCGAACCCT
>USQL01000175.1 GCA_900556935.1 uncultured Eubacteriales bacterium | reverse complement strand
CCCCTGAAAGGGGAGCTGGCCCGGCGATAGCCGGGTCTGAGGGGTCCGGCTTTTCGTTAGAAAAGCCTCCGCCGGAGGCGGAATTCAAGTTCAGATGTTCGGGTGGCCCGGTATTTGCGCCTACGGCGCAAGGCTTGTCCAAGGGCCAAGCCGGGACCCCTCAGTCAGCTGCGCTGCCAGCTCCGCTGTGCATTAAGAGTCTGTAGGCCGCAAGCGGCCAACATCCTCTATACCTTTCAGGGGAGCCTTAACATTCTAATATAGAAAGAGGGAGAAAATGAAAGACTTAAAGTACCTATACGACTTCGAGCGGCTGTTGCTGGAAGCCAATAACGACCTGGTGCGGCAGGCACAGGCGGAGGGAAAGTACTGCGCCGCCTATACCTGCGAAAACGTGCCGGAGCCCCTGTTGAACCTTCCGGGAGTCTTCTCCGCCCGTCTGCGGGCACCCCGTACCGGCTCGCTGGAAATGGGCACCTATTATATGACCAGCTTCCTCTGCGAGTACACCCGGGCCCTTCTGGAGCGGGCCATTGAGGGCGGCTATAACTTTGCCGACTGCATCTTCACCCCCGACGGCTGCTCCATGATGAACCGGTGCGTGGAGAACATGGAGCTGCTGAAAACCATGGAAAAGGAGCACTTCTTCTACTCCTACATGGAAATCCCCATGAAGGCCGACGACAACGGCCTGAATCTCTACGTATTGCAGTGCAAAAACCACATTCTGACACCCCTGAATGAGCACTTCGGCATTGATATTTCCGATGCCGCCATTCGTTCCGCCGTGGAGGAGCACAACCACCTGTGCCGTCTGATTCGTGCCATCGGAGACTACCGGAAGGAGTTAAACCCCCGGATTACCGGCTACGAATACCATATTATCAACCTCGTCAGCTACGTGGCCCCCAAGTATCTCATCATCCCCATGCTGGAAGAGACCCTGGAGGAGCTGAAAACCCGCATCCCCGACACCAAGTCCCCCTTCCGGGCAAGGGTGGTTCTGGTAGGCTCTGAGGTGGACGACATCGATATGGTCAAGCTTATTGAGGAGAGCGGCGCTTACGTCTGCGCCGACCGGTTCTGCTACGGCTCCTTCCCGGGCCGGGACCCCATCGAGCTTACCGACACCGAGGACGCTCTGACCCAGATTTGCCGCCAGTATATGTACCGGGGCCAGTGCCCCCGGTATATGGATATGCCCAAGATGCTTGGCAGACGGGCCTATGTTGATCAACTTGCCAAGGAATACAAGGCCGACGGCATTCTCTACGAGCAGGTCAAGTTCTGTGACCCCTGGGCCTACGAGCGCATGATGGGCACCCACATTCTCCGGGAGGAGTATGGCTACCCCGTCCTGTCCGTGGACCGGCCCTATGCCGTGGGCTCCTCCGGCCAGCTGCGGACCCGGGTACAGGCCTTTGTAGAGAGCATGGAAATCAAGAAGATTCAAGGAGGTGCGGCCCGTGGCTAGGGAAATCGGCGCCGACCGGCTGGGTAAATTCTACACCAACGGAAAGGTCCGCTCCCGCCGGGAGTGGCGGGGGCTCAAAGACACCCTGTACGACTATAAGTGCTGGTTAGGCATTATGGGAACCCTGGCGGGCTTTGTGGCCAAGCCCCGGAACGTCAAGGCCATGTTCCGCTACCGCTGGATGGCAAACTATTTGGCCGTGCCCATGATGGTGGACCGGCACACCCAGGGTCTGCGGGAGGAATACCTGCGCATCTGCCACACGGAGCAGGACCTGATTATCAAGGACGTGGCAAAGCTCCTGGACAACCTCTTCCGGGGCGACCGGCGCATCGGCAACGACACCGAGTTCTCCAAGAAGGTGGTATTGGTGGACGAAAACGAGATGACCGCCGTGATGATGGGCTTCCCCACCCTGAAGGGCCTGAGCCGGGAGACCCCCTCTACCTACGTCTCCGTACTTTTAAACCAGACCGCCGCCCTGCACTATATCGACGTTGCCCAGGAATTTGGCCTTGCCGGTGACGTGTGCCCCATGCCCGAGGCGGAGGCCGGCGTATCCATTGACGACGACGCACCTGTATTGGGTGCCTGTGCCGTCCAGTGCAACACCACCTGTGATGGCTCCTTAATGGGCAACGGCGTGATTTCCAAGCGCCTGGAGCTGGAGGACGGTGTCCCTGTTTTCCAGCTGGCCGCCCCTCTGCGCCACCGGGAGGAGGACGTGCAGGAGTACGCCGCCCAGGAAATCCGGAACGCCATCGCCTTTATCGAAAAGCACACCGGAGAAAAATGGGACTGGAAGTACTATTTTGAGTGCGCCAAGCGGGTGAATATCTCCACCAAGTACCGCCAGGAATGGCTGGATATGAACAAAACCGACTACCCCCAGGTCTTTGGCTCCAATCTGGCCCTGTACACCGAGACCAACTACATGGCCATCTGCGGCAAGGTGCCGGAGTTTATCGAGGCCGACCGGACCATCGCCCGGCTTGCCGAGCAGGCCTACGCCAAGAAAAAGCGCATGGCCAAGGAATACCGCCACCGGGCCATTGTCTGGGGTGTGCAGTCCCATTTCTATATGGATTTCCTGCTGTGGCTGCTCAACTGCTGGGGCATCGTGCCCTTAACAGACATGCTGAGCATGGTCTCCACCAGGCAGCTTGTAGAGGAAGACGCTCCGGAGAACCGGGAGCAGGCCATCTACGATATGGCCTGGCTGACGGAAAATATGATTATGCGCAACCGCACCCACGGCGGCTACAAGGTCCTGCTTGACGAGCTGTGGGAGTTCTGCCAGGAATTCAACGCCGATATGGTCATCCTCTGGGAGCACATGAGCTGCAAGGCCCTGGACGGGATGCACGGCCAGTTTGAGGAAAAGGCCCGCGAGCTTGGCATCCACCTGGTCTGGGTCACCCACGACCTGTTTGACCCCCGGGTCATCAACCGCCAGGGCATCCGGGACCAGATCAACCGCTACATGCGCTCCGTCATGCGGGAAGAACCCATCGACCCCAGCCTGGAAGTCATCCACGACGAGAATTCGTGGTAAACACC
>USQL01000174.1 GCA_900556935.1 uncultured Eubacteriales bacterium | reverse complement strand
ATACCGGGTATGAACCGGCTACTCTACCAACTGAGTTATGCCGCCATGTGGTCAATGCAATTCCGGCACCGCCGAAACAGCTTCTGTATTATATCCGACACACCCTGCTTTGTCAAGCCCTATTTTGAATTTTTTTGAAAAATTTTGGCAATGCTTCTCTTTGAGGTGATTGTATGGTCGGGCTGTTCCTGTTGGGCGGCGGCGGGTATGTGGCGCTGGAGCTTCTCTACCGGGGCCGCAGCCACTACAGCATGTTTCTGGCGGGCGGCATCTGCTTTCTGCTGCTGGGAAAGCTGGAGGAGGTGCGCCCCCGGCTGCCAGGGATTTTCAGGCCCCTGGCGGGAGCGGGGATTATTACCATGGTGGAGCTGGCGGTGGGGCTCCTGTTTAACAGGGATTATTCCGTCTGGGATTACCGGGGCGTTCCCGGGAATTTCTGCGGCCAGATTTGCCCCCGGTTTATGCTTTTGTGGATTCCCCTGGCCGCCGGGGCCGGGTGGCTGTACCGGCGGCTCCGGAAGGTGGCTTGAAAAAGAAACAGTTGCCAAGCCGCACAAACCATTGTATACTATTCCGGAATCTCGAAAAAGGAAACGGTAGACGATGACGGAAGTATTGGTTGCTTTGTTTGATCTCATCGGCACCATTGCCTTTGCCATTTCCGGGGCACTGGTGGGTGTGGATAAAAAAATGGACCTGTTTGGCATTATTGTATTGGCGGTGAGCACGGCCTGCGGCGGCGGTATGATTCGGGACATCACTGTGGGCAGCATCCCCCCCAATATGTTTCAAAATCCCCTGTATGTGGGCATTGCTGCCGTGGTGGCGGTGATTGTGTTTGTCCTCTTTTACCTGCACACCCATATGCCCAAGGCCATCGCCCCGCTGTATGACAAGATGATTTTCTGGTTCGACACCCTGGGACTGGCCGCCTTTACGGTGGACGGCATTATGGTGGGCATCCGGTGCGGCTATGGCGACAGGCCCTTCCTGCTGGTATTCCTGGGCTTTTTGACCGCGGTCGGCGGCGGAACCCTGCGGGATGTGCTGGCCGGGCGGATTCCGGACATTTTCCTGAAACACATTTACGCGGTGGCGGCCATTGCGGGGGGAATTCTGCTGATTCTGACCCGTGGCCTGGGGGACCGGGTTGCCATGGTGCTGGGCTTCTCCCTGGTGATTGCCCTGCGGTGCCTTGCCGCCCACTACCGGTGGAACCTGCCGAGAATTCGGGACGAAAAGTAAAAAAACTGCCTTTCTGACGGGAGAAATGCCCTTCAGAAAGGCAGAAATTTTATTCCGGCTGATTCCGGCTGAGGCAGAGCATGGTAATATCGTCAAACTGGTCGGCTTCACCGGCGAAACGGTCCACGTCGGATTTGACCTTAAAGCGTCAGTCGAAGCGGTAGGGCTTGATTTTTCGGACCACATCCAGAATAGTGCCGTCCCGGGCTTCCACAACGGCGACAACCTGGTCCTCCCATTGCAGGGGGTCAGGGGTGCCCACCAGGTCGTAAGCCTTTTCCTGGAGGCTTTGAATGCTGACTGTGGGAATGCCAGCGATATCCAGACATTTCTGGATATCCGGCCGCAGGGGGTTTACGGCAATGCCGTAATCTGTGACCAGAACATCCACACAGTCGCCCGGATATTTTGGCGGAATACCACAGAAGGTTTCCCAGAGTGCGGCTCCAAATTACTACGGACCAGAGCCGAAATCTGTACCGCCAAATGGTAGAGGGCAGCCTGGACGCGGCCATCATCCGGGGAGACTACAATTGGGATGGGGCGCGGTTTCTTCTGAGCCGGGAGCGAGTTTGCGTCATCTGCGCAAGGGGCCTGGAAGAAATACCGCTGAAAAGTCAAATCTATATCGGCCGAAAAACGGATTCCGCGCTGGAGACGGCCACCCTGCGATGGATGAATGAGCAGGGCCTGGACGGAATTCATACCGGGCTTTCCGTGGATTCCATCACCACCTGCGTGGAAATGGTCCGCCGGGGGCTTGGGTGGAGCGTGGTTCCGGAAATCGCCCTGAAAAGCTTTGAAGGCTGCATCCGCCCCTGCGTTTTCGATAACGGAGAACCTTTTGTAAGGAATACCACGCTCATCTGCCGCGGGGAAAGCCTGCGGCTGCCCCAGGTGAAGGCTTTTGTGGAGCAGCTGAAACAGCCGGAGGCAGGGATATAAGCATTTGACTTCAATCAGGATAAAAGACCGACACGGGGTATATGCCATGATTAACAAAGATGAGCGCCGTGATGTGAGTATTCGCAAGCCCCGGCCATCTATCCGCAAGCAGCTTGCCGACAGCAAACAGGCCACCAGCCCGAAAAAGGCGGCGGCCATGTGGCCGCTTGCGTCCGGCGTCTTTTCTTTTTGCCTGTTCCTACGCATTTAGAACCCAGTATTGACGGGGATAGGATAAAGTATTCGCCCACCTCTGCAAACGTGCGGGAGAAGCCTTGAAACTGGCGGTTATCAGCCCCGAAAGGCGTAGGTTACAGTCATTATTAGCCCCCGAAACAGGTACAGACGCGCAGCGGGTGTATCTGTTTCGGGGGTGTGCAGGTGATAGCCGCAAAGCGGCGTAAGAGGGTGCAGCCCTCTTGATCGTTATTCTTGTTCCAGCGGGAAGCTCGGCAACGCTTCCAGCAGCTTTAAGGAAATGTGCTGCCGCATATCCTCGTCAATGACTTTTTTCACTTTGCCGCCCGGCTGCCTGATCTCCACCGTGGAAAGCTCGTCGATGTAGTCCGCATAGTGGGCCAGCACCTTTTCTGTGGCCCACTTCTCACCGGCAACGGCGGCTTTGATTGTTTCATAGTCCAGCAGCTTTTCTTGTCCGTCCATCCTGATACCCCCGTCAGATTGATTTTTTCCATGATACCATATCTGGGAGTATGGAGCCAGAGAAACCGGCGATTTTCTGCTGGTAAATTCTACGCATTTAGAGCGGCACTATGGCGGGGATAGGATAAAACACTCACATACCCCGCCGACTATGCGGGAAAAACCTTGAAATATAGGGCTTTTTAAGGCCCTAAATGCGTAGGTTGGTGCTTTGTTGCGATATGCT
>USQL01000173.1 GCA_900556935.1 uncultured Eubacteriales bacterium | reverse complement strand
GAAGGGGAAGCTTCGAAGGGGAAGCTTCGAAGGGGAAGCTTCGAAGGGGGAAGCTCTTTCTTACAGTACCGAAAATAGCATCGGGCACAGTACAGCCGTGAGAATCCCCGCCACGACCAGGGACAGGCTGCTCACCGCGCCGGTGAGCTCGGAGATTTCCGAGGCCCGGCTGGTGCCCACCACGTGGGAGGCGGTGCCGAAGGCCACGCCCTGGGCGATAGGACCCTCCAGCTTGAAGAGCCTGCACAGGGTGCTTCCGAAGATGTTGCCCAGGATGCCCGTGACAATAATCACGGCGGTGGTCACCGCGGAGATGCCCCCCAGCTGCTCGCTGATGGCAATGCCCATGGCGGTGGTGATGCTCTTGGGCAGCAGGGAGGCGAGCATCGCCTCCTCCATGGCAAACACCCGGCACAGCACCGCAACGCAGGCAAGGCTTACCGCCGTCCCCGCCAGCACCCCGGCAAAAATGGCGGGCAGGTTCTTTTTCAGGACCTTCACCTGCTCATAAAGGGGCACCGCCAGACACACCGTGGCCGGGGTCAGGAGCCAGGAAAAGGTATTGCAGCCCGCCTGATAGTCCCTGGGGGCAATCCCCGTCAGAGCCAGCACGGCGATGACCACAATCACCGCAATCAAAATGGGATTGCAGATGGGGCTTTTCAGCTTTTTCTGCAAAAAGATGCCCAGTTCATAGGCCCCCAGGGTCAGGACAATGGAAAACAGGGCCGTGCTTGTAAGGGTCTCAGCCATTTTTCTCCCCTCCCCTTTTCAGCATCCACCTGGTGGTGAGCCCCGCCGCGGCGAAGACCAGCACCGTAGACACCACCAGAATGACAAGAATGGGCCCCAGGCTGGGGGCAATGTCCGCCCAGATTTCCACAATGTTTACCGCCGGGGACACAAACAGCAGCCCCATGACGGCAATCAGAAATTTGCTGACGGCATCCACCTGATGGAGCTTCACAAGCCCCACCTGCAGCGCCAGAAACAGCAGCACCAGCCCATAAATCGCCGCCGGAATGGGCAGCAGAATCAAAAGATGCAATAGCTCCCCCACCAGGGTGAAGCCAAAGATAATCGTCGCTTGGTAAACGTACTTCAAATGCTCTCCTCTTTTCTCTTAACCTTCCCCTTGGGGAAGGTGGACCGCGCAGCAGCGGTGCTCCGCGCATCGAATTCAACTCATGATAGCTGCCGGTGGCAGCTATACCATAATTTATGGATGAGGGCGGTAGGCACCGACGGGATTTGAACCCCCGGGCGAATTCGTATAACCGGAAAGCCAAAGCCCCTTGCCTTCTCCTGCTTGGAGAAGGTGGCCCGCAGGCCGGATGTGGAGGGGACACCTGACGGGATTGCCGTGCTGAAAAAGAAGTTTATGGTTGTAAATTTCGTGTTTTCACTATATTTTCTTACCTACTCCGGCACTTGTTATAGGTGTCCCCTCCACATTCCCCCGCTGCGGCGGGGACCTTCTCCAGCAGGAGAAGGCTTTCTTGGCTTTCATCCGGGGGTATACGAATTCGCCTGAGATTTTTAATTTCATTGGTTCGTACCGCCCTCATCCATAAATTATGGTATAGCTGCCACCGGCAGCTATGATGATTTGAATTCGCTGCACGGAGCACCACCGCTGCGCGGTCCCCCTTCCCCAAGGGGAAGGTTTTTTATATAAATACTTACGAACGGAGTGAACCGCTATGTCTTACAAAATTATCACCGATTCCGGCTGTGACTTTACCAAGGAGAAATACGCCGAGCTGGGCCTTGCCGTTGCGCCCCTGATGGTGAATTTCCGGGGGGAGAGCTACCCGGACCGGAACGACGAGAGCCTGAAGGACCTGTACGCCGGCCTGCGGGCGGGGGAGGTCGCCACCACCGCCGCCGTCAACCCGGAGCAGTGGACCGAGGCCATGGAACCTGTGCTAAAGGCAGACGAGGATGTGCTGGTGCTGGCCTTCTCCTCCGGCCTTTCCACCAGCTACCAGTCCGCGGAAATCGCCGCCGGGGACCTGCGGGAGCAGTACCCCGACCGGACCATTCTGGTGGTGGACAGCCTGTGCGCCTCCCTGGGCCAGGGTCTGCTTGCCTACTACGCCTGCAAAAAGCGGGACGAGGGCCTGGGCCTGCAGGAGCTCTACCAGTGGCTGCTAAATAACCGGCTGCACCTGTGCCACTGGTTTACCGTAGATGACCTGATGTACCTGAAACGGGGCGGGCGCATCAACGCCGCCACCGCCATTATGGGCACCATGCTCTCCATCAAACCCGTGCTGCATGTGGACGATGAGGGGCACCTGGTAAACGTGGGCAAGGCCCGGGGAAGACGCGCCTCCATCCAGGCCATGGCCAAGAAGGTTGGCGAGCTGGGGTCGGGGTACGACAATTCCGTGATGTTCATCTCCCACGGCGACTGCCCGGAGGATGCCGAATACCTGCGCTCGCTGCTGGAAAGCCAGTACGGGGTGAAGGAGGTCTACATCAACTATGTCGGTGCCGTCATCGGTTCCCACTCCGGCCCCGGCACCCTGGCCCTGTTCTTTATGGGGCAGCACCGGTAAAAAACATCACCCGGTCTTTCAACTACAATCAAAAATCAAGCCGCCCCAATCTGAAACAAACAGGTTGGGGCGGTGAATTATGAACTTTTGGTAAAAAACCAGCCGCCAGTTTTGGCGGCTGGTGAAAAAATTTTATTACTTGCCTTCCATTTCCTTCAGGGCATCCTTGCGGCTGAAGTTGGCGCGGCCCTTTTCGTCGAAGCCCATGAACTTGACCCAGGTCATGTCGCCCAGGTTCAGAACGTCCTCGACCTTTTCCACACGGCGGTTCTCCAGCTTGGAGATGTGGACCATGCCGTCGTGGCCCGGGGCAATCTCTACAAACGCGCCGATGGGCAGGATGCGGACTACCTTGCCGTAGTACAGCTTTCCAACCTCGGGGACAAAGCAGATGTCGTCCACCATCTTCTTGGCGGCGTAGGCGGCGGCGGAGTCCACAGCGGAGATGAAGACGGAGCCGTCGTCATCGATATCCACCTTGGCACCGGTGTCGGCGCAGATCTTCTGGATGGTCTTTCCGCCGGAGC
>USQL01000172.1 GCA_900556935.1 uncultured Eubacteriales bacterium | reverse complement strand
GGCAAAGTACACGCCCTCTTCCTTGATTTTCCGCAGAGAGGACAGGCTGAACACCTGGAATCCGCCGGAATCCGTCAGAATGGGGCCATCCCAGGTCATAAATTTGTGCAGGCCGCCCATCTGGCGAACCACAGTATCCGTGGGCCGCAGGTGCAGATGGTAGGTATTGCTGAGCTCCACCTGGCAGCCGATCCTTTTCAGGTCCTCGGCGCTGAGCGCCCCTTTGATAGCCCCCTGGGTGCCGACATTCATAAACACAGGGGTCTGAACCGTACCGTGGGCACAGGTAAACACCCCCCGCCGGGCTTTTCCTTCGGTTTTTAGAAGCTGAAACATACATTCCCTCTTTTTCTTATCAGATTGAATTTTTCTTTTATTCGGAAATATTTCCGATGTACATAGCATCCCCAAAGCTAAAAAAACGGTAGCTGTTTTCCACGGCGATGCGGTAGGCGTTCAGAACATGCTCTCTTCCGGCGAAAGCGGAGACCAGCATCACCAGAGTGCTCTCCGGCAGGTGGAAATTGGTAATCAGGGCATCCATGGCCTTGAAGGTGTAGCCCGGGTAGATGAAAATATCCGTCCAGCGGGATTTTGCTTCAAAGCTGCCATCGTCGTTCACCAGGGATTCCAGGGTCCGGCAGGAGGTGGTGCCCACACAGACGATTCGTCCGCCGGAAGCCTTGGTCTCGTTTAGGAGCCTCGCCGTCTCCTCGTTCATCATGCACAGCTCGCTGTGCATGTGATGCTCCAGAACCTCCTCCGCCTTTACGGGACGGAAGGTGCCCAGGCCCACATGGAGGGTTACAAAGGCGGTTTTGACCCCCTTGGCACGGATTTTTTCCAGCAGCTCCTGGGTAAAGTGGAGCCCGGCGGTGGGGGCGGCGGCGGAGCCCAGCTCCCGGGAATAGACGGTCTGGTAGCGCTCCTGGTCCTGCAGCTCCTCCTTGATATAGGGCGGCAGCGGCATCTTACCCAGGCGCTCCAGCACCTCCAGGAAAATCCCCTCGTAGTGGAATTCCACCACCCGGTTTCCGTCCTCCCGGACCTCCCGGACCGTAGCGGTCAGCTCGCCGTCTCCGAAAATCACTTCGTTCCCGGGCTGCATCTTCTTTCCGGGCTTACACAGGCACTCCCAGCGCTTGCTCCCTAAGTCCCGCAGCAGCAGCACCTCCACCGCGCCGCCGGTGGGGCGATGGCCCAGGAGTCTTGCGGGCAGCACCCGGGAGTCGTTCATCACCAGGCAGTCGCCGGGGTTTAAGTAGTCGATAATATCGTAAAAATGCTTATGCTCCACCTCTCCCGTCTTCCTGTCCAGTGTCATAAGCCGGGAGCTGTCCCGCTTTTCCAGAGGGGTCTGGGCAATCAGCTCCTCCGGAAGATCATAATAAAAATCGTGGGTTTTCAATGGTATTTCCTCCGAAATTTGATTCTATATAGTATATCCTATTTTCCTTATTTTTGCAACAGGCAATCGGGGAACTTTCCGCATAGACTGCATGGGAGGGATTCAAAATGAAGCAACCAATTTTTACCGGGGTCTGCACCGCTCTGGTCACCCCCTACTTAGAAAACAGGCTCAACTATCCCATGCTGCGGCAGCTCATCCGGCGGCAGTGTGAGGCATCCGTAAGAGCCCTGGTGATCTGCGGCACCACCGGGGAATCCGCCGTGCTGACGGACAGCGAAAAGCTGGAGCTTTTCCGCATCTCCCGGAAGGCCATTCCGGAGAATGTAGTCTTTCTCGCGGGAACCGGCTCCAACGACACCGTCCACGCGATTGCCCTCAGCCGGGCCGCGGAGGAGCTGGGGGCAGACGCGCTGCTGGTGGTCAGCCCCTATTACAACAAAGCAACGGAGGAGGGGCTTTTCCTGCACTACAGAGCCATTGCCGAGGCGGTACATATTCCGGTGGTTCTCTACAATGTGCCCAGCCGGACGGGGCTGGATATCCCCGTTTCCGTCTACCGGCGGCTGTCGGAGATTCCCAACATCGTCGGAGTCAAGGAGGCCTGCACAGACATTCGGAAAATTGCGAAAATCCGGCAGCAGTGCCCGGAGGATTTCTGTGTCTGGTGCGGCAACGATGATTTGGCAGTTCCAGCCCTCTCCCTGGGGGCAAAGGGGCTCATCTCCGTTGTCTCCAATGTGACACCGGAGATGACGGGTGCCATGGTGGACGCTGCCCTGGATGGAGACTTTGACACCGCCGCAGATTTGCAGCTATCCCTGCTTCCGCTGATCGAGGCTCTGTTTGGGGAGGTCAATCCAGTCCCTGTAAAGGCAGCCATGGCCCTTCTCGGCTACGACTGCGGCCCCTGTCGGCTGCCCTTGGGAAATGCCAGACAGGAGACCGTTGAAAAACTTTCCGGGCTTTTGTAGGGAAAGAGGCCAAAATACCAAGGGGCGGCACAACAGCCGCCCCGAATGGATTTTTTACTTCAAAATTGCCTTATGGAAGGTCTTCTTGCCCTTGCGGAGCTTGACACCCTGCCGGAGGCTTTCCTCGGTAATCTCGAACTTCACGTCCGTTACCTTCTCGTCGTTGACGGTCACGCCGCCGCCAAGGACATTCTTCCGGGCATCGCCGTTGGAAGAAGCCAGCTTGCAGGCAACCATCAGGCTCAGAAGGCCGATTTTGCCGTCGGTCAGCTGGTCCTCGGTGATTTCCGTGGTGGGGATTTCCGCATTCTCGCCGCCGCCTACAAACAGAGCCTTGGCAGAGGCCTGGGCTTTCTGGGCCTCCTCCTCGCCGTGAACCAGCTTGGTCAGTTCGAAGGCCAGAATCTCCTTGGCCTCGTTGATTTTGGCATCCTTCCAGGAATCCATTTCGTCAATCTGCTCCAAAGGCAAGAAGGTCAGCATGCGGATGCACTTCATCACGTCCGCGTCATCCACATTGCGCCAATACTGGTAGAACTCGTAGGGACTGGTCTTGTTGGGGTCCAGCCATACGGCGCCCTTGGCAGTCTTGCCCATCTTCTTGCCCTCGGAGTTTAAAAGCAGGGTGATGGTCATGGCGTGGGCATCCTTGCCCAGCTTCCGGCGGATGAGCTCGGTGCCGCCCAGCATGTTGCTCCACTGGTCGTTGCCGCCGAACTGCATGT
>USQL01000171.1 GCA_900556935.1 uncultured Eubacteriales bacterium | reverse complement strand
CCGCGTCGGAGGCCACGTCGAAGTTCCGGCGGATGGTGGTCAGGATAATGGCCAGAGCATCGGCTCCAAAATAGCTGGGGGTGCCGCCGCCAAAGTAGACCGTGTCCACCCGGTAGCCGGGGCACAGGGCCCCCGCCTCCTTGATATGGGCGCAGATGGCATCCAAGTAGCTGTCCATCAGCTTGTCATCCTTGCAGGGCATGGAATAGAAGTCGCAGTACTGGCATTTGCTGCGGCAGAAGGGGATATGAATATAAATCCCTAGAGGGGTTTTGTTGTTACGCTTGGTCAAAATTGGCATAGGAAGCCTCCTGTTATTCGTCGTCCAGCTTTAGTACCGCCATAAATGCCTCGGAGGGGACAGATACGGTGCCGAAGGTGCGCATCCGCTTTTTACCCTCCTTCTGCTTTTCCAGCAGCTTCTTCTTCCGGGTGATGTCGCCGCCGTAGCACTTGGCCAGAACATCCTTGCGCAGGGCCTTGATGGTCTCCCGGGCGATGATTTTGCCGCCGATGGCCGCCTGTACCGGGATTTCGAACTGGGCGCGGGGAATGTTGTCCTTCAGCTTTTCGCAGATTTTCCGGGCTCTGGGATAGGCGTTGTCCGCAAAGAGGATGAAGCTCAGCGCGTCCACCACATCGCCGTTTAAGAGGATATCCAGCTTTACCAGGCGACTGGGCCGGTAGCCCAGGAAGGTATAGTCCAGGCTTCCGTAGCCCCGGGTCCGGGATTTGAGGGCATCGAAGAAATCGTAGATGATTTCGTTCAAGGGCATCTCGTAGTGCAGCTCTACCCGGTTGGCATCCAGGTATTCCATATTTTTGAATTCGCCCCGGCGGTTCTGGCACAGGTCCATAATGTTGCCCACATATTCCTGGGGGGCTATGAGGCTGGCCTTTACAAAGGGCTCCTCCGCCAGCTCAATTTCCATGGGGTCCGGGTAGTCCAGGGGGTTATCCACCATGAGGACGGTGCCGTCGGTTTTGGTCACCCGATAGACAACGTTGGGGGCGGTGGTGATGAGGTCCAGGTTGTATTCCCGTTCCAGCCGCTCCTGGATAATCTCCATGTGCAGCAGTCCTAAGAAGCCGCAGCGGAAGCCGAAGCCCAGGGCAATGGAGCTCTCCGGCTCGTAGCTCATGGAGGCATCGTTTAGTTTGAGCTTTTCCAGCGCGTCCCGCAGGTCCTGGTATTTGGCCCCGTCCGCCGGGTATACGCCGGAGTAGACCATGGGCTGGACCTGCCGGTAGCCGGGCAGAGGCTGGGACGCGGGATTTTCCAGGCTTGTAATGGTGTCGCCCACCCGGGTATCGGAGACGGTTTTGATGGAGGCGGTGACGTAGCCCACCTCTCCGGCGGCCAGGCAGTCCCCGGGGGTCAGCCCCAGGGGATTCATGGTGCCCACCTCGACAACCTTATATACGGCACCGGTGGCCATCATGCGGATGTCCATGCCGGGGCGAATCACGCCCTCCTTGACCCGGGTGTAGACAATCACGCCCCGGTAGGAATCGTACTGGCTGTCAAAAATCAGGGCCTGCAGGGGCGCTTCCCGGTCCCCCTGGGGGGCAGGAATCTGGGAGACAATCATTTCCAGCACGGAATGGATATTGATGCCGTTTTTGGCGGAGATTTCCGGGGCATCCTCGGCGGGGATGCCGATGATGTCCTCTACCTCGGCCTTGACCTCCTTGGGCCGGGCGGAGGGCAGGTCAATTTTATTGATGACCGGCAGCACCTCCAGCCCCGCGTCGATGGCAAGGTAGGTATTGGCCAGGGTCTGGGCCTCCACGCCCTGGCTGGCATCCACCACCAGTACTGCGCCCTCACAGGCGGCCAGAGACCGGGAGACCTCGTAGTTAAAGTCCACGTGGCCCGGGGTATCGATGAGGTTTAAGTCGTAGGTTTCCCCGTTGTCGGCGGTGTAGCGCAGCTGAACGGCGGTGGCCTTGATGGTGATGCCCCGCTCCCGCTCCAAATCCATGGAGTCCAGCAGCTGCTCCGCCTTCTGGCGCAGGTCCACCGCCTTGCACTGCTCCATCAGCCGGTCGGCCAGGGTGGATTTGCCGTGGTCAATATGGGCGATGATGGAGAAATTACGAATGTGAGAAAGTTCTGTCATTGGGCAAGTCCTCTCTGTCAAATAGGCATACAAACAGTATTTTACCAATTATACCGAATATTTCATCAAATGTAAACCGTATGTTTTCACGAAAAAAGGGAAAAATCCAAGTGCCGTGAGAGAAAATCCGACAGTTTCCGCAAAAAATTCAGAAAACTTTGAAAAAACCCTTGCCAGAATGAGAAAATCGGGGTATAGTTTTACGGCGAGAATGTTAGATGTCGAACAGAGAAAGAGGTAAAGAGGGAATTGACTATGAGTACTGCCAAAAAGCCGACCAAAAGCGAAGACCTGCAGGCCGCCATGCAGAGCCTGATTTTAAAGGGCAAAAAAGAGGGCATGATCAAGGACACCGAGCTCAATGCCATCCTTGAAAAGATGCAGCTGTCCCCGGAGAAGATTGAGGAAATCTACGACCGGTTTGAAGCCATGAATATCCAGATTGTCACCACCGAGCTGGAAATCGACGACTCCCTGGATATGCTGGGCGACGGTCTGGGCGATGGTCTGGACGACGGCATGGACCTGCGGAGTGTAGAAGAGGAAGAACTCATCGACCCTGTGGATTTGGCCGCGGAATACAGCCTGGATGACCCGGTGCGGATGTACCTGAAGGAAATCGGCCAGGTCAAGCTTCTGTCCGCCGAGGAGGAGGTGGAGCTTGCCAAGCGGGTGTCCGAGGGAGACCAGGAGGCCAAGAACAAGCTGACGGAAGCCAACCTGCGTCTGGTTGTCTCCATCGCCAAGAAGTATTCCGGCCGTGGCCTGCACATTCTGGACCTGATTCAGGAGGGCAACACGGGTCTAATCCGTGCTGTGGATAAGTTCGACTGGACAAAGGGAAATAAATTCTCTACATATGCCACCTGGTGGATTCGGCAGGCCATCACCCGTGCCATCGCCGACCAGGCCCGGACCATCCGTGTCCCGGTGCATATGGTAGAGGTCATCAACAAGGCCACCCGCTGCAACCGGAAGCTGGTGCAGGAGCTTGGCCGGGAACCCACCGTGGAGGAGATTGCCGCG
>USQL01000170.1 GCA_900556935.1 uncultured Eubacteriales bacterium | reverse complement strand
ATAAAGGCCAGCCGGTCCCGGTGGGCCTTGTTCATGTTGGCCTGGATTTTAAAGACAAAGGCGGAAAAATCCGGGTCAAAGGGGTCAATCACGCCGCAGTCGGCGGTTCTGGCCAGGGGCGGCGGGGTGAGCTTCAGGAAGGATTCCAGGAAGGGCTCAATACCGAAGTTCGTCAGTGCGGAGCCGAAGAACACCGGGCTCAGCTGCCCCCGGCGGACCTCCTCCAGGTCCAGCTCCCGCCCGGCGGAGAGCAGCTCCACGTCGTCGATGAGCTGCCTGTGCTTTTCCTCGGAGTCCAGAAGCTGGGCAACCTCGGGGCTATACAGGTCAATGGCCTGCTTGCCCGCCTTGTTCTTGCCGGAAGCGCCGGAGAAAAAGAGCAATTGGCTGTTCTCCCGGTCGTAAACGCCCTGGAAATCCTTGCCGGAGCCGATGGGCCAGTTCATGGCGTAGGTCTCAATGCCCAGCTCCCGCTCCAGCTCGTCCAGCAAATCAAAGGGGTCCCGGGCCTCCCGGTCCATTTTGTTGATAAAGGTAAAGATGGGAATGTGCCGCATGGCGCAGACCTTAAACAGCTTCCGGGTCTGGGGCTCCACGCCCTTGGCCCCGTCGATGACCATGACGGCGGAGTCCGCGGCCATCAGGGTCCGGTAGGTGTCCTCGGAGAAGTCCTGGTGGCCCGGGGTATCCAGAATATTGATGCAGAAGCCCTCGTACTGGAACTGCATCACAGAGGACGTGACGGAGATACCGCGCTGCTTCTCAATCTCCATCCAGTCGGAGGTAGCGGCACGGGAATTCTTCTTTCCCTTGACCACACCCGCCTGGGCAATGGCCCCGCCATAGAGCAGGAATTTTTCCGTCAGGGTGGTTTTACCGGCATCCGGGTGGGAGATAATGGCAAAGGTCCGGCGGCGCTTGATTTCTTCTTCTAACGTAGACATAGTGTTCCTCCAGGTAACATTTTTCGTATTTTGCTCCACCGCAGAGGACTAATGGGGAATCCGCAAATTCATAGAAGCCTCCAAAGGTCGATAAATTCAATAAATCAATTTATTTTACCACAGGTTTTTCTTTGTTACAAGAGGGAACGGCAAAAAAATCACGCCAATTGCGTGCGTAAATATTTTGTGAATTGTAGAGGCCGCAGTCGCTTGATAAGTATTGGCTCAAAGTAGCTGGTTGAGCATACAGTTTTTTGCCAAGAGCTTCCCCGTTGGGGAAGCTGGCAGGGCGTAGCCCTGACTGATGAGGGGCGGCACAGACTGACGGAATGAGAAATCCCGGGCGAATTCGTATAACCGAAAAGCCAAAGCCCCAAGCCTTCTCAGGCTTCCGAAGGTGGCCCGCAGGCCGGATGTGGAGGGGACACCTTGCGAGATTGCCGTGCTGAAATAGACATTCAAGCTCAAATCCCATATGATAGCCATTCTTTCTTACCCGCTCGGGCACTTTTTGTAGGTGTCCCCTCCACATCCGCCCGCTGCGGCGGGCACCTTCTCCAGCAGGAGAAGGCTTTTTGGGCTTCCATCTAAAGGTTATACGTATTCGCCCGCGGTTTCTCCGCACCGGTTCTGCGTGCCGCTCCTCATCAGGCAGGGCTGCGCCCTGCCAGCTTCCCCGAGGGGGAAGCTTTTTTGAGCCCAAGGCTTCCGCTTGAAATTTCCTTTGAGGGCTGATATACTTATGGAAAATCAAAGGAGGCTACCCCATGGGTGATATGATGGATTATATTCGCTGGCGGGGCGATCTGCCGTTTTCGGTGTCTCCGCCTAACGAGGTGGACGCGGTGATTTTCTCCACCCTGAGCTACATTCCCTTCCGGGGGACGGTGGAGCTTACGCCGGAGGCGGAGATTCCCCTGCGGCAGGCGGTGGCGGAATTTTTCTCCTATCCGGAGCCGCCCGGCTATGTGCGGGCGGAAAACGACCTGGATTTGCTGCGTCTGGCAGGGGAGAGCCGCCGGTTTGGGGACACCCATGTCCTGGAATACCGGCCCAAGTTCATCAAGGAGCGGGATACCCAGTTTGCGGGCATCACCTTCCGCTTGGACGATGGCAGCCTTTTCGTCTCCTTCCGGGGCACGGACAATACCCTTGTTGGCTGGAAGGAGGATTTGAGCATGTCCTTCCGCCAGGTGATTCCCTCCCAGGCCCTGGCCAAGCAGTATTTGCAGGACGTACTCATGGTCTACAGCGGCCCCGTCCGGGTTTCCGGCCACTCCAAGGGGGGCAACGTGGCGGTCTTCGCCGTCTCCCAGAGCGCCCCGGTGATTCGCTCCCGGGTTCTGGAAATCTACAATCAGGAGGGCCCCGGTTTTTCCAGGGAGTTCCTGGACGACCCGGGCTATCAGGCCATTCTTCCCAAAATCAGGACCTATGTGCCCCAGGGCTCCATCATCGGCATGATTCTCTACCGGCTGGAGGAGATTAACATCGTCAAAAGCTCCCAGACCGGCATCATGCAGCACGACCCCTTCAGCTGGGACATCTGCGGCACCCGGATGACCCGCATGGAGGCGCTGACGGAAAACAGCCTGTTTTTGCGGCTGACCATCGAGAAGTGGCTGGACGGCATGGAGCGGGAGGACCGGATTCGTATGGTCAATACCCTCTATGACCTTCTGACCTCCGGAGACGTGGAGGTCACGGACGATATTTTGCAGCCCAAGAGCCTTATCAACTACCTGGGCCGTCTGCGGGCCAACGAGCAGCTTCGAAAATATCTGGCCTCGGACCTGACAAGCCTTTTAAAAGCCGCCAAGGCCGCCCGGGCCCAGCTCCACGAGGGAGAAATATAGAAGTTACACAAAGATGATGGACAAACAGGTCCGGATTTGCATAGATTCGTCTCTTGCTTTTTTGGCCCCGCTGTCTTACAATCAGCATAGAAACGCAATTGGAAAGGAATGTTCCGCAATCATGGCTGAAATCCTGAATGTCCCCGAAATCTTCGGCAGCGATGTCTTCAACGAGGCGGTAATGAAGCAGCGCCTGCCGATGGAGGTCTATAAAGCCTGGGAAAACTGCATCCAGACCGGCTCCACACTGCCCCTGGATGTGGCCAACGAAATCGCCGAAGCAATGAAAATCTGGGCCCTGGAGAAGGGGGCTACCCACTATACCCATTGGTTCCAGCCCATGACGGGCATTACCGCGGAAAAGCACGACTCCTTTATTTCGCCCACCGGCGACGGGCGGGTCATTATGGAGTTTTCCGGAAAGGAGCTGGTCCGGGGCGAGCCGGACGCTTCTTCCTTCCCCTCCGGCGGTCTGCGGGCCACCTTTGAGGCCCGGGGCTACACCGCCTGGGACCCC
>USQL01000169.1 GCA_900556935.1 uncultured Eubacteriales bacterium | reverse complement strand
AGCTTTCCCAGCTGCTCTATGGCATCCCCGCGGTGAAGGGCGTGGAGTTTGGCGCGGGCTTTGCCGTGGTGGAGATGACGGGAAGCGAAAATAACGACTTTTTCCGGGTGGAGCAGGGACGCATTGTCACAAAAACCAACCACTGCGGCGGTATCTTAGGTGGCATCACCGACGGAATGCCCCTGCTGTTCCGGGCCGCCTTCAAGCCCACCCCCTCCATTTCCCTGCCCCAGGAAAGCGTCAGTCTTTCCGCCATGGAAAACAAAGACCTGGCGGTCAAGGGCCGCCATGACCCCTGCATCGTCCCCCGGGCGGTGCCGGTGGTGGAGGCCGCTGCGGCAATCGTTCTTATGGATATTTTACTGGGCGAAGGTTCCTTCCGCCCCTGAGGAGAGAAAAATATGGATTTAAAGGAATTGCGGGGGCAAATTGACGAGATTGACGACCAGCTTGTGTCGCTCTTCTGCCGCCGGATGGACATCGCCGCCCAGGTGGCGGACTATAAAAAGGCCAACGGCCTGCCCATTCTGGTGCCGGGCCGGGAGCGGGAGATTCTGCAGGAGGTATCCAAAAAGGCGGGGCCGGAAATGGCCGCCTACACCAGGACCCTCTATTCCATGGTCTTTGAGCTGAGCCGTAGCTATCAGAACAAGCGCAACGGCGGCAATCCGGAGCTCTACCGGCAGATTTCCCAGGCCATTGACGCAACCCCCAAGCTCTTCCCCCAGGATGCCATGGTGGCCTGCCAGGGCGTGGAGGGGGCCTACTCCCAGCTGGCCTGCGAGAAAATCTTCAAAAACCCCATGATACTGTACTTCAAGACCTTCGACGGGGTGTTCGGGGCCATTGACCAGGGCCTTTGCAAATATGGCGTGCTGCCCATTGAGAACTCCACCGCCGGGTCCGTGACCAAGGTATACGACCTGATGCTCCAGCACAATTTCTACATCGTCCGGACCTTCCGGCTGAAAATCGACCACAATCTTCTGGCGGCTCCCGGTGCCAAGCTGGAGGACATCCGGGAGATCTATTCCCATGAGCAGGCCATCAACCAGTGCGGGGCGTTCCTGCACAGCCTGAAAAACGTAAACGTGGTGGCCGTGGCCAATACGGCCATAGCCGCGGAGATGGTGGCCTCCTCCGGCCGGAAGGATGTGGCGGCCATCAGCAGCCGCTCCTGCATGGAGCTGTATGGCCTTCAAAATCTGGCTCCCTCCATCCAGGACAAGGGCAACAACCGCACCCGGTTTATCTGCATCAGCAAGGATATGGAAATCTATCCCGGGGCGGACAAGACCAGCATTATGATGGTCCTGAACCACAAGCCCGGTGCCCTTTATAAGGTCCTTGCCAGAATCTATGCCCTGGGCATCAACGTGACCAAGCTGGAATCCCGGCCCATTCCGGAGCGGGAATTTGAATTTATGTTCTATTTTGACTTGGAGACTTCCATCTATTCCGACGAATTCGTCCAGCTTATGTGTGAGCTAAGCGACTTCTGCGAGGAATTCAAGTACTTGGGAAGCTTCTCGGAGGTGGTCTGATGAAATGCGGTTTGTTGGGTAGAACCCTGGGCCACAGCTACTCCCCCCAGATTCACGCAAGGCTGGGGGAATACAGCTATCAGCTTTTCGAAAAGGAGCCGGAGGAGCTGGAGGACTTTTTGAAAAACGGGGATTTCACGGGCCTGAATGTAACCATTCCCTATAAAAAAGCGGTGATTCCCTACTTAGACGAGCTCTCTCCCCGGGCCAAGGCCCTGGGGGCGGTGAACACCGTTGTCCGGAGAACGGACGGAAGTCTCATCGGCCACAATACGGATTTCTTCGGCTTTGAAGTGATGCTCCGGACCTGCGGTGTTTCCGTTGCCGGGAAAAAAGCCCTGGTCTGCGGCAGCGGCGGGGCCTCCAATACGGTGTGCGCCGTTTTGAAGGAGGCGGGGGCCAATGTGGTGGTTCTGTCCCGGTCCGGGGAAAACAACTACCGCAATCTGGAACGCCATGCCGACGCTTCCCTCATTGTCAACGCCACCCCTGTGGGGATGTACCCAGAGGTTGAGAAGGCGGTTATTGAAAACCTGAACGGGTTTCCGAAGCTGGAGGCGGTCTTGGACCTGATTTACAATCCCGCCCGGTCCATGCTCCTGATGGAGGCGGAACAGCGGGGCCTTCCAGCCGTCAACGGTCTGCGGATGCTGGTGGCCCAGGCCAAGGAGAGCGCCGAGTGGTATACAGGCACCCCCATTGACGACAGCGTTATCGAAACCATTTACAACGACCTGCGCCTACAGATGGAGAACATCATTCTCGTCGGTATGCCCGGCTGCGGAAAGACCACCATCGGCACCGCCCTGGCCAAGGCTCTGCATCGGGAATTTCTGGACGCGGACGCGGTCTTAGAGGAAAGAGCCGGGCGGCCCATCACCGAAATCATCCCCCAGGATGGCGAAAACGCCTTCCGGGCCATGGAGTCCGCGGTCCTCCTGGATTTGGGCAAGCAATCCGGGCTGGTGATTGCCACCGGCGGCGGCTGTGTCACAAGGCCGGAAAACTACCCCTCCCTGCACAGAAACGGCACCATCGTCTGGCTCAAACGGCCCATTGCGGACCTGCCCACCGAGGGGCGGCCTCTTTCCAAGGCCGGGCATTTGGAGGAAATGTACCGGAAACGCGCGCCTATGTACCAGGCGTTTTCCGATTTTTCCGTGGAAAACACCGGGACCCCGGAAAAGGTTGCCCGGGAAATTCTCGATAGGCTCCACGGACAGGAGGTTCAAAAATGAAGATTCTTGTGTTAAACGGACCCAATATCAATATGGTCGGCATCCGGGAGCCCGGCATTTACGGCACCCAGAGCTTTTCGGACCTGTTAAAGCTGATTGAGGACACGGGCAAGGCCCTGGGGGTGGAAACGGAACAGTACCAGTCCAATCACGAGGGCTGCCTGGTGGACAAGATTCAGGAAAGCTACGGCAAAGTAGACGGCATCGTCATCAATCCCGCCGCCTACACCCATACCAGCGTTGCTATTCTGGACGCGTTAAAGGCAGTAGCCATCCCCGCGGTGGAGGTCCACATCTCCGATGTGGATGCCCGGGAGCCCTTCCGGCAGATTTCTTACCCGGGGCGCTACTGTGAAAAGACCATCAAAGGAAAGGGCCTTGACGGCTACCGGCTGGCAATGGAATACCTGCATGAAAAATACGGTGGAGCAAAGGCGTAAGAATATAAAAAATTTCGAAATTACGCCGTAGGGGCGGCTACCAGCCGCCCGAAAACCGGCGGGACGGAGGATAATGGATGAACGTATACACCGACGGGGAAACCTCTGCCTTCTCCTGCTGGAGAAGGTGCCCGCAGGCGGATGTGGAGGGGACACCTTG
>USQL01000168.1 GCA_900556935.1 uncultured Eubacteriales bacterium | reverse complement strand
ATCCTGGATAACACCGACAATTTGAACGAGGAAAAGGCCCCCTTTGTGCCCAAAGACGGCACGATTCTTCCCAAGACGAGGGTCAGCTTCAAAGAGGGTGACACGGTATTTGAAGTGTTAAACAAGGTCTGTGAGGCGGCGGATATTCAGATCGAGTACAACTATACCCCCATGTACGAGAGCTATTACATTGAGGGTATCAACCACCTGTATGAGTTTGACTGCGGCCCGGAATCCGGCTGGATGTACAAAGTGGACGAGTGGTTTCCCAACTATGGCTGCTCCTCCTACACTCTGCAAAACGGCCAGGATATTGTTTGGTGCTACACCTGCAACGGCCTGGGTGCGGATGTAGGCGAAATCTGGATGGGCGACGACAATGCGTAGTGACGCCTTTTCCAAGCGCCATCCGGCAGTGAATTTTGCCTTTTTTCTGGGAGCCATTTGCTCCGCCGTGATCATCCAGCACCCGGCGTATCTTGCGGTGGGGATCGTCAGTGGGAGCTGTTATTATCTTCTTCTCCACAGGCGAAAAGGGCTTCGGAACATTCTTTCTATGCTGCCCCTTTTCCTGGTGCTGACCCTTATCAACCCTTTGTTCAACCGGTATGGAGAGCGGGTGATGTTCTGGTATTTTGGCAGACCATACACCTGGGAGGCTCTGCTCTATGGCATGGCCATCAGCGGGATTTTTCTGGAAATGCTGCTGTGGTTTGGCTGCTACAATGCAGTCCTGACCAGCGACAAGTTTACGTCACTGTTTGGAAATGTGATCCCCGCCCTGTCGCTGCTGCTGGTGATGGTACTGCGGCTGATTCCCAACTTGATGCGCAAGGCCGCCCAAATCGCCGGGGCCAGAAAGTCCATCGGCAAAGGAGCCGCCGAGGGAGACACCAACCGTGAAAAGCTGGAGGACGGAATGTCCATCCTGGGTGCTTTGACCTCCTGGGCCTTGGAGGGCAGCGTGGTCACTGCGGACTCCATGCGCAGCCGGG
Organism: uncultured Eubacteriales bacterium; assembly: GCA_900556935.1. Lineage (GTDB taxonomy): Bacteria > Bacillota > Clostridia > Oscillospirales > Oscillospiraceae > Faecousia. The sequence continues at coordinate 2,456 of USQL01000168.1, read as the reverse complement.
GCTACGGAACAGGAAAGCGAAGCAGCTTTATGATCTACACCATGACCAGCCTGGATTGGGGGCTTCTGGCAGCTTTTTCGGTACTGCTCGGTTTGGTTGTATTCGTTGGTGACAAAACGGCAACCTTCACCCCGGAGCTGTCTATTGCCCGAATCGGAGGATGGAACAGTCTGGGCTTGGCAGCCTATGGCGTATTTCTGTTATTGCCCACCGCACTACACATAAAGGAGGCCATTCAATGGCACATTTCGAGATTAAGGATTTGACATTTTCCTATGCCTCCGCCAAAGGAAAGCACAGCCTGGAAAACGTCAGTCTGTCTATTGAGCAAGGAGAATTTGTTACTCTCTGCGGCAAATCTGGCAGCGGCAAGAGTACCCTTCTGCGGCAGCTGAAAACCGTCCTCACCCCCAACGGCAAGCGCACCGGGGAGATTTTCTTCCGTGGCGTTCCATTGAAAGAAGTTTCGGACCGTGACCAGTCCGAGAAGATCGGCTTCGTGATGCAGAACCCCGACGACCAGATCGTGACGGACAAGGTCTGGCATGAGCTGGCCTTTGGGTGGGAAAGCTTGGGCTGTGACCAGAAAACCATGCGGGGCCGGGTAGCGGAAATGGCTTGCTACTTCGGCATCCAGGATTGGTTCCACCGGGACGTGGCGACCCTTTCCGGCGGCCAGAAGCAGCTATTGAATCTGGCATCCATCATGGCCATGCAACCGGAGGTGCTGATCTTGGACGAGCCTACCAGCCAGCTGGACCCTATCGCGGCTAGTGATTTTCTAAACACTGTCCGCAAAATCAATACAGAGCTGGGCACTACCGTTATCATCACGGAACACCGCTTGGAGGATATTTTCCCCTATGCGGACCGGGCCGTAGTCATGGACAAGGGCCGGGTGATTGCGGACGATGCCCCCGGCAAGGTCGGCCAGCTCCTTTTTGAGCAGAGTAACCCCATGTTCGCCGCCATGCCCACCCCCGTCCGGGTCTACTACGGCGCGGGTGGCAAGGGCGAAAGCCCCCTGACGGTCCGCCAAGGCCGCAGCTGGCTCAGCCGGGAATTCCCCACAAAGCCAGAAAAGAACACCATTCCCGCCCCGGCTCTGCCGGAGGAAATTGAAAATCCAGCGCTGACTTTGAAAGAACTGTGGTTCCGCTATGAAAAGGACAGCCCCGATATTCTCCGGGGTGTCAGCGCCGAGATTCCTGCCGGTAGCCTGTACACCATTCTAGGCGGCAACGGAGCTGGCAAGTCCACGACCTTAAAAGCTATCTCCGGCATTTGCCGCCCCTATCGTGGCAAAGTCACGCTGTTCGGAAAGCCCGTGGAAAAATACAAATCCTCGGAGCTGTTCCACGGTTGCCTCGCCATGCTTCCCCAGGACCCCAAGAGCCTGTTTGTGAAAAAAACGGTCCGGGAAGATCTTTCTGAAATGACCAAAGACAAGGCGGCCATTGACCGTATTGCGGTGCTTTGCCAGGTCACGGAGCTGCTGGACAGCCACCCTTATGACCTCTCCGGCGGCGAGCAGCAACGGGCGGCGCTGGCGAAAGTGCTGCTGACCAATCCCAAGCTGCTCCTACTGGACGAGCCTACCAAGGGCATCGACAGCTTCTTTAAGGAAACTTTTGCCGAGATTCTGGCTGACCTGAAAAAACAGGGCATCACTATTGTTATGGTTTCCCACGATGTGGAGTTCTGTGCCCGCTACGCCGATGTGGTCAGTATGTTCTTCGATGGGCAAATCCTGACCACTGACACTCCTCGCCGCTTCTTCGGCTCCAACAGCTTCTACACCACCGCTGCCCACCGCATGAGCCGCCATATCTTCGACGGTGCGGTAACTGCGGAGAATGTCATCAGCCTGTATCAAGAAAACAAGGAGGCAGCAAAATGAAAAAGTCCCACATTGCCACGCTCCTGATTTTCTTGCTTATTATTCCGGCGACTCTGTTTTTTGGGCTTCGGCTGACCGGCAGAGCCTACTATCTTACCAGCACGCTGGTGATTATCGAAATCATCATCCCGTTCCTGCTGGCTTTTGAAAGCCGCAAGCCCCAGGCACGGGAGCTGGTGGTAATCGCCGTCCTCTCCGCACTAGCCGTGGCCGCACGGGTGGTGATTCCCATTCCCAATTTCAAAGCGATTTTCGCCATTATTATGCTCTCCGGCATGGCCTTTGGCCCAGAGGCGGGCTTCCTGGTGGGGGCTGTCTCCGCCTTCGCAAGTAACTTCTTCTTTGGTCAGGGTGCCTATACCCCCTGGCAGATGTTCGCCTACGGAGCCGGTGGAATGCTGGCGGGCTTCCTGTTCGCCAAAGGGCGGCTTCCGCAAAAACGCTGGGTCATGGCGATTTTCGGATTTCTGGCCTGTGTCCTGTTTGTAGGGCCTTTGCTTGACACCTGCACGGTGTTTCTGACCCTGCCAATCATCAACGCCCAGACGGCATGGCC
>USQL01000167.1 GCA_900556935.1 uncultured Eubacteriales bacterium | reverse complement strand
GTCCCCTCCACATCCGCCGCCTGCGGGCGGCACCTTCTCCAGCAGGAGAAGGCTTGGGGTTTTCCCGTCAGGTTATACGAATTCGCCCAGGCCATTTATTCCGTCAGCCTGTACTGCCCCTCATCAGGCTCGGCTTCGCCGAGCCAGCTTCCCCGGAGGGGAAGCTTTTGCGCTGCGCGACGCACCGTCCGGAGGGGAAGCTTTTTAGCCGTAAAATTTCCATGAACCCCATATTGCGTTTCGACGGGAAATCCGATATAATAAATCAGATTGATTTTGACTTGAAAGAGGCGGCTATCATGGTTCACAAGGCGTTTGACAACGAGAAATACCTGCAGATGCAGTCCAGCCATATCCGGGAGCGGATTGCCCAGTTTGGCGGCAAGCTCTATCTGGAGTTTGGCGGCAAGCTGTATGACGACAATCATGCCTCCCGGGTGCTTCCCGGCTTCCAGCCGGACAGCAAGCTCAGGATGCTGCTGCAGCTAAAGGATCAGGTGGAGATGGTCATTGCCATCAACACCGCGGACATCGAAAAGAACAAAATGCGGGGCGACCTGGGGATTACCTACGACCTGGATGTGATAAGGCTTATCAACATCTTCCGGAACTTTGGGCTCTATGTCTCCAGCGTGGTGCTCACCCGCTACCACGACAATATGGCCGCCAAGGCCTTCCAGGCCCGTCTGGAGGGGATGGGGGTCAAGGTCTACCACCACTACGCCATCGAGGGCTACCCCTCCAACACCTCCTTCGTGGTAAGCGAGAATGGCTTTGGCAAGAACGACTATATTGAGACCACCCGGTCCCTGGTGGTGGTGACGGCCCCCGGCCCCGGCAGCGGAAAGCTGGCCACCTGCTTAAGCCAGCTGTATCACGAGCACGAGCGGGGGAACACCGCGGGATATGCCAAATTTGAGACCTTCCCCATCTGGAATGTGCCCCTGAACCACCCGGTGAACCTGGCCTACGAGGCGGCCACCGCGGACTTAAACGACGTGAACATGATTGACCCCTTCCACTTAGAGGCCTACGGGGTCACCACCGTGAACTACAACCGGGACGTGGAGGCATTCCCGGTGCTGGTTGCCATTTTTGAAAAAATCCTGGGCTACTGCCCCTACAAGTCCCCCACGGACATGGGCGTGAATATGGTGGGCAACTGCATTATTGACGACGAGGCCGCCTGCTTTGCCTCCCGGCAAGAGATTATCCGCCGGTACTACACCGCCCTGGAGGACCAGAAGAAGGGCAAGGTAGCCGATGACGTGGTCAGGAAACTGGAAATGCTCATGAAAAAGGCCGGTGTGAAGCCGGAAGAACGTCTGGTGGTTGCCCCGGCCCTGGAGCGGGCCGCCCAGACCGGCGGCCCCGCCGCCGCCATGGAGCTGCCCGACGGGCGGATTGTCACCGGCCGGACCTCGGACCTGCTGGGTGCCTCCTCCGCGCTGTTGCTCAACGCCCTCAAAACTCTGGCCGGGATTCCCGACGAGCTGCATCTCATCGCCCCAGCGGTACTGGACCCCATTCAGCACTTAAAGGTGGACCACCTGGGCAACCGAAATCCCAGACTGCACACCGACGAGACCCTGATTGCCCTGTCCATTTCCGCGGCCACCAACCCCACGGCAGAGCTGGCCATGGAGCAGCTGAACAAGCTCCGGGGCTGCGAGGTCCATTCCAGCGTGCTGCTTTCCGGCGTGGACATCAATATGTTCAAGCGCCTGGGGGTCAATCTGACCTGTGAGCCCAAATATGAAGCGTGAGGTGAGGCACCATGGTGCTGCGGCAGCCATTTGACTATTCTCCCAAGCATCAGAACCGGACCCTGCACATCTATCTGCCCAACGACTATGAGCATTCCCAGGAGCGCTACCCCGTCATGTACTTCTTCGACGGCCACAACCTGTTCCGGGACAGCGATGCCACCTACGGCAAGTGCTGGGGCCTGGAGACCTTCCTGGACCACTGGGGCAAGAGGATGATTGTGGTGGGCATGGAGTGCGGCCACCAGGGCCGGGAACGGCTGGACGAATACTGCCCCTGGGATGTCCGCGGCGGCTCCCTGGGGGAGATCCACGGCATGGGAAGGGAAACCATGCAGTGGCTGACTACGGAGGTCAAGCCCTGGGTGGACGCGCACTACAGGACCTATCCCTTCCGGGAGGCCACGGGCATCGCCGGTTCCAGCATGGGCGGGCTGATGTCCATCTACGGCGTGGCCGCCTATAACGATGTCTTTTCCAAGGCCGCCTGCCTCAGCAGCGTCATTCGTCTGTGCCGCCGCCAGCTGCTGGGAAGCATCCAAAACATCCACCCGGACACCCGGGTCTATCTCAGCTGGGGCACCGAGGAGACCAAAAAGGTGGGCAGGTTCAGCCCCACCGCCATTGCCAACCGGGAAATTGCGGAGGCCTTCTGGAAGCAGGGGGCCATGGCCACCATCTTCTGCCAGGAGGGCGGCCGCCACTGCGAGGCCGACTGGGAAAAACAGGTCCCGGGGTTTATGGAGTATTTGTGGTTCTGAGAAAAAAGCTTCCCCTTGGGGAAGCTGGCAGGGCGCAGCCCTGACTGATGAGGGGCGGTACAGAGTAGCGGAACGAGAAGGCCCGGGCGAATTCGTATACCCTGAAAACCAAAGCCTCTAGCCTTCTCCTGCTGGAGAAGGTCCCCGCCGAAGCGGGGGAATGTGGAGGGGACACCTATAACAAGTGCCGGAGTTCGTGCGAAAACACAGCTATAACACGGAATTTGAAACCGAAACGTCTTTTTCAGCACGGCAATCCCATAAGGGGTCCCCTCCACATCCGGCCTGCGGGCCACCTTCTCCAAGCAGGAGAAGGCTGGGGGATTGACCGTCAGGGTATACGTTCATCTAGCATGCTCTGTCCCGTCGGTTTCGGGCGGCATGGTAGCCGCCCCTACAGCGCATGATATGTCTACTCGTGCGATTGCAGTGCATCGGCCCCTACGAGGATAACCTGTTCGGTGGTTTCGACAAAAAGCAATCGACATTTATCAATTTCTGTGCGTTTATTTATCGATTTGTGAACTATTAACAAAATATGAAGTGATGATTTGGCAGGTTCGACAAAGGAAAATGGAACACTTTTTGTTGACTTTGCATAGGGAAAGGTTGTATAATGGTAACCGCAATGGAGATTTGTATAAACTCTGTTGTGGATCTTTTTTTTTGCAGATACGGCCTTTGCCGTTTTGCAGAATTACGTTTGGAGGAACGATTATGAAAAAGATGTTAGCGATCGCCTTGTCCCTGGTCCTGGTTATCGGCCTGTTCGGCTGCGGTGCCAAGACCGAGACCCCTGCGGCAACTACCGCGGCTCCCGCGGCTGATACCACTGCCGCCCCCGAGACCGAGGCTCCTGCCGCCTCTGCCACTGGCTCCGTTTACTACCTGAACTTCAAGCCTGAGTCCGATGCCGCTTGGCAGAAACTGGCCAAGACCTACACCGAGCAGACCGGCGTGAAGGTCACCGTC
>USQL01000166.1 GCA_900556935.1 uncultured Eubacteriales bacterium | reverse complement strand
GCTCCATTTCTCTGAACAGCCTGCAGTTTCCTGTCGTGAACATTCCTTTCATTCAGGATATCCCGGTTATCGGGCAGATTCTTTCCGGACAGAACCTGCTGACCTATCTGGCATATCTGTCTGTTATTTTGGTCTACATTCTGCTTTATAAGACGCCCCTGGGTCTGCGGATTCGTTCGGTAGGGGAAAGTCCTGAGGCGGCGGAGTCGGTAGGCACCAATGTGATTAAGGTTCAGATTATCGCCCTGATGATCGGCGGTGTGCTGGCTTCCTTTGGCGGTATGTTTATGTCTATGGGCTATACCCCGTTCTTTACCCGGGATATGATGAACGGACGCGGATTCAATGGCATCGCCGCACAGAATCTGGGTGCCGGACATCCGGTGCTTACCCTTTTGTGTGCCATTCTATTCGGTGCGGCAGACGCTTTCGGCATAGCACTGCAAACCTCCCGTATGCCGCCGCAGCTGGCCTCCCTGGCTCCTTATATCACAACCTTGGTAGGCCTGGTCATCATTGGTCAGGCACGGCGCAATCAGGAGAAAAAGCGTGCCCTCGCACTGGGCGCGAAGGAACTGGAAGTGGAAAAGCAGACGGCAAATAAAGGGGAGTAACGATGAGAAAACTGTTAATTGATACGGATGTAGGCGGCGATGACGCAGTTGCCCTGATTATGGCACTGCGGGATCCTTCCGTGCGGGTGGAAGCGGTGACCACCGTCATGGGCAACGTGCCGGTGGAGCAGGCTACCTATAATGCCCTGCTTACCATTGAGCGAGCGGGAACCTATACGCCGCCGGTCTACCAGGGGCTTTCCACTGGAATTTTGAACCAGCCCCTAGTCAACAAGGATTACACCATTCACGGGAAGGACGGAATGGGGGATCTGAATCTGCCGGCTCCAAGCCTGAAGGCGGAGCCCATACATGCAGTGGACTTCCTGATTCATATCATTGAGGAGCATCCGGGGGAATATGAACTGGTTGCCCTTGGGCCTGCCACTAACCTGGCGTGGATCAGTCTTCGTTCGCCGAAAACACTTTCTAAGCTCAAGCGGATTGTGCTGATGGCCGGAACAGGCCCTTATTTCGGCAATGCCACCCCCTTGGCAGAGGGAAACGCGCGCATGGATCCGGAGGCTCTGGATATTGTGCTGCGGGATGCCGGGACAGACGTGGTTCTGGTGGGGTGGAACCTTTGCATTCACGAGTATCTATTCACAGAAGCAGAGCTTACCGCCATGGGCAATTCCGGCTCTTCGCTGACAAAGTTCTGCCTGGATATTAACCACAATCTCATTGAGCTGAACGAACGTCGGTTTGGAGAGAAAGCCCTGGACTTTGCCGACCCTGCCGCGATGGCTGTGGCGCTTCGTCCGGAATTGGTGCTGGAGTCGGTTTCCGCTTACACCAGAGTGGAAACGAACCGGGGCCTGGCTTACGGTGCCGTTGCGGTGGATCATTGCCATCAAAGCGGCTGCTCGCCTAACGCCACAACCTGTCTCCGCTTGGACGCCTCCGGGCTCAAGAAGTGCATCACAGAATTGATTCTGTGAGCAGGAACCCAAAATACGAAGGAGTTTAGTTTTTATGTACGCCTTAAATGACAACGGTCAGCAATATCATGTGGAGCTTTCCAAGGGCGATGTGGGTCGGTATGTCATCCTTCCCGGAGATCCGGGTCGCGTTGAGATGATTGCCAAGTATTTGGATTCACCCCGCAAAGTAGCGCATCATCGGGAGTATGTAACCTATACCGGCATGCTGGATGGCGTTCCTGTCTCTGTGACCAGCACGGGTATTGGCGGCCCTTCCACCGCAATTGCGGTAGAAGAGCTGATTGCGGTTGGCGCGGACACCTTTATCCGGATCGGCACTGCCGGAATGCTGCAGGACTACTTTGACCTGAACGACTGCATCATCGCCACTGGCTCAGTCCGGGACGAGGGAACCACCCGGCAGTATATTCCACTGGCTTATCCGGCGGTAGCGCACTATGAGGTGGTAAATGCTCTGGTTCGGTCTGCCAAGCTTTGCGGCAAGCGTGCGCATGTGGGCATCGTCCAGTCCAAGGACGCTTTTTACGGGGAAGCCGAGCCGGAAAGTATGCCAACGGCACCGGTGCTTGATTATCAGTACGCAGCCTGGACCAAGGGCGGTGTGCTGGCAAGCGAAATGGAGTCCGCGGCGCTTTTTGTGGTCAGCTCCATTCGCCGGGTGCGGGCAGGATGTATCCTGAACAACCGGGGAGATATGAATGAAACCATTCAAGTGGCAGTCACTGCCGTCAGAGAACTTATCCGCCAGGATCAGCAGACTGCCCAGCAAAAGGAGTAATCCGCGATCGGTTTCGGAATAGTGGATATATCATTTTGCCGCCTGTCAGAGCTTTCTGACAGGCGGCAATCCGTTTGGATGATCGAGAAAAAGCACGCCGCAGGCATCCACGGATGCCTGCGGCGTACACTGCGGATAACGGGGTATCCTCTGGATATTCCGGCTTTTTTCACAGATGTGTCCGCATTCGGAAAGCATTCCTTTGTCAGCCCATGTCCGCGGCAAGGGCCTGATCGATGAGCGTTTGCAGAGCCTGGGCCTGGTTCTTTTCCGTGATGGCTCCTACGATGGGGTCGCCTACGATGTTGCCGCTGCGGTCGACCACATAGGTGGTGGGATAAGCAAAGATGTTGGTAGTAAACTTTCCCGCCTCACCATCTGAGTCAAAATACACATTCTGATAGGTGGCGCCCTTCTTGGCCAGCACGTCCTTCGCCTCGGAAATCGCTGCCTCGTCGCCGTCCAGCGTGAAGGTGTTGACGCCGATGAGGGAGCCGCCCTTCTCCGCGAGTTCCTTATTCAGCGCGTCCAGCTCGGCAAGCTCTCCCACGCAGGGATTGCAGGTGGTGAACCAGAAATTCACCACGGTGACGGCGTTGCCGGAGAACAGCTCCTCGCTGGTTACCTCGTTGCCCTCCAGGTCCTTGCCCTCAAAGGCGGGGAACTTCTGGCCGCTGCCGGAGGGTGCGGCCATGTCGCTGCCTCCGGGCATGCTCGCGGCATCATCCCCAGGCTCCTGCGCTACATCGGGGAATTTTTCCTCCAGGGCGGTGAGCTTGTTTTCAATGTCGCTGATTTTTTTCGCCTCGCCCCGAAGGAGCTCCAGCTCCTCTGCCGTAAACTGGTCCTGGATGGATTCGATGGTGCTGAGCAGGAAATCCCCGTAGTTTTTGCCGTCCTCCAGCATAGCCATTCCCTTGTCCGCCGCCAGAAAAACCTTCTCCCAAAGGGCCGTATTCTCCGAGAAAATGGCATTTTCCCGGTCCATCAGGTCACTGTACACTTTGGCCGCCTCCTGGGCATTCTTCGGCTCGCCGCTTGCCCCTGTGCCGCCGTCCTCCCCGCCGCAGGCGGCCAGAGACAGGGCCATGAGCACCAGAAGCATCAGGGCCAGGAATTTGCTTGCAAAATTTTTCTTACTCATGGTTTTGTTTCTCCTTATGGGTGTTGTCATTTTGGGGCGG
>USQL01000165.1 GCA_900556935.1 uncultured Eubacteriales bacterium | reverse complement strand
ACCTGGTAGGGTTTACCGCCGCCGCCTGGACCGCAAAATTGTTTTTCTAGGGACACAAAGAGGGCGCAAAGACGTTCGATCCAAAAAACTTGGACCGAACGTCTTTTGCGTATTATCGCACCTTTTGAACGCTGTCCGCCAGTTGTTGCAGCTGGTCAGCGGTCATGCTGTCTGCGGTGATCTGAAAGACCACCTTGTTCTCCCAATCCACCCAGACGATATGTCCCTGGGTTACTGCGGCGGGCATTCCCTGGACCGTTGTGGCTTCTCCGCCGCCGTTCATTTCCAGAATTGAATCCGGAGTCTCTGGAACCGGCTCTGACTTCTGGGCAGAATCCCCATCCTTGTCCCCATTCAGGAGGAAAGTTTCATAATTCAGTTCCACTGTGGAATTTTTCTTGGCATCAATATACCAGCGATACACATAGGCGAACCAACCGCTGCCATCTTCCCTGGGGCTGGCAATAAATTCCGTCTCCGGGTAATTTTCCGGCAGGCCGGTGATTTGATAGTCCCCCAGCTCCTCCAGCGCCAGCCGGTAACGGTCTGCATTCGTGGGTTTCAGGTCCGGGCTCAGCTGGATGCTTTCGGCAACCCGCATCAAATCCAGCTCCATGTCTCCCGTCAGCAGCATGAACCCAACGCCCCGGTCCTCATCCGTCCAGAGCAGCACCCGCTCACCGCCGGTGCAGGTATACAGTGTTCCGGGAAGGCTCCCCACGGTGATGGGTTCTTCCTTTGTGACGCTTTCAAGCACCAGGTCGGTGGCGTTGTCTCCCCGGGTCGTCTCCAGCACGAGGGCGCTTTCATCCGATGCCGTCGCAAAGTGCAGCGTCTGGTGTCCATAGGCCTTGTCACTGACAAAACGCAGACGATAGCCCTCCGGAAGCCAAGTAGGGCAATACGTTTGCAGGCCCTCATAGGTATCGGCTGTCGATTGAAAATTGATTTCCGCCTCATAGGGTACAGAGGCATTTGCATCTACGCTTTCTCCGGTCCCTTGCATATACCGCTTGGTGTTCAGCTGAATTTTCGCCGTTACCGCATAGGCTGTAACGCCCAGCAGGCTGACAAGCGCTGCCGCAATCAAAAAAAACCGAAGCTTACCGCTGTGCTTTTTCATAGAAATATCCTCCTTATTGAGAGCGTCTGCCATAGCAAGATATCGATCCTCAATACCGCTCATTGCGCTGTAAAGGTCCTTTACGGTCATTGTGTATAGCCCTCCTTTTCCAGAAAACGCTTCAGTTCCGCCCGAAGCTTTTTCAGCCGGTATTTTACCTGGTACTCCCGCATATTGTACTTTCCTCCCAGTTCTGCCGCTGTCCGATTATAGTAGTATCTGCCAACAAACAAGGCACAGTCGATTCCACTCAGTCCGGACAGAAACCGATTCAGGGTCTTCGTCAACTCCCGCTGTTCGGCACGCATCTCCGGCTGTGCCGCCGGATCCGGAATGCACTCCTCCAGCTCGGAAATGGCGACCTCCGCAAAGGCGGAACGCTTTTGGGCGTTCCCATAGTCAAACCGACTCAGGGCCAGATTCCGGGTAATGCGGGATAAGTAGTATTTGAGCGCTTTTGGCACCTCCGGCGGAATCTTGTTCCAGGCCGCCAGATAGGTGTCGTTTACGACTTCCTCGGAATCCTCCGGGATAGAAAGAATCCGCCCGGCAACACTCCGCAAAAAACGGCCATATTTTCGGTCCGTCTGCGAAACAGCTTCCTCAGAGCGCTGAAAGAAAAGCTCGATGATCTGTAAATCTTCCATGGGTTACTCCTTGGGTTACTCTTTTTGATTGTAAGGCCTTACATCTACACAGTAGGATTTTTACCCTCGTGCGGAGAAAATTTTTCAAAACAAAAAGACGTGACCGCAAACGTCACGCCTTTCTGATTTCCGGGCAAGCTGCCCGTATCCGGTGGGATTCCCCGGTCATTCTGTTTTCTGCTTTCCGGCCCCGTGGGAGCGTCTTCTTCTCCGGCGGCGAGGGCGCTCCTCGGGGTCGGCCTTTTCGGCCCTTCGGGCGTAGGCCTCGGCGGCCTCGGAGGTGGCCTCATAGGTCAGGCGGCTGACGCGAATGAGCCCATCCGGCTGCTCGCTCAGGCGGATGCGGATTAAGAATTTCCCGTGTTCCGGACAGGCAGCCAGGTCCATATACCGGTGCCCCGGCTGGGCAAACCAGCGGGAGCCCAGCATCTGCCGCTCACAGATGGGGCAGCGGTTCTCCTTGCCGGACATGGCGGCCAGCGCCGCCGTCTTGTCCTGGAAATCCCGGAAGACCTCCCGCTGGATGCAGCCGGGAAGCTCTGCTCCATGGAAGCCGTTTTCGTGGCTGCGCAGGGCGGAATCGTATTCCTCCGCCCCCCGCCGCAGGTCCAGCCGGGCGCAGATGAGGGCCGTATGGTAGGCATCCCCCAGAGCATCGTGGGCCGGGCGGGTTGCCTCGATTTCAAACATCTCCATGGCGGTTTTCAGGGCCTTCTGGGCAGTGGAGCCGTCGGTCTGGGCGTTGAAAATCATCTGGGCATTGTACCACCGGTTCGTCCAGCCCTCCTCCAGGCCGTACAGCCGCAGATTCTCCCGGAGAATGCCAATGTCGTCAAAGCCCCAGGTGAGAAAAATAATGTCCTCCCCGCACCAGGCCCGGAAGCGCTCCATGGCCTCCGAAAAGGGCACGCCCTCCTCCCGCAGCTGGGTTTCCTTGATGCCCGTGAGCTTGCTGACCCGGCGGTTTAAGTGCCGGTAGACCTTGGGCCGGACCATAATCTGGAATTCATCCGCAACGCGGCCCTCCTCCGTCACCCGGACAGCACCAATCTGAATAATCTCCCCCCGGATTGCCACCGGCAGAGGCTTCTTGGAAGACGGGGAGCCTGGCCAGGGCTGATTCCATTCCATGTCCAAAACAATATAATCCATTGGTTTTCCCTCTTTATTATCCATCTTTTTTGCTATCATACCACATAGGACCACGGTCTGTAAATATGTTCTTCCGAAAACTTCTGAAATTATTCCGATTGCATTTCCCGTGCAAATGTATTATACTGGTGCTAGGGTTTGTTGATATTCCCATGTATCCCCGGTTTTGACCGGTTCTCATTTGTCGAATTTGTTACTATTTTCTTTTAGGAGGTAAGATCCCATGCCGAAAACGAAAGAGGCCCCTCTGGAGGCCGCGGCTGCTACTCCGGAGAAGCCCGTGAAAAAGAGATCGACCAAAAAAGCGGACCCCGCCCCGGCCTCAAAGACCACCCGGAGGCGTGCCCAAACGCCGCCGGAGGCAGACAAAACCGCCGAGGCCCCTAAAAAAAGGCAGTCCCGCAAAAAGGCGGCCCCGGAGCCCGCAAAGGCAGCCGCAATTGCAGCGCCTGTAGAAGAAGCAGCCGTCCCGGAAGCAGCCCCTGCCGCTTCTGCCGGAAAGGAAGCACCGGCTGTGGCCCCCGCCGCTGTAGAAACGGCACCGGTGGAAGCTGCCGTCGAACCCCCCGTCCCTGTGGAGGAAGCGCCGGTAGAAGCCCCC
>USQL01000164.1 GCA_900556935.1 uncultured Eubacteriales bacterium | reverse complement strand
TTCGTGATTGACAGTGTTTTTATTTCACTGTCTCTCATAAAGGGAGCATATCAATTTAGAGACGGGGTGATTTTTGCCTTTTTACAGCAGATTCGTCATGCTCTTCATGCTGATGCCCAATGTGGACATGTTGTGCAGCAGCGCGGAGGTGGTGGGGGGCAGGATGCCCACGAGACCCAGGCCAATCAGGCCGCAGTTGAAGCCGATGATAAATCGGTAGTTCCGGTGGATGCGGGCCATCAGGGCGCGGCTTAATTGCCGCAGGGTGACCAGGGCCAGCAGGTCCTCTGAAGACACCGTGATATCCGCAATCTCCTGGGCAATGGCGGCACCGGTGGAAATGGCGATGCCTACGTCGGCTTCGGACAGGGCAGGGGAGTCGTTGACTCCGTCGCCCACCATGATTACTACATGGCCCTTTGCCCGGGCATCCCGGATAAAGGCCGCCTTATCCTCCGGCAGCACTTCGGCGTGGACCTCGTCCACACCTACGGCGTTGGCCACGGACTGGGCGGTGCGGTGGTTGTCGCCGGTCATCATGACCACGTTGGTAAAGCCGCAGCTGTGAAGGGCGGCAATTGCCTTGGGGGCCTCCGCCCGCAGGGGGTCGGAAATGCACAGAACCGCCGCCAGCGCCCCGCCGATGCACAGGTACAGGTGAGAGTAGCTGGGGTCCAGAGCGTCAAATTTCTCCTGCTCTCCCTCCGGAATGACGCACTTCTCATCCTCAAATACAAAGTGGGCGCTGCCGATTAAGACCTTCTCCCCTTCGACCATGCTGGAAATGCCGTGGGCGACGATATACTGCACCTGGGAGTGGTATTCCTGATGGCTCAGCCCCCGGCGCTTGGCCTCCTCCACCACGGCGTTGGCCATGGAGTGGGGGTAGTGCTCCTCCAGGCAGGCGGCGAGGCGGAGCATCTCCGGTTCCGAGTGGCCGCCAAAGGGGACAATCTCGGCAACCCGCGGGGTGGCATAGGTCAGGGTTCCCGTCTTGTCAAAGACGATGGTATCGGCTTTTGCCACGTTTTCCAGGAATTTTCCGCCCTTGACGGAGATGTGGAACTGGGCGCACTCCCGCATGGCCGACAGCACCGCAATGGGCATGGCCAGCTTCAGAGCGCAGGAGAAGTCCACCATCAAAACGGACAGGGTTTTGGTTACGTTCCGGGTCAGCAGATAAGTCAGGGCCGTGCCGCCCAGGGTGTAGGGCACCAGCTTGTCCGCTAAGTGGGAGGCGCTGGCCTCGGCGGAGGACTTGAGCTTTTCCGAGTCCTCAATCATCTTGACGATGCGGTCATACCGGCCGCTGCCCTGAGCCTTCTCCACCTGGATGACGCACTCGCCCTCCTCGGCCACGGTGCCCGCGTAGACGAAGCTGCCGGGGGCCTTGGGCACGGGCTGGGATTCACCGGTCATGGAGGACTGGTTCACCATGGCCTCGCCGGAGACGACCTTTCCGTCCAGAGGAATCAGGCTGCCGGTGCGGACCACAATGCGGTCTCCCACCTGCACCTGCCCCACGGGGACAAGCACCTCTTCCTCGCCTGCCTGGAGCCACACATTTTCCACCTGCAGCGCCATGGCACCGGCCAGGTCCGCGACGGATTTCTTGTGGGTCCACTCCTCCAGAATTTCGCCCAGCCGGAGCATGAACATCACGGAACCGGCGGTGTTGAAGTCCCCACGGACAATGGAGACCGTCACGGCGGTGGCATCCAGCACGGCCACGGTGAGCTTGCCGTGGAGCAGGGCGGACAGCCCCTCCCGGATGTATTTGAAGGACTTGCACACTGCAATGGCCGCCGTAACGGGCATGGGCAGGAAGAGCTTGCTGCAGGCTCTGCGGCAGACGGTCATTACCAGCTTGTCCTCAAATTCCCGGTTCAGGGCCCGGGCGGTGCGCTCCGGCACCAGGCCCGCTTTTTCCGCTAGGTCAAAAGAAAACCGGGACAGGGCCTTTATGATATTCGCCCGGCTTCCGCCGTAGCGGATGACCGCGTCCTGGGTCCGGTCGTAGACGGAGACCGCCAGGACACCGGCTTCGTTTTTCAGATAATATTCCAGCACGTCCGCCTGATGCAGGGACATTCTGCCGCAGTACAGGTGTACCCGCATCCGGCCGCTGGATTCATGTAAAATACTGCATTTCATATTGCGTTCTCCCAAGGAAAAGCCGCTGCGCAAAGGCAGCGGCATCGATTATTCCGCGGCCTCTACAGGCGCGTCGGCAATGACCGCCTCGGCTTCCTTCTGGGCCCGGCCCTCGTTGATGTCCTGAGCGTCGGCGTACACATCCTGGGCACCCTCCCGGATGGTGGTGACGGTTTTCATCACGCTGTCCTTTGCCCGCAGTACCGCGGCAGTGGTATGGGCATAGAGCTTCTGGGCATCCTTGCTGCCAAGAATTTTCAGACCGACCGTGCCGAACAGGACACCCGCTCCAAACATACCGATTTTCTTCATAACGGAATCCTCCTATATTTCTATAAACAGTTAGCGTCCGCCAACTGTTCCTTAATGATAGCACCCGCAAACGGGAAAATCAACCGGTTTTTCCGTTTGCCGGAAAAATTTGTCAAAACAGCGCCCGGCTTTTGCCATTTTGCCAAGAACCGGGGCGCTGCATTTATGGCGTTTTGCGTTTTTGCACAAATGACAAAATCCGCAGCCTGCCAGCTGCGGATCCTGCAACAAAAAAGAGGAGAGGAAAATGAAAAAGATTAGTATCAAATTGATTCACTTGATATAGCTATAGTATACCCGGAAGATATGAAGAAAAAAAGTGGGTAAATATTAAGTTCCTATGAAGTTGACGGAAATCTCGCCCGTTTTTATCAAAATGGGCAAGCAGTAAAAAAATATCGAAAAATCTGTTTACAATCCGGATTTCTTGTGTTAATATGTATGCGGTAAATCCCGGGCTCAGAACGGGGGCTTACCAATTTGTGTTGAAAAGGCGGTTATTTCCGCTGCTCTAAACGCTACATATATTAAACAGGAGGAACCCATTATGGAAACATACGGAATTGAAAAGTATGGCATTACCGGTACCACCGAAATTGTCCACAATCCCTCTTACGAGATGCTCTACGAGGAAGAGACCAAGCCCGGCCTGGAAGGCTACGAGGTTGGCCAGAAGACCGAGCTGGACACCATCAACGTTATGACCGGCATTTACACCGGCCGTTCTCCTAAGGATAAGTACATCGTCATGGACGAGAACTCCAAGGACACCGTGTGGTGGACCTCCGACGAATACAAGAACGACAACCACCCCATGAGCGAGTCCACCTGGAAGGCTGTCAAGGAGCTGGCCATCAAGGAGCTGTCCAACAAGAAGCTGTATGTTGTGGATGCCTTCTGCGGTGCCAACAAGGATACCCGCATGGCTGTCCGCTTCATCGTGGAAGTGGCATGGCAGGCACACTTCGTCACCAATATGTTCATCCGTCCCTCCGCTGAGGAGCTGAAGAACTTCAAGCCCGACTTCATCGTCTACAATGCCTCCAAGGCAAAGGTCGAGAACTTCAAGGAGCTGGGCCTGAACTCCGAGACCTGCGTGGCCTTCAACATCACCTCCCGTGAGCAGGTCATCA
>USQL01000163.1 GCA_900556935.1 uncultured Eubacteriales bacterium | reverse complement strand
GCGGGCCGCACCGCCAGAGGCACCGCCATTGTAAACGTGCTGCCCCTGGATGCGGGCGAAACCGTCACCGCCATGGTGATTACCCGGGAATTTAACGACAACGAGTACCTGCTTATGGCCACCCGGAAGGGAACCGTGAAGCGGCTGCCCTTCATCGCCTTGAAGACCAACCGCAAGGGCGGCATCCGGGCCCTGACCCTGGACGAAGACGACCATCTTGTCAACGTCCTGCGGACAAACGGCAACGACAACATTATTCTGGCCACGGCCCAGGGCATGGCTATCTGCTTTAACGAAAACGATGTCCGCTGCATGGGCCGGGACGCTGCCGGTGTCAAGGGCATCACCCTAAGCGAGGGCGACTTTGTCATTGGCGCGGAGAAGATGGAGGAGGGCAAGACCCTGCTTACCATCACCGAAAACGGCTACGGCAAGCGGACAGAGCTGCCGGAATACCTCCGCACCGGTCCCGACGGGGAGAAGATCCCCCAGAGCCGAGGCGGCAAGGGCCTGAAAAACTACAATATCACCCCGAAGACCGGCAATATTGCCGGATGCCGTGTGGTTGGCGACAACGACGATGTGATGATCATCGAAAACGGCGGCGTGATTATCCGTGTGCCCGCCTCCTCGATTAACGTCTATAAGCGGGATGTCCAGGGCGTGATTGTCATGCGGGTGGACGAGGGCAACAAGGTTGTCTCCATCGAACGGGTGGAGGCGGAAGAGGCCCAGGAAATCCAGGAAACCCAGGAGAAGCCGGAATGAGAACCGTAACCCTTTATACCGACGGGGCCTGCTCGGGAAACCCGGGCCCCGGCGGCTGGGGGGCCATCCTCAGCTATAACGGAGCCCGGAAGGAGCTCTCCGGCGGCGAAAAGAGCACAACCAACAACCGCATGGAGCTCACCGCCGTCATTCGTGGCTTGCAGGCTCTGAAGGAGCCCTGCATTGTGGAGCTCTATTCCGACTCCAAGTATGTCATTGATGCTTTGCAAAAGGGCTGGGCCTGGGGCTGGAAAAAGAGAAACTGGGTGAAAAGCGACAAAAAGCCGGCCCTCAACCCGGACCTGTGGGAGGAGCTTTTAAAGCTCACCACGGTCCACGAACTCCGCTACCACTGGGTCAAGGGCCACGCCGACAATCCTATGAACAACCGCTGCGACGAGCTGGCAGTGGGAGAATGGAAGAAGCTGAAATAATGTACCTATCCATTGGCAACGACTTTGCTGTCCGGGACAAGTCCATCATCGGCATTTTTGACCTGGACAACACCTCCTATTCCAAGCGCACCCAGGCTTTTCTGGAAAAAGCAGAACAAAACGGTCAGGTCGTCCCCTGTGACGACCTGCCCAAAAGCTTCGTCCTCACCGCCGAATACGGCCTGAGCCAGGTGCATCTGACCGCCCTGAATGCCTATACCCTGGAAAAACGGTTGGGGAAGGAAAAATAAGCATATACTGTTTTCGAAAGGAGCAGCCATTATGATTTATACGATTGACGAGATTTCCCGTAGAATTCAGCCGGTTGCTTCTGCGTATGGCCTGCAGGCTGTCTACCTTTTTGGCTCCTATGCCAGAGGAGAGGCTACGGAGAACAGTGACATTGATTTGCTGATCGATACATCCGGAACGAATCTTCGCTCCCTGTTCTCTCTGGGAAAACTGTATTGTGACTTGGAATCGGCGTTGGAAAAGAAAATAGATCTGATCACCCTGTCGTCTCTGGAACAGTCAACGCGCCTTTCCAGTGATGAACTGTTTCGCGACAATATTGAAAGGGAGAAGGTGAAGCTCTATGATGTCGCCTGATTTGCAGAGAATTCTTAGAATCCGCGATTATTGTCTGGAAATTCAGAAAACCATTTCACGATATGGAAACGATTTTCAAATTTTTGACAGCGATGGAGATTATCAGAGAAGCATTGCTTTTTCGATCTACAGATTGGAGAGCTTGGCGGTTCTCTTTCTGAGGCATATCGGAAAGAGACCTGCAATCGTATCCAGTGGGGCCCTATTAAGGGGATGCGCAATATGGTCGCACATAGCTATGGAAGCATGAGCCGGGAAATTATATGGGAGACAGCCACAATGGATATTCCCGTTCTTCTGAATTTTTGCGAAGAACAGCTGAAAGAAAACTAATTTGTTTTGTTTCAGTTTCGTTTTTCGGGGTATACTACCCGAAAAACGGAAGGGAAGCTTTTTTATGTGTACTGCTGCCACTTACAAAACGAAAGACTTCTACATGGGCCGGACTCTGGACTATGAGCGGTCCTATGGGGACAAAATTACCGTTACCCCCCGGAATTTTCCCCTGCGGTTTCACTGCCTGCCGGAAATGAAGCGCCACCATGCAATCATTGGCATGGCGGCGGTGATGGAAAACTACCCACTGTATTACGAAGGCTTTAATGAAAAGGGCCTGGGCATCTGCGGGCTGAATTTTGTGGGAAACTGCGCCTATTTCCCGGAAAAAAATGAAAAAAAGAACCTTGCCCAGTATGAGCTGATCCCCTATCTGCTTGGAAAATGCGAAAACGTGTACGAGGCTCGGGAGATTCTGGAAAATGGAAACCTTCTGAATATCCCCTTCCGGGAAAATCTGCCCCTGGCCCAGCTGCACTGGATGATCGCAGACGAGACGAGCTGCATTACCGTGGAATCCATGGCGGACGGACTGCACATCTATGACAACCCTGTGGGGGTCATGACCAACAATCCGCCCTTCCCCTACCAGCTGTTTGCTCTGAACAACTACCGTTCTCTGGGCGTAGACACCCCGGAAAATACCTTTGGCACGGACCTGAGCGCCTATAGCCGGGGCCTGGGCGGTTTGGGCCTGCCCGGAGATCTGTCCAGCCAGTCCCGATTTGTCCGCGTGGCTTTCACAAAGCTCCATTCTCTGTCCCCTGACGATGAACTGCACTCCGTCAGCCAGTTCTTCCACATTCTCGGCAGTGTAGACCAGCAGCGTGGGCTGTGCCGCCTGAAGGAAAAGGAATACGAAATCACGCTCTACACCTGCTGCTGCAATGTAAGCAAGGGAATTTATTACTACACCACCTACGATAACCACCAGATCACTGCCGTAGATATGCACAAGGAGAATCTGGAAGGCGACAGCCTGATCGTTTACCAGCCGATTGCGGAACAGCAGGTGCGCTATCAGAATTAAGAGCATTATTCGCAGACAGCTCTTCAAACCTTGACATTCGGAAAAAGCTGGTCTATAATAAAAGAACAAGGAGATGCCCGCTGGTAACAGGCACCTCCCCGTGGTAGAAACCCGACGGTTGCCACTACACAGAACTTACATGGGTGAGCGCATAGCGCTCAAGAACATGAGTCGTCTGGTGTCAGCAGACGGCTCACTTCTTTTTATCGTACATGTACAGCACGAGAGACACAATGCTGGCAATGGAGCCCAACGCTCCAAGGACAGACAACAATATTCTGTCGGTTTGTCAAACAAATTGGGAATAAAAGCCCGGCGCGGAAAGCGCCGGGCTCAGACTGTAGACAAAGCCCTCGGCAAAATGCCGAGGGCTTTGTCTACAGTCTGAAATCCCCGACCGGAGTCGGGGATTTCTTATATTATCCTCCGCTGAAGCTGTGGAGAAAACCAGATAAAGCACATCAACGCTGCAAAGTGACTTCAAATCATAGAATGTTACTTTG
>USQL01000162.1 GCA_900556935.1 uncultured Eubacteriales bacterium | reverse complement strand
TTCTCCTGCTGGAGAAGGTGGCCCCGTCGAGGGGCCGAATGTGGAGGGGACACCTATAGCAAGTGCCTTGGTTCGTTAGAAAATAAGACTATAACACGAAATTTTAGCTCAAACCGTCTATTTTAGCACAGCAATCCGGAAAGGTGTCCCCTCCACATCCGCCGCCTGCGGGCGGGGACCTTCGGAATCCTGAGAAGGCTTTTTGAGGCTTCCGTCTGAGGGGTATACGAATTCGCCTTAGATTTCTCATACCGCCAGTCTGTACCGCCCCTCATCAGTCTCGGCTGCGCCGATCCAGCTTCCCCAAGGGGAAGCTTTTTTCACTTCCGTTCTTCGTCGAAGGGCACCGGGCCCTCGTAGACAAGAAGCTTTGTGATGCCGCTGTCGGAGAGGTAGACATCCCGGTATTCGTAGGTGGACTGGTAGTCCACGTAGGCATCGATGGTCACCTTCCACATGCCGGCGGTCTCGTCCCGGAAGACGGTTGTGGACAGGTAGCTGCCGCCAAGCTTTGGGTATTCCCCCAGGGCCAGCCTTGCCGCGTCCACGGGGCCGGTGATGGGGCTGGGGGCGGTGTTTACAAAGCCGTCCTGCCGGGTGTTAAAGTCCCCGCCCAAGTACTTTTCCTGGGCCTCCTGCCAGGAGAAGGACCTGTACACCGGGTTTTCCACAGCGGCGGCGATTTTCGCCTGGATTTCTTCCGGGGTATCGTCGTAGATTTCCATGGTGAAGACAACCACATGCCCGTCTCCGTAGTCCGTGCTGGATTCCATGTAGACAAGGTCCCCGTTTTCGTTGAAGCGGTAGGTCATGATTTCCGTTTCTGAATACTCGTCCCGCTGCCAGCTCTTCGCGAAGCGAACCATCTCGTCGCTGACCACGCCAATCCCTTCCGGGAAGGTGATGGTCTGGTTGCTCCGCTCAAAGAAGCTCATAAGGAAATCCCCGGCAATGGATTCGTTGAAACTCCAGCCGGTATGATAGGGGTTCAGCGAGCTGACCCCCAGGCCAAGATCCGTGCTTGTATGTACCTTTGGATTCTCCCGAACCGTCTCGTAGCCCACTCCCTGATAGCGGGCGGCGGTGTCCACTCTGGGGAACAGGGATTTGTCATGTTCATCCCATACCTCCTGGGGCGATTCCGGTCCAAAATAATGGTCCAGCCGCAGATAGTCGTCGCCGCACACCCATTCTTCCGTTTCCGAGTCCGTAGCGCCGACGCTGTGCCAGTGGACCGCCGTCCGCTGTTTCAGCTCCTCCAGCTTGCTGTAGCACCGCTCCACCGCCGCCTTTGCCTCCGGGGATGCACCGTCTACGCTTTCAAAAATATCAAATTCCGCGTAAAAGGTGGCGCTTTTCAGCCTGTTCTCCTCCGGATTGTAATTTTGAAAGGTCTTTCCGATACGGTAGCTCCCCTGCTCCAGGGTGCCGTAAATGGGTGTCCAGTCCAGGTGCTCCGAGGTGGCGAAACCCTTGCCGACACTGTAGCTCTTATCCTCCCAGCTGGGTCTTGCGATGGTGGGAAGGGGCTGCCAACTGCCGTTTTCGTATTTTTCCAGCCAGTATTGGTCGGTGGTGGTAAGGTTTCCTTGCCCCCGGTCCTCCTGGGAAAAGGCAATGTCGGCCCCCAGGCTTGTCAGGACGCTTCTGTCCACCCGGAAGGACACTCCCCAGTTGTCCAGCTCTTCCCGGCTGTCCAGCTCCTCCTGAGAGACATTCCCGGACTGAATCAGCGCTTCCGCCTCCCGGAAGGCATCCGCCGCCGTCAGGTCCTCCCAAAAGAACCGCGCCAGGTAGAGCCTGTCCGTATCGGGATAGTTGGGCTTTTCCACCTGGACACCGGTAAGCGTCCCGTCCGCATCATAGTCAAGGGTTACAGGGGACAGATATACCGTTCCGTCGCTCCCCTCCCAGTGGGTATTCAGGGAAACTCGTCTGCCCTGTTCCAGCTGCTCCTCCCCCGTCAGCTCCGCCGTGGCCGGGTCCCAGAGGAACAGGTTTTCCCAGTCTGTAAAGCGGGTGTCCGCGTTCCCCGTCTCCACCCAGCCGCGGTCATACCAGGCGTAGTGCTTTCCGTTCCGCTCCATCCGCCCGTCGGTGTTCTCCTCGCCGTTGTTGGCGTTCAGCACCCAGAGGGTGTCTCCGCCCAATCGGGCAATTCTCCCGGTCCACCGGACGCTGCCCCGGCTGTCGGTGCCATAAAACTCATAGCAGAAGCTCTCCTTGCCCAGAGCCCCGTCAATGTCCCCGCGATAATGCTCTAATTGGGTTCTCTCCGCCTGCTGCTCCGGGGTCAGCGCCGCCGTTTGCGCCGGGGGCGTGGTCATCAGGCAGAAGGTCACGAAGAAAAAGGCCAGCACTCCCAGAAGGCAAATCCAGAACCCGGGGCGCTTGTAGTTCAGCACCGATAAAATCCGCTGCTTCACACTGACCTCTCCAAAAGCCACAGGGCTGGCGGCAAAGTGGGCATGTCCGCTGGAGCAGGACAGCAGGGCCGATGAATAGGACTTCCGCTCCTCCACGTCCATAAACTGCACCACCCGCTGGTCACAGGCCATCTCAATGTCCCGGCACAGCAAAATATAGGCCACCCACACCAGGGGATTGAACCAGTGCAGAGCCAGGGCCAGGAAGCCGATCATCTTAATCCAGTGGTCCCCTTTGTCCAGGTGGGTCCGCTCGTGGGCCAGGATATGACGCTTACTTTGGTTGGACATCCCCATGGGAATGTAAATTTTCGGCTTCACAAAGCCCAGGATAAAGGCCGTGTCGATTTTGTCGCACTCCCAGCCGCCCCGGATGCGCACCGCCTCCCGGACCTGGTTTTTAAGCTTCCAGTAGGAAATCAGGCTGTACACCCCGAAGCCGCAGGCGATGGCGCCCCAAATCCAGGGGATCGCCGCCGTCCATTTCCCCGCGGGAAGCACCGGCAGGGTGAACTGGGGCTGCAAGCTCAGCTCACTGCGAATCTCAATGGGCAGCAGCAGCCGCACCCCGGCCAGCAGCCACAGCAGGCAAATATATTTCTTGGGGGTCCTTCGCAGCACCAGCCGCAGAACCAGAACGGCCAGAATCACAACACTTCCATGCACGCTGGCCGTGAGCAGATTTTGCAGAAACCGTTCCATGGTCAGTCCTCCCCGTAGCTGTTAATCAACGCCTGAAGCTGGTCCACCTCCTGGCGGGAGAGCTTCTTGGTCTTGGAAAAGGCGGCGATAAAGGCGGGCATAGACCCCTCAAAGGTCTCCTGCACCATCTCCTCCAACCGGGAGGCCTGTGCCTCCTCCTTGGAAATCAGGGTGGAGACAATGGTCCCCTCGTTTTTC
Source organism: uncultured Eubacteriales bacterium (assembly GCA_900556935.1). Classification (GTDB taxonomy): domain Bacteria; phylum Bacillota; class Clostridia; order Oscillospirales; family Oscillospiraceae; genus Faecousia. The sequence goes on along the minus strand of USQL01000162.1, from coordinate 355 downwards.
AGGACCCCTCGCTCCGCCAGCCGCCGAATGACCGTATAGGTGGTGGCCTTGCTCCACCCCAGCTGCTCTCTGCACAGCTCCACCAGCTTCCCCGAGGGAATGGGCTCATTATCCCAGAGGATCAAACAAAATCTGTATTCGCTTTCAAAAATTTTCGGTGTTTCCATATTCATCGCTCCTTTCTGGTCTAACGCATTAAACCTTACAAGTGCAGTTTAACACATTAAACCTACTTTGTCAAGCCCCACTCCTGAACACCCACAACAATTGAGCAAATTAAAATTCTCAAATAAATTCCGCAATATGCCGTAGGGGCGGCTACCAGCCGCCCGAAGACCGGCGGGACGGAGTATGA
>USQL01000161.1 GCA_900556935.1 uncultured Eubacteriales bacterium | reverse complement strand
GCCAGGTCCATATACCGGTGACCGGGCTGGGCAAACCAGCGGGAGCCCAGCATCTGGCGGCCGCAAACGGGGCATCTGTTCTCCCTGCCGGACATGGCGGCCAGGGCCGTCTCCCGGTCCGGCAGGTCCCGGAAGACCTCCCGCCGGATGCAGCCCGGCAGCTCCGCCCCGTGGAAGCCGTTCTCGTGGCTGCGAAGGGCGGAATCATACTCCATGGCTCCTCTTTTCAGGTCCAGCCGGGCGCAGATCAGGGCCGTGTGGTAGGCGTCCCCCAGGGCATCGTGGGCAGGCCGGGTGGCCTGGATGCCGAAGGTCTCCATGGCGGTCTTCAGGGCCTTCTGGGAGGTGGAGCCGTCGGTCTGGGCGTTGAAGATCATCTGGGCGTTGTACCATTTCTCCGTGAACCTTTCATCCAGGCCGAAAAGCCGCAGATTTTCCCGTAGAATGCCGATATCGTCAAAGCCCCAGGTCAGAAACACCACGTCGTCGCCGCACCATTCCCGGAACTTCCTGATCGCCTCGGGGAACGGCACGCCATCATCCCGCAGACGGGCTTCCTTGATGCCGGTGAGCTTGCTGACCCGGCGGTTTAAGTGCCGGTAATACTTGGGCTTTACCATGATCTGGAATTCATCCTGAACGAACTGCTCCTCCGAGACCCGGACGGCGCCGATCTGAATGATCTCCCCCCGGATGTCCACGGGCAGCACCTTTTTGGAGGAAGGAGACCCCGGCCAGGGCTGGTTCCATTCCATGTCCAATACAATATAATCCATCGCGCGTAACCTCTACTGTTTATGATACTACGCGATATCATAACACACAAACCCGGCATCTGTAAACAGGAAGTTGCAAAAGTTCTGACATTATCCTATGTAACCCCCGTTTTTCAGGGGGCAGGAAACATTTCAGGTGCGCATTTCCTTTTTATCCAGCTCGCCCTCCTGCCATCCGGCGCTTTTGCCGCAGACGGGACAGGGGTCGCAGGCGCGGGTGCTGTCGTAGGTGTAGCCGCAGTTCAGGCAGCGCCAGCGGATGGGCTCCTGCTTTTCCGTCAGCTCTCCCTTGGCCAGCTGCCGCTCAAGGGATTGGAATTGGTTGTAGTGGACGCCCTCGATTCTTGCAATCTGCATCCACAGCCGTGCCGCGTCGTTGTAGCCCTCCCGCCGCGCCATTTCCGCGAAGCCGGGGTAAACGTCGTCATGCTCGTCCTTCTCCCCGTTGGCGGCGTAGGCGAGATTTTCCGCCGTGGTTCCCAGCTGGAAGGGATAGCCCGCGCCCAAATCCACGTTTTCGGCGCAGCCGCCCAGGCGTTTCAGCATTTTCAGAAATTCCTCCGCGTGGACGGTTTCGTTCGCCGCCGTTTCTTCAAAAATTCTCGCAATCCACTCGAAGTTTTCCTTCCGCGCCACCCCGGCGTAGACGGTGTAGCGGGTTCGTGCCTGAGATTCCCCGGCGAAGGAACGAACCAGATTTTTCCTGGTTTCCGAATTCAAAAAGTCCATAATCTGTGGCTCCTTTCTTTGGAAAGGATACCCGTTTTCTGGAATAATATGCAAAGAAACGTCCCGGAACGGCAAGCCGTTCCGGGACAAAGCATATCGTGTATTACAGCAGATCCTTCACCAGAGACAGAGCCGCCTCGTCTGCCACCAGGGTGAAGTCGGGGTGCAGCTGGAGAATGGAGCCGGGTGCCTGGGGCTTGATGGGGCCAAAGAAGCAGTCCTTCACGGCCTGCGCCTTCTTCTCGCCGTTGACCACCAGCAGAACCCGCTTTGCCTTCATGATGGAGCCGATACCCATGGTGTAGGCATGGGTGGGAACGTCGTCCCGGGAAGCAAAGAAGCGGGCGTTGGCGTCGATGGTGGAAGCGGTCAGCGCAACCTTGTTGGTACCCTTGACGAAGGCGTCCGCAGGCTCGTTGAAGCCGATGTGGCCGTTGGGGCCGAGGCCCAGCAGCTGCAGATCGGCGCCGCCGAAAGCGTCGATGACGGCGTCATACCGGGCGCACTCCGCCTCGGCGTCGGGGTTCATGCCGTTGGGGATGTTGCAGTTATTTTGATCGATATTCACATGGTCGAACAGGTTGGTGCGCATAAAGTAAGCGTAGCTCTGGTCATGCTCCTTGGTCAGACCCACGTACTCGTCCAGGTTCACGGTTCTGACCTTGGAGAAATCCAGATCGCCGGCTTCATACTTGGCGATCAGTTCCTTGTAAGTACCCACAGGGCTGCTGCCGGTGGCCAGACCCAGCACGCAGTCGGGCTTCAGATAAATCTGGGCAGCGATAATATTGGCGGCCTTGCGGCTCACGTCGTTATAATCCTTGGCGCGAATCAGTCTCATTGGTAAAGTTCCCCTTTCGTAATTGACCTGACGGTATTATAGCATCCTTTTCATTTTCTGTACAGTGCTTTCGGGGATTTTAGTTTATTTTGGTAAATCCATTCGTATTTCCTGCCCCTGTTTTATCTGACCTTATTTTATATCATAATTTTGGCACTATATTTATAGCCAGAACTTGCTATACTACTTTCATACCAATTCGGGAGGTAGTTCAAATGGAAAAGAAAAATACCCTGACCACACGGAAAATCGTATTCACGGCGCTGATGGCGGCTTTGACCGTAGCCGGTTCCGCGCTTCGCGTCACCCTGCCTCTGGATATCGCGGGAACCACGTCCTTCCATCTGGGCAACATCATGTGCGCCCTCAGCGGCATTCTGCTGGGTCCCTGGCTGGGCGGTCTGGCCTCCGCACTGGGTTCCGCCATCTATGATATGACGAACCCGCTGTATATTTCCGAGTGCTGGATCACCTTCCTGACCAAGGGTGCTTACGGTCTGGTGGCCGGACTCATTGCCTACAGCGGCAAGGACAAGTGGAATTACACTAAGGCGTTGTTCGCCACCATCGCCGGTGCGGTGACCTATGCAATTCTGTATCTGGCCAAGAGCTACTTCTATAGCGGATTGCTTCTGAAGGGCTTGACCCCTGCCGCCGCCCTGGCCACTGTGGTGGCGAAGCTGCCCGCCACCACCTTCAATGCCGTGGTTGCCATCGTCTTCGCCCCGGTACTGGCCGTGTCCATCCGGAAAGCTCTGGAACATAACCACCTGACGCTGGAATAACATCTTTCTGAATAAAAAGAATCCTCCGGGAGATACTGCTCCCGGAGGGTTTTTCTATGACGGAAAAGGAATACGCGAAGCTGATACAGGACACCGCCCCCAAGTCTCCCATGGGAAAGGACTGCCGGAACGCCTTTCTCATCGGCGGAGCCATCTGCCTGGTGGGGCAAATGCTGATGACGGGCTATACCGCCGCGGGACTGGACAAGGAGGCCGCAGGGACGGCAGTGTCCATGACCTTAGTTGCCATCTCTGCCCTGCTCACCGGACTGAGCCTGTACGACAATCTGGCAAAGTACGCCGGGGCGGGAACCCTGGTTCCCATCACCGGTTTCGCCAATGCCATCGCCGCCCCGGCGGTGGAGTTCAAGACAGAAGGGTTTATCTTGGGCGTGGGAGCGAAGCTTTTCACCATTGCCGGGCCGGTGATTGTCTATGGACTGGCCTCGTCGGTGGTTTACGGGATCATTTATTGGCTGTGGTCGGTGGTGTTTTGACTGACGGCCATCCCCGTCATTGCGAGCCAGTGACCGATGTCACTGGTGTGGCAATCCGTCTTCCTTGGCTCCCACTCTGGGGGAGCTGTCACGAAGTGACTGATACTATTTCCTGATTAAAATCTTAATTTTAATCAGGAAGGCATCGCCT
>USQL01000160.1 GCA_900556935.1 uncultured Eubacteriales bacterium | reverse complement strand
TGGCAGTTCTCCGTGACCTTATACTGGTTGGTGGGGCAGGCGTGGCAGGCGTAGGGGATGATGTTGATCAGCGGGGGCTCGTAGTACTGCTGGGCAATGGCGGCGTGATCCATGCCCTCGGTCATGAGGCTGCGGGTCTGGACACTGCGCACGGAAAGACCCATGGCAAGCCGCACCCGCTCACCGGCAATGGCGCGCTCCAGGAAGATGGACTCCCGGTGCAGGGGCTGGTCGCCGGGAACGATGAGGAAGGGCAAATCCTCGGCCTTGGTATAGTCATCGCCGTTGTAGGCCATCCGAGCCACTTCGGTAAAAACTTTTTTGCGGATATCAGAGATGAGGGACGGAACTCCGCGCATAATGGGGCCTCCTTGAAGGTTTTTTGTTTTATTGTAACAGAGTCTTATCGGACGGTCAAGAAAGAAATTGCGCCGGAGCGCATACATTCTAAACACAGAATGGAGGGAGTTCAATGAAAAAAGTGACAACGCTGCTGCTGGCCGCGGTGCTGCTGGCGGGAATGCTGCCCCGGCGGGCGGCGGCAGTGGACTTGAACCTGAATGCAAAAAGCGCCCTGCTGATGGATGTGGCCACCGGCACGGTGCTTTACGAAAAGGAGTGTCACGAGCGCCTGGCTCCGGCCAGCGTCACGAAAGTGATGACCATGCTGCTGATTATGGAGGCGCTGGACGACGGGCGGATTCACCTGGATGACCAGGTGACGGCATCGGAGGCCGCCGCCGCCAAGGGCGGAAGCCAGATTTACCTCAAGGCGGGGGAAACGATGCCGGTGTCGGATATGCTCAAGTCCATTGCCGTGTCCTCTGCCAACGACTGTGCCTGCGCCATGGCAGAGCTGATTGCGGGCAGCGAAAGCGCCTTTGTGGAGCAGATGAACCAGCGGGCGGCGGAACTGGGGATGGCGGACACCCATTTCGTCAACTGCACCGGGCTGGACGACAGCAAGGAGGCGGAAAATCACCGCACCAGCGCCTATGACATTGCGCTGATGTCCCGCCAGCTATTAAAATATCACCCGGATATTAAGAAATATACCACCATTTGGATGGATACGGTGCGGGGCGGCACCTTCGGGCTGTCCAATACCAATAAGCTGATTCGGTTTTATTCCGGTGCCACGGGGCTGAAAACCGGCTTCACCTCCGGGGCGGGCTACTGCCTGTCAGCCACCGCCAAGCGGGAGGGCATGGAGCTGATTGCGGTGGTGATGGGATGCGAAAGTGCCCAGAAGCGCACGGCGGACTGCAAGGCGCTGCTGGATTACGGGTTTGCAACCTATTCCGTGGTGCGTCCCGGGCTGAAGGCGGGGCGCACGGTGGCGGTGCATCTGGGCAAGCAAAATACTGTGCCGGTGGAGCTGACAGAGCGGCGGGAAATCCTGGTGGACAAAGCGAGGCGCACCAGCCTGACCGCCCGGGTGGAGCTGGCGCAGCTGGTGCCGGCCCCGGTGGAAAAGGGGCAGCAGGTGGGCACCATTTCGGTGTACGCCGGGGAGAAGCTGCTGATTCAGCTGCCCCTGGCGGCAGCCCAGGCCGTGGCAAAGCTCAGCTTTGGGGATGTGTTCAAGCTGGTGCTGGAAAGGGTGTGCATGATTGCGCCTGCGGAAGCGGACGCATCGGCATCGGCATAGAAACGCGGCCAAAAAGAATTGCCATTCGATAAAAACTATGATATGATAAAATCAAAACATCTGCAAAAGGAAGCGGTTATCTATATGGGAAAACTCATTGTGATTGAGGGGCTGGACGGCAGCGGCAAAGGAACACAGGCAGCACTCTTGGTGAAGAATCTGGAAGCCCGGGGGCTTGCCGTGCGGAAGGTGTCCTTCCCGGACTATGCTTCCGACTCCTCTGCACTGGTGAAAATGTACCTGTCCGGCCAATTTGGCAGCGACCCCAGCAATGTCAACGCCTATGCGGCCTCCACCTTCTACGCCGTAGACCGCTTCGCTTCCTTCAAGCGGGACTGGGGAAAGTTCTACGGGGAGGGCGGCATCGTGGTTGCCGACCGCTACACCACCTCTAACGCCGTCCACCAGTGCAGCAAGCTGCCCCGGGAGCAGTGGGACATCTATCTGAGGTGGCTGTTTGACTTTGAATACCGGCTGATGGGCATTCCCGCGCCGGATGCGGTGATTTATCTCAGCGTGGATCCCGCCGTCAGCCAGAGCCTGATGACCGGGCGCTATCAGGGGGACGAGAGCCGGAAGGACATTCACGAGGGAAACCTGGGCTATCTGCGCCGCAGCCGGGAGGCCGCCGAATACTGCACCGAAAAGCTGGGCTGGAAAAAAATCGAATGCTGCCGGGACGGCGTCATGCGCCCCATTGAGGACATTCAGGATGAGATTTTGAAATTGGTTTGAATGCACTCTGTAGGGGCGGATAGAATCCGCCCGCAACCCTACGGAATTGAGCTGCTCGATGAATGGAACCGGTGTCCGGTTACGGCTCTTGGCTTCCCCCGGGGGGTAATGTCATCAACTTAAGGGTTGTCAAATCCCCGTCTTCATATTTTGCGGGAATTTCATAGATTTGTGAACTCTCTTTCGAGGAAAGCTTCGATTGGGTCGCTCCGGAACCACTGCCTTCATCAGTCGCTGTGATATTTCGTCCAGCAGCTCCTGACGTCGTTTCTTTGAAGGCGTTGACAGCATTTCAACAACGGTTTGCTTTGTTGCGGAGATGGTTGCCGCGATGTTCATTTTGTACTTGTACTTGTTTTCAGGATTTGCGTGTGCCGCTTCAATCTGGTCACGATAGTCGTACAGCAGTGCGCTTGACATATTGGCCAGGAACATTGTGGCATAGAAATCCTGCAAAATAGCATCCGGCAGGTTCCCGGTGAAGTTCTCAATCTCCAATTTGTTCTTAATCGCATTATATCTGGTCTCAATATCCCAGCGTTCCCTGTACAAATCTTTGAAATCCTCAATAGAAATTTTATCATCAAACAGGTTCGTAACGAGGTATTCATCGTCTTTGTCATTGCTGTGAATCTTGAATTTTACAACGCGAAGCTTCAGCGGATGGTCTAGCTTTTCAAATTTATGGGTAAAGGTGTTATCCTCCTGCGCTATCAGTTTGGGGGCGAAAAGGGTCTTGGGACAGCGCATAATAAACTTCTTCCCCACCTGAATAATTGCATCCATCAATTCGCCAGACGGATACCCTCTGTCCATAATGAAAACCGGATTAACCACATTGTTCAGCTTGAAAGCCTCAATCATTTCCTTTGCGGCATCCCGCTCACTGGATTTGCAGGGGGCAAAACGGGTGTCAACGATCATTTCATTGTATAAGTCGTAGACGCACGAGACAAGCGCCTGAACCTGCGGCGTGCCTTGACTTACCTGCGTGCCATAGAGCTCCGCCAATTTATCGGTGCAGGGCAGATTCAGACGTGTTCCGTCAATTCCGAACAACTGATACCCATTCCAGGTGTGAAGGTCAGCTCGTTTGTAAAATTCCGAAACAATTAGCTCATACAATTCTTTGATTGCTTCCGGCTTGATGCGCTGTCTTCCCTTTGAATACGCCTGTTTGGAATAGTTCATTTGCCCCTTTTTCATCATGGCAAAAAACAGGTACAGACTAGCCTGCAAGCTGTATTTTACGTTTGAGAGAATGGAATAGATATACTCAGGAAAACTCATTTTTCTCAGCCTCGAAAAATCTGCTTGACGCTTTATGGCGCGATAGAAATAATCTTCACCATGTATGAAATTGCTGACAATCTCCACGAGGGTAAAGTACATTTGTTCTGCGTCCATAAAAATCATCTCTACAGTGTACTGTACCACAATTTTGTGAAGACAATTTTAACGAGTGCTGGCATTGTCAATAAATTCAATGACGAGTTTTTGTGCATGTTGAAAAAGAGGCCTTAAGTTGATGACATTACCCCGGGGGGAAGCTGCTGAGCGAAGCGAAGCTGATGAGGGGCGGCGATGGCTAAAAGTTTCAGATTTCCCCGTTGAATGGAGAAAACCGAAACATATGCCATTCATCCA
>USQL01000159.1 GCA_900556935.1 uncultured Eubacteriales bacterium | reverse complement strand
AGGGCTTCGCCCTGCCACCCTCTCATAAGGAGAGAGTTTCCGGTCAATTTCCCCTTGCCTTTTCAGAGAAAATCGGATAGAATAGCCCCAAACAACCTGAGGAGGTCCCATGCGAAAAACCGTACTGCATAGTCTCTGGGCTGCCGGACTTATTCTGTGCGCCTGTCTGGGCTTTATTCAGGAGCGGACGGCGGGTGTGCAGGCTCTGCTTACGGCCCTGGCCCTGCTGAGCTTCCTGCCCCCGGCCCTGTGCCTGTATTTTGCCCGAAAGAGCTCCGATCAGAAGGAGGCCCGGCTGATCCGGAACCTGTCTGCCCTGTCTTTGGGGCTGACACTGCTGGGGCTGCTGCTGGCCATTCTCACGGCCCCCATGGGCGGAAGCCTTGCCTCCGCCGTCAATCTTTTTTTGTCCATTGTCTCCGCCCCCATGTACTGCGGCTCTTCCTGGGCAGTTTCCCTGTTCTTCTGGGCCTGCCTGCTGCTGACCGGGGCAAAATTCGGAACCTAAAGAAACGGAGTGAATCCCATGTCCTACCAAATTCTCACCGACTCCTGCTGTGATTTTCCTCCCCAGCGCTACCGGGAGCTGGGGCTGATTTCCCTGCCTCTGAGCATCACCTTCCGGGGGGAGACCTATCCGGACCGCAATGACGACAGCCTGCGGGATATGTACGCCGGTCTTCGGGCCGGAGAGGCTGCCTCCACCGCCGCCGCCAATCCCCAGCAATGGGAGGAGGCTCTGGAGCCGGTGCTTGCCTCCGGGGAAGATGCGCTGATCCTGGCCTTTTCCTCCGGCCTTTCCACCACCTACCAGTCCGCCTGCATTGCCGCCGACGAAATGAAGGAGCGGTTCCCGGAGCGGAAGATCCTGGTGGTAGACAGCCTCTGCGCCTCCCTGGGCCAGGGACTGCTTGCCTACTACGCCGCCCGGAAGCGGGACGAGGGCCTTGGCCTGGAGGAGCTGAAAGCCTGGCTGGAGGACAATAAGCTCCACCTGTGCCACTGGTTCACCGTCAACGACCTGATGTATCTGAAACGGGGCGGCCGGATCAACGCCGCCACCGCCATCATGGGTACCATGCTCTCCATCAAGCCCATTCTCCATGTGGATAACGAAGGGCACCTGATCAGCGTGGGCAAAGCCCGGGGCCGGAAGGCCTCCATTGCCGCCCTGGCAGACAAGGCGGCTGAACTGGGAAAGGGCTACGACAACTCCCTCATGTTCATCTCCCACGGCGACTGCCGGGAGGATGCGGAAGCTCTGGCGGAGCTTGTGAAGGAGCGCTGCGGCGTGAAAGAAGTGTACATCAATTATGTGGGCGCCGTCATCGGCTCCCACTCCGGTCCCGGCACCCTGGCCCTGTTCTTCCTGGGCCAGCACCGGTAATATGGCTTTGGGGGGCTGTCTCACTAAAAGGCAGCCCCCCCAAAAAAGCAAAGGCCCGGCTCTTGCGTAGAGCCGGGTTTTGGCGTATTATTTAGGTGTGAAACAAAACAAAACGCAAGTAGAGTATACAGCATACGGGACTGAATATCAAGTCTGCTTGCCCATGAATTTAGAAATCATTATCCCGTCAGATGAACCAGTGAGATTGCTCAACGCTGTCACGGAGGAGTTGGATTACAGAAGATTGACAGCGACCTACTCCCGGTTTGGGAGAATCGAGTATTCACCGCGTCTGCTTTTCAAGATCGTTCTTTACGGCTGCTCCCGTGGGATTTACGGGACACGAGAAATAGAACGAGCCTGCCGTGAGAATGTGAATTTCATGTACCTGCTGGAAGGGCATCGTCCACCGGATCACAATACCATCGCGCGGTTTCGCAAGGAGCATCTTCCTTACGCGGTGGAGGATCTGCTGAATCAGATGGTCAAGCTGCTGGTCCAGTGGGGAGAGATCTCTTTTGAGGAATCTGCCGTATTCATTGACGGCACCAAAATAGAAGCCAACGCAAATCGGTATTCTTTTGTGTGGAAAACCGCTGTCACCAAACGTCAGGCGAAGCTTGGTGAAAAGATCGCGGAAGAACTGCCGAAGCTGCTGGAGGTCTCCGCAACCGGAATCGTTGCGCCATATATCATTACCGTTCAGAGACTAAAGAAGCTCAGAAAGTGCCTGTACGCAAAGAAAACAGAGTCAAACACCACATTTGTCAAAGGAAAAGGGCACCATAAGACCGGGCTGCAAAAGGCCATTGAAACCATAAATGAGTGGCTTGAAAAGCTGAAACGTTACAACCTGGATATCCACATCTGCGGGGAACGGAACAGCTACAGCAAAACCGACCCGGACGCAACCTTTATGCACATGAAAGAAGACCACATGAAAAATGGGCAGCTAAAACCCGGATACAATGTAAATGTAGCCACTGTCAGTGAGTATATCATCGGCAATTACATCTCCGCGGACAGAACGGATACCAAAACGTTTATTCCGTTCCTGAAAAAGTTGTGCAATGTGCATCCGGTACAGCGGGTAGTGGTAGATTCCGGGTATGAAAGTGAGGAAAACTACAACTATGTGGATGGAAGTGAGCAGCTTTCCCTGTTTGTAAAACCATCTGACCATGAGCAGAAAAAGAAACGAAAGTATAAAAATGACATTGGCCGCAGAGAAAATATGGCCTATGACGCGGAAAAAGATGAATACACCTGCGCCCAGGGCAAAAAATTGCAGGCAGTAGGAGTAAAAAAGCGGAAATCTGATACGGGATATGTCCAGGAAGTCACCGTCTACGAATGTGCGGACTGCAAAAATTGCCCGGTCAAAGAAAAGTGTATCCGTCAAAAGAAGACGGACAAGACGCCGCTGGAAGACCGCAGGAAGCGGCTGAATGTTTCCAAATACTTCATCCAACAACGCGAGTCGATGGAGAAAAAGATTTCCACAGATGAAGGGATCCTACTCCGAGTCAACCGCTCCATCCAGGCGGAGGGCGTGTTCGCCATGGTCAAGGAAGACATGAACTTCCGCCGCTTCCTGACCAGAGGCAATGCCAATGTTATGGTAGAATGGTATCTTGTAAGTATGGCTTTTAACATACTGAAACTGCACCATAAAATACAAACGGGCCGGTTGGGAAACCACCTGTTTGTTCCGGGGGCGGCATAGCGTATAAAAAAGAAAAACAGTACTCTTTTTGAGAGGCAAACCTTGCCCCTCTGGTTTTGTGTACTGTTTTTGGGGTATAATTGGTCGTTTTTTCCTTGGCATGTGCCAAAAAGAGGGGCTGCCTCGAACGATTTTGAAAAATCGTTTTGAGACGGCCCCGGAATTTCTCTTGACAAAGGCACTGTTTCAGTACTATTCTTATTCCCAGAGAGGATGTGACGGCTTTGGATCCTTCCGAAAAGAAATTCCAGCGGGTCTACCGCTGGCTGCTGGTATATATTGAAGAAAATAAATTTTCCGGCAATCAGAAGCTCCCCTCCGAAAACGCCCTGTGCCGGAAGCTCCAGGTCAGCCGGGAGACCATCCGCCGGGCCATCGATGTTCTGGTCCAGGAGGGTGTGGTGTACAAGCTCAAGGGCAGCGGCACCTATTTCCGCCGGGAAAAGGTCATGTCCCAGGAGCTGAACACCGGCAAAGCCCCCCTAAAAATCGGTCTGGTCCTCCAGGGCCAGGATACCAGCGCCAACTCCGGCCTCATTGACGGCATTCGCTCCGTCCTCGAGCCGGACAGAGTGGACCTCCACGTCTTCCTCACGGACAACAAGTTTTACTACGAGCGCCGGTGTCTGGAAACCGTGGCCCATCAGAATTTCCAGGGCTTTATTGTAGACGGCGTCAAGGCCAGCATCCTGAGTCCCAACCTGGACTGCTACAAGGAGCTTTACCGCCGAAAGATCCCCGTGATCTTCTATAACAATTTTTACAAGAATCTGCGGTGCCCCCGGGTCATCATCAACGACCGGGACTGCGCCCGGCAGCTGCTGGCCCGGCTCATAGATGCCGGACACAAAAACATTGCCGGGATCTTCTTCTACGACAACTACGCCAGCGTGGAGAAGTTCCAGGGCATGGCGGAGGCCATGCAGGAGCGGGG
>USQL01000158.1 GCA_900556935.1 uncultured Eubacteriales bacterium | reverse complement strand
TACAGTAGCGCGTCTGCGCCGGACTTTCACCGGATTCCCTTGTTCAGCCGAACAAGAATGCGTGTCTCCCGTTTCCGGTCGGTCGCGCATTTGCCACAAAATAAGCCGGATTTCTATCTGCACCGCCGGAAACCCGGCGGATGGTCTATCTTTCTTAATACCGCCGCCTCTGCTCCGACGGCGGTATTAAGGGAGGATAAGCTGTTCCTTGGGCAATCAAAACAGCTCACTATATTACTACAGATTCGCGCAAGGGGGTTACGCGAATCAGGTAATACCGGATGGACGGTTTTTCCTTCTTTTTTCTTCCTGTGCCTTCATGCACTCCTTCGCCCGCTCCCGTTTCCGGGCTTTCTTCTGGCGGTAAAGATCTCTCTGGCGCCGGGTCTCCTCCCGGACACGCCGGAATTTATCCGGTTGGTCGGGATGCTCAGGCAAGGGAAGTCCCGCCTTTGCCACGGCCAGCTCCCAGCTTCCGAAGCGCGCCTGCACGGTCATGCCGCCCGGAATTTCCCGCGGCCAGGGCGTGTGTCCCAGCTCCCGGGCGCACCTGCGGAGATAATCGGCAAGCTACTGCTCCGTGTCCCCGGCGTGTTCCCCGGCGAAGCGGTTCTCCGCCGCTTCCAGGGCGCTCGCGGTCATTCTGCGGATGGTCGCGTCGTAAATCGCATTTCTGCTTGGCGTCGGCATGATGCACCTTTTCTACACTTCATAATAAATGGAAACGGCCGCGGCAGTCCAAAGCAATAGACCGCCGCAGCCGTTTTTCTGCGCCGCAAACCGCCGCTTCCGCCCAATCTCCGGGGCAAAGCGGCCGCTATCTGTTTCCGTAGGTCTCCTGACTTGTGTCTCGAGCGACTGACCTGTCTGCCTTCTCGGAATGCTCCAATGACTGGCTTTCACCAACGGCAGGCCGTCTCGACACTTACAGTGCCGGCAGCGTGGGGACTTGCACCCCGTTCTCTTGTTCAGCCGGACAGTCTGAACGCCCCGTCCGGCCACGGAAACATGAATTAGGTTGTAATTTTAGAGAAACCACGCAAAAATGGCCATCGCGTGTTCCACCAACGGGCAAAACATCGCCATGACCATTCCAAAGCAACATTCTGACGAAACAGTAGGTCTCCCGACTCGCGCCTCAAGCAAAACCTGCCCTGCCTTCTCAGGTTGCCCCAATGACTGGCTTTCGCCAACGGACAGATTTCTAAACGCACACGGTATTGGTCAATGCGGGGCTTCCAGAACCCTCTGATTACCCCATTCCCTTGTTAAGCCCTGCGCCTGACGAAGCCGCCGTTGCGAACGCAGTGCCTCTGCTCGTGTTTCTCCATTCGGTATTATAAGACCGATTTAAGAAATTGTCAATACAATTTTTATAATCCCCACAACATCTTGTGTCGAAAAAGCCGTCAGAATCCACATATTGTTACATATTTGTAATCATTTCCCCTCAGAAGCCGCCACCCGGAACCACGCGCCGCTGGTTTCGATCCACCCGGCCTTTTTTAGCTTCCCGATCTCCGCCGACATGGCGCTGCGCTCCACCCCCAGATAATCCGCCAGCGCCTGACGGTCGTAGGGAATTGTAAACTCCGCGCTGCCATGGCGCTTCGCCTGATCCAGGAGGAATTCCATCAGCTTCTCCCGTGTCGTTTTCCGGGACATGCAGCGGATTTTCTCCGTCAGCGCCAGATTTTTCCGGGCGATTCCCTGCAAAAGATTGAATACCAGCCGGCTGTGGAACAGGCAGTCGTGGCCGCAGCCGGTCATCACCCGCCGGCAATCCAGAAGCAGCACGGTGCTGCTCTGCAAGGCGAAGGCGCTCACCGGCAGGGCATCCACTCCCGCGCAGACGAAGGCCTCCGCAAACAGCTCGCCGGGAGAAACCACCGTCAGCACGCTTCTTCTTCCGTAGTAGTCGTCCCGGACGATCTGCACTCCGCCGGACAGCACCACCCCAACAAACCGGGCAGGCTCCCCCTCCAGAAACACCGGGTCGCCCTTTGGAATTTTGGCCACCCTTTTGTCCAGGCAGCCAAGTATTTCCGGCATTTCCTCCCGGGAAATGCCCGCAAACAGCGGACACCGGGACAAAATTTCATAATAGGCTTCCATAACCGCTCCTTTGTTGGAATTCCAACATACGTTTTTGCAATAGTATAGTAAACTCTGATTATAAAGTCAAGGGAAGCTCTGAACAAATCGGCGAGAGCTGGCAGCGAGAGATTTTTTCCTAGACGAAGGCTTCGCAAACGGAGGAATACTTTGTGTATTTCCCGCTTGTGAAACCGCACGGCTAGGGAAAAAGATCCGCTGTCCAGCCGAAGACGATTTGTTCAGAGTTTCCCCCAAAAAACAGGAGGAATTTGTTATGATTCGCAGAATTATTGAAATTAACCGGGAAAAATGCAACGGCTGCGGCGCCTGCGCGGCGGCGTGCCACGAGGGCGCCATCGCCATGGTGAACGGCAAGGCACAGCTGATGCGGGACGACTATTGCGACGGGCTGGGCGACTGTCTCCCCGCCTGCCCCACCGGTGCGATCACCTTTGTGGAGCGGGAAGCGGCCGCCTATGACGAGGCCGCCGTTCTGGCCGCGAAGGCGAAGAAGGGAGAAAAGCTGCCCTGCGGCTGCCCCGGCACTGCGGTGCGAGCCATTCACCGGGAGGCGTCCCCCTGCGACGTCAGAACGCCCCAGCAGTCCCAGCTGCGGCAGTGGCCGGTGCAGATCAAGCTTGCGCCCGTGAACGCCCCCTGGTTTGACGGCGCAAAGCTTCTGGTCGCCGCCGACTGCACCGCCTATGCCTATGCCAATTTCCATCAGGATTTCATCAAGGGTCGCATCACGCTGGTAGGCTGCCCCAAGCTGGACGCCGTGGACTATTCTGAGAAGCTCACGGAGATTCTGAAGCACAACGACATCCGCAGCATCACGGTGGTACGGATGGAGGTTCCCTGCTGCGGCGGCATCGAGCAAGCGGTGAAAAACGCGCTGCTGAACAGCGGAAAGCTGATCCCCTGGGACGTGGTAATTGTCTCTACAGACGGCCGGATTCTGGACAGGGTCTAAGCTTCTCCGTGTGACGTTTTTGCCCCTGGCAAAATGCCGCAATCTCAAATCAGCACTTTTCTGCCTGTATTCAGGTTCTCCATTCCGTTGTCAGAAGACAGTTTATACTAAAATCCAGTAAAACACTTTACCCGTCTTACCAGATATGCTATACTGTATCTGGGTGATGAATAATGGCATCGAACTATAAATTCAGCAATGAGGAAATGGCCGCAATAAAGGCAGCACGCAGAGAGACAAAGGACAAACGTGCGGATGCAAGATTGAAAGCACTTGAACTGCGAGCAGAGGGTATGGAACTCAGTGAGGTTTCGCAGGCAACGGGCTTCCATGCAGCCTATGTGAGCCAACTGGTGGCGAAATATCGGGATCATGGACTGGAAGCAATCTCCGGGAATCATTATGGCGGTAATCACCGTAATATGAGCTTTGAGGAAGAAGCTGCGATACTTGCCCCTTTTAAGGCCAGGGCCGAGAAAGGTGAGCTTGTGGAAATCAGCGAAATTGAGACGGCATACCAACAGGCGGTAGGCCACTCTATTGGCACCAGTCAGATTTACTACGTTCTGCACCGACATGGCTGGAGAAAGGTCATGCCCCGCAGTAGACACCCTAAAAAGGCAAGCGAGGAGGTCATTGAGACCTCAAAAAAATGAAAACCACCATCGGTGAACTGAAAAATCTCCACAGGGGCTGTGGAAAAGTGCGCCTTATGTTCCAGGATGAGGCAGGCTTCGGCCGCATCAACCATCCCAAGTACTGCTGGTGCGAAAAAGGCATCCGACCATGCGTTCCATGTCACCATATTCGGGAATACCGGTATGCCTATGGTGCGGTCGAGCCGCTGACTGGGGAATCCTGTTTTCTTGTCATGCCCTATCCATGATATTTGCCTGCATGGTCTGAAAATCCAGAGGAAGTCCGCGCTTCTGCATCTTATTCATAATGCTGGACGGCGACTTCAAGCGGCTTTTCATACTT
>USQL01000157.1 GCA_900556935.1 uncultured Eubacteriales bacterium | reverse complement strand
GAGGAATCTGCCCGGTGGTTTCGTCAGGCAGTGGATGAAAATAACCCATTTGCCGCCTACTCGTTGGGAGGTCAATACCTCCGGGGGCAGGGGGTGGAGCAGAGCAGTACGGAAGCGTATAGACTGTACACCATGGCGGCAGTCCGGGGTAACGCCTACGCCCAGTACCAGCTTGGAAGGATGTACCGGGATGGTATCGGGACAGGGGCTGATCTGGAAGAATCCAAGCGGTGGTATGCCAAAGCATACACAGGATTTCTTGCCATGGAGGCGACTATGGCGGACGATAAGCTCTGCTATCGCCTTGGCTCCATGAACATGACCGGAACCGGCACCGAAGTGGATTTGGAAAAGAGCCGGTACTACTTTGAGAAAGCGGTGGAGCTGGGCAGCGTGGATGCCCTGTATGGCCTTGGCAAGCTGTACTTGAAACCGGAGTTTTCGGAGTATGATCCCGAAAAGGCGGTGGAATATCTGGAACTGGCGGCGGCAAAAGACAATGCCTTTGCCAGGTACCAGCTTGGAAAGCTGTTTTGTCAGGGAAAATTGGTGCAGAAGGATATTGCCAGAGGACTGCCATTGCTGGAGGAACTCGCGGAAGCGGGTGTCACATTTGCGGCCTATCTTGCCGGTAAGGTCTACCTCAAGGAAGAAGGCTGGCAGGATGTGCAAAAAGCCATCCGCTGCTTCCATATGGCAGCGGAGGACGGCAATTCCTATGCGGAATACCAGCTTGGTAAGATCTACTATTTCGGAAATGGCATCCGTGCTGACCGGGAAAAGGGGCTGGATTACTTGGTGCAATCTGCTGCCCATGGCAATATGTATGCGGAAAATCTGCTGCGGGTGATCCAACAGCAGCACATAAGGGGTGCTGCCTCTCTAATCGCCCAGCTTGGGCGGATGTTTCAGGAGAAGGAACAGCAGGATAGAGTCCGGCACCAACAGCCTGACCGTAAGCAGCGCCGTCAGATTGACGAGAAGAAGCAGGCTATGGGCATTCGGGATTGAATGCCTACAGCCTGCTTATCGGGTTATGCCTTGATATAACGAATCGCTCTGCTGGATCCGATTTTGCGAATGCTCCCGGTACGAACCATGGTTCCCAGAACTGCTTCTACCGTAGTCGGGCTGATATCCGGGAGTATTTTGCAGATATCTGCTTTGGACAGGGGCGTCAGGCTGTTCAGCACGGTTGCTTCAATTCGGGCTTTCTTGGTGACTTTCTTCCCGTGTACTACGGCAAAGCGCTTGTCCAGCTCTTTATAGCACATATAAAGTGTAGAAAGGAAGTTCTCCATAAATGGGAAGTAATCGTTCTGACCGTTTTCCCATCCGGAAGAGGACTGCTGCAAAGCGTCATAGTAGTATCCCTTATAGCGGTTGATCTGCTCCTCAAAGGACACATATTTTCCTACGTCGTAACCGCTTTTGTACAGCAGGAGCAGGGAAAGCAGCCTGGACATTCTGCCGTTGCCGTCCCGGAAGGGGTGTATACAAAGAAAGTCCAGAATGACGCAGGGGATGAGAAGAAGCTGGTTGATGTTTCCATCGTTCCGCGCGGCCATATAGGCCAACTCCAACTGCTCCATAGCCTGTTTTGTTTCCGCAGCAGGGGTAGGACGGAACCGGATGCGCCGGTTTCCCTGAGCATCTTCCTCCAGAATGTAATTGTCGCTGGTTTTATATCTGCCGGCAAACTCATATCCGGCCATAGACATCATGATCTCGTGAAGATGAAGAATATCCGATTCCCGGAAATCAATATAATCGTAATTCAAATGAATCTCGTTCAAAGCGTCACGATACCCGGCAATTTCCCGCTCGCTGTGGTTCAGCGGCGCACTGTTTTGATTTACGATTTCCGCAATTCTTGAATCGCTGGTAACGATCCCTTCAATCGCGTTGGAACTCTTGACAGACTGGATCTTCGCGACCGCTTCCAGTTCCGAAAAAATCCGCAGATGTTCATCCCTGCGGACGCCTGCCATAGTTCTTAAGGCGGCAATGCTGGACGTTAAATTTACCAGGGATGCCGGAAGTAAACCGTTATTTAAGAAAGAGTAATCAAATTTCCGCATATGCTCTCATCCTTTCTGCATATAAGTATACCACTTTATATGCAGAAAATCAACGGGAATATCATAATTTTCTGCATATAAATATAGGAAGTATATGCAGAAAAGCGGGGAGGTGGGGAGCTGCTTTGAAATAAATCCACCGCCAAGGGGAGAGTCTAACCATGCAGTGACACCAGCTCCCTGTCACGATGACACCAGAAGTGAACCTTCCACCTGAAGATGTTACAGCAGATAGGAAAGGTTTGATACTCAATACGGACAAATTATGCAAATATATCTATCCCTCACTTGAAGAAATGATTCGGAGGTAAAATGAGCTATATACCGTTTACGGAGCAGCAGCGGGAACAGGCCAGACGAACAGATCTGGCGGCATTTCTGCGGCAATGTGGGGAGAAAGTGAAACGATCCGGCTCGGAGAATATGTGGCTGGATCACGGACAGAAAGTGACCATCCGGGGCAACCTGTGGTTCCACCAGTATGAACAGGTGGGGGGAGACGCCATTGACTTTGCCTGCCGGTTCTACAACATGGAGTACCCGGAGGCGGTGCAGCTTATGCTCGCCATGGATGCCGGTACCATCCGGGAATCGGTAGAACCTTTTCCCCAGAAACCATTGGAGATTCCCCAGAAGCATGAGAACATGCGCCGGGTTTACGGCTATCTGCTTCGGCACCGGGGCATCGACAAGAAGGTGCTGGATGCTTTTTCCTACCGGGGGCTTGTCTACGAATCCGCGGATTACCACAACGCCATATTCGTGGGCATAGACCGGGAGGGAAAACCACGGCACATTCACAAGCACAGTACCGCCGCACAGGGCAGCTTCAAGGGAAATGCTCCCGGCAGTGACCCGGAGTACAGCTTTCACTGGGTCGGCGGTGGGGAGACCCTGTTTTTGTTTGAAGCTCCGATTGACATGCTGTCGTTTATTTCCATGCACAAACAGCACTGGAAATCCAGCAGCTATGCCGCGGCCTGCGGCGTTTCGGACAAGGTGCTGTGGAAGACGATGGAAGGCAGGCCATTCATCCGCAATGTGTGCATCTGCCTGGACAACGATGAAACCGGCCAAAGGGCAGCACAGAGAATTTCCAAAGCATTAACGGAAAAGAACATACAAAATCAAATCCTCGTTCCTACCCGAAAGGACTGGAGCGAGGATTTGTTGTTTCTGCGGAAGGAGGACAGAAAATGAACGGAATTTCCATGCTGATTATATCCGTGGGCAGTATCATTGCGGTGTTGTTTTTTGTGGCCTACGCTGCCCAAAAGCATGATCTCAACGGTATCAAAGACAAAACTGTGGGCAACGGTCAGCACGGCACTGCCCGCTGGGCTACCCGGCAGGAGGTAAAGCGAACCTACCACCATGTCCCATACACACCGAACCAATGGCGGCAGGCCGCAAAAGAGGGAAAACAGCCCACAGCCAGTGGAAAGCCGCTGCCTCAGGGCATCGTTCTGGGCTGTCAGGGCGGCAGAAAAACAACGGCGCTGGTGGATTCGGATGATGTCCATGTGCTAATGATCGGCGCGTCCGGCGTTGGTAAAACCGCCTATTTTCTGTACCCCAATCTGGAATACGCCTGCGCCAGCGGCATGAGCTTTCTGGCACTGGACACCAAGGGCGATCTGGCGCGGAATTATGGCGCTATAGCCCGTGACATTTATGGCTACCGGATATCGGTTGTTGACCTCCGGGAGCCTACCCGGTCGGACGGAAATAACCTTTTGACCCTGATAAACCGCTACATGGATGACCACCGGGAAGATCCCACGGAGATAACGGCCAAAGCAAAGGCAGAGAAGTATGCCAAAATTCTGGCAAAAACGATCATCAGCCCAGAGGGGGAAGGGAGTGACCACGGACAGAACGCCTACTTCTATGACGCGGCAGAAGGACTGCTTGCCTCGGTGGTCCTACTCCTGTCGGAGTTTCTTCCCCCGGAAGAAACGGAAGGCTATGAAACCCGGCACATCGCTTCCGTGTTCAAGCTGGTGCAGGAACTTCTGATGCAGGGGCGACGGGGCGGGAA
>USQL01000156.1 GCA_900556935.1 uncultured Eubacteriales bacterium | reverse complement strand
GGCCGCCATCTTCGGAAAGGCAGGCGGGCGGTAATGAGTGCGACTGTTGCCGCCGCACTCAAGAAAATTGCCGTCGCCGTACTGACCGACAAAAAGCTGCGGCGCACCGTTCTCGGCATTATCCTCGGTGTGATCATTATCATCATTATGCCGGTGGCTGCCGTTATATCTTTGTTCAACGGTGACATCGAGATCGACACCGACCGCCTTCAGACCTTGGTGGTGGAAAACCTCTCCGCCGAAGAAAAGGCAAAACTGCAGGCGGTGGAGGATACCATGTACGCCATCGAGGATGAAATGAAAGCCGCAGGATTTACGGCAGAAAAAGCAAAGGAAGCGCAGGTGCTGTATGTGCTGGCGCTTTCCGACTATGCCGAACAAACGGATTTCGTTTCCAAGCTGGCAGGCTGCCTTGCGGAGGATCAGACAGATGAGCAGCTCATCACCGCTGTCAATACCGCCTTCGGTACTACACTCAATGCCGAGGATTTTACAAAGGTCATGACCGCCATCCGAGCCAAAGCCATCAACACCTCCGACTTCACCGATCCCGACACCAAGAACGCCCACGACCTTGTTGAATGGGCAAAGCAAGCATATGCAAAGAAGTGGGGCTATGTATGGGGAACCTACGGTGAGGTGCTGACCGAATCGATGCTGAACGGCAAGGTCTCCCAGTACCCCGACGAAGTCGGCGGCAAGGAGGAATATATCCGAACACATTGGCTCGGTGGAAGGACTGCCGACTGCATCGGTCTTATCAAGGGCTACGGCTGGTACGACTGTGAAAGCGGCAGTATCACTTACGGCACAAACGATATGCCCGATATCGGTGCGGACACCATGTACGAAAATGCAACGGAGAAAGGCACGATCGATACGCTCCCCGAAACGCCGGGTCTGGCGCTCTGGCATGAGGGTCACATTGGGATATATATCGGGAACGGTCAGGTCATTCATGCCGCCAACACCAACGACGGCGTGATTCTGTCCGAGGTCAGCGGCAGCGGCTTCACACACTGGCTCAAGATTCCGTATATCGACTATGATGAACCCATCGAGAAAGAAAACTGACATATAATACTGAAAAAGCGGTATGGGTGCAAGCCCATACCGCAGATACCTATCATGAACCTGACAGTAGAAAAAGTCACAAAGTCGTGGTATAATGTATTCAAATTAGGACGGTAAATCGAAATTTGCGGAGGAACATCTGACCAATATGAATATATATGATTTTTGGAAAGCAGTGCTCGATCAAAATGAGAACGAAATCAGAAAGTATTTTCAGAACGATGCCTATATAAACTGGCATTGTACCAATGAGCGATTTAATGTTGATGAATTTATTATTGCTAATTGTGAATATCCCGGTGATTGGGAGGGTAGCGTTGAAAGAGTCGAAATGCTGAATGACCTAATCGTTACGGTTGTAAATGTATATCCCAAAGGCAGAAACTCTTCCTTTCATGTCACGTCTTTCATAAAAACCAAAGAGGATAAAATTGTTTCAATGGATGAGTATTGGGCAGACGACGGGAATGCCCCACAGTGGAGATTAGACAAACATATCGGAAAAGCAATTAGATAAATTCCCATTTATCGAATGACGAAAACAATACATCCTTCTGCGGACAACCCCAAAACAGTTGTCCGCTTTTTTATACGCTGAAATCTGAAAAAAGACAAAATGCCAAGCAAAACTGAAAAATATCTCATCCTTGCCCGTTACTTTTGGTAGCACAACATGCTTTTAAATATGTACGTTTTTCAATGGATGCAAAGTGAGCAATGATTTCCCACTCTAGTTGACTTGTCCACTGATGCAAAGACGCTGTACGGCATCCTGCTGGACCGCATGGGGCTGTCGGTGAAAAACGGATGGCTGGATGAGCAGGGAAGGGTGTATATCATTTTTCCTGTGCAGGAAGTGATGGATGCACTGGGCTGCGCAGACAACAAGGCAACCAAACTGTTCCGGGAATTGGAAAAGTTTGGACTGATTGAGCGCAAACGGCGCGGGCTGGGAAAACCCAATCTGATTTACGTCAAAAACTTTGCAGACCCGCGTTTCCGGAATCGTGAAAAGAACGGTTCCGGTGCCGCGGATTCAGCGCAGCAGGAAACGGCAAAATCACGAGGAAATAAGACTGAGTGGAATAAAACCGAGGGGAGTGAACCTGATCCTTTCTCTTCCGATGCGGAGGACGAATCGGATGAGCGCACACGGCTGGAAGCGTATTTTATGCAGTCGTTGGAGGTGGACTTGCTGCTCCGGGTCTGCCCGGATGAGGAGGACACCATCCATCAAATCGTGAATCTTCTGGTGGATACCTGCTCTTCGAAACGCAGAATGCTGCGGGTGGCAGGGGATGACAAGCCTGCGGAGGTCGTGCGCAGCCGATTCATGAAGCTGAATGCAGACCATATCCGCTTTGTGCTGAAGTGCCTTGCGGAAAATACCGCACCGGTACGGAATATGAAGCAGTATCTGCTGGCTGCACTCTACAATGCACCCACGACCATGCAGCTTTATTACCAGAACCAAACCAATCATGATTTATCGAACAGGGGGTGATGAAAATGTCGAAAAAAGCAACCACGATTGCCATCGTCAATCAGAAAGGCGGAACCGGCAAAACCACGACCTGCGAAAATCTGGGCGTAGGGCTTGCACGGGAAGGCAAAAAGGTGTTGCTGGTGGATGCCGACCCGCAGGGGTCGCTTACCATAGTCGCTTCGCTCCTATGGCCAGTTGTGCGCACTGCATGCGGATTCATAGTCGTCCGCTGCGCAGACATTGCCATCAGCATGGGCTGGCAGCAGCCCGATGAACTGCCGGTTACGCTTTCTACCCTGATGGCAAAAGCCATGAACGACCAGTGCATTCCGCCCGGTGAAGGTATCCTGCACCATGCGGAAGGCATTGACCTGATTCCGGCTAATATCGAACTGGCAGGGTTGGAAGTGGCCCTTGTCAACAGTATGAGCAGGGAAAAGATGCTCAAATAGGTGTTGGACAGCGCCCGGCGGGGATACGATTATATCCTGCTGGATTGTACGCCGTCTCTGGGAATGCTGACAGTAGTCGCTTCGCTTCTATGGCTAGAGGTGCGCACGTTGTGCGGATTTATAGTTACCTCCTGCGGAGGTAATGCCATCAACGCACTGGTCGCAGCGGATACCACTCTGATTCCGGTGCAGGCGCAGTACCTTTCGGCAAAGGGACGCTGCAGTCCATTCAGAAAGTGCGCCGGCAAATCAACCCGAAGCTGAAAATCGAGGGTATCCTGATGACCATGACGGACAGTCGTACCAATTACGGCAGGGAAATCGATGCACTGATTCGGCAGGTGTACGGCAGCAAAATCCGGGTGTTTGAGCAACCCATTCCGCACTCTGTCCGTGCGGCGGAAATCAGCGCGGAGGGCAGGAGCATCTTTGCCCACGACCCCAAAGGCAAGGTGGCAGCGGCCTACCAATCTTTGACAAGGGAGGTGCTGGCCGATGCCGAAAAGCAACGCAAACTTGGCGCTGAAAGGTCTCGATGAGATGTTTTCCACCGAAGAATCCCGGCAGGAGCAAAAGCGGGAGCAGGTGCAGCAGATTCCCATCGAGGAGCTGTTTCCCTTCAAGGAGCATCCGTTCAAGGTGCTGGACGATGAGGCTATGCAGCGCACGGTGGAAAGCGTGGCACAGTACGGCGTACTGGCCCCGCTGATTGCAAGGCCCCGCCCGGAAGGCGGATATGAAATCATCTCCGGCCACCGCCGTCAGCACGCAGCCGAGCTTGCCGGGCTGGACACGCTGCCTGTTATCGTCCGGGAAATGACGGACGATGCCGCTGTTTTGCTTATGGTGGATTCCAATTTGCAGCGTGAACACATCCTGCCCAGTGAGCGGGCTTTTGCGTACAAAATGAAGCTGGAAGCGCTAAAAAATCAAGGTGCTAGGTCAGATTTAACTTCCGCCCAAATTGGGCGGAAGTTGGAGGCAGCAGATATTGTAGGTCAAGAAGCTGGAGAAAGCAGAAACCAAGTTCGTCGTTTTATCCGCCTGACGAATCTCATTCCCGAATTGCTCGACCTTGTAGATGAAAAGAAAATCTCCTTCAATCCCGCTGTGGAAC
>USQL01000155.1 GCA_900556935.1 uncultured Eubacteriales bacterium | reverse complement strand
TGAAAGGAGACATCACCATGAGTTTAGTACCCTATGTTGTTGAGCAGACCAGCCGCGGAGAGCGCAGCTATGATATTTTCTCCCGGCTGCTAAACGACCGCATTATTTTCCTGTCCGAAGAGGTCAACGATACCACGGCCAGCCTGGTGGTTGCCCAGCTATTGTATCTGGAGGCCCAGGACCCGGATAAGGATATCCAGTTCTATATCAATTCCCCCGGCGGCAGCGTCACAGCCGGTATGGCCATTTACGACACCATGCAGTACATCAAGTGTGATGTGGCAACAATCTGCGTGGGTATGGCTGCCTCCATGGGCGCGTTTCTGCTGAGCGCGGGCACCAAGGGCAAGCGCATGGCACTGCCCAATTCCGAAATCATGATCCATCAGCCCTCCGCGGGCACCCAGGGCCAGATTACGGATATGGCCATTCACCTGAAGCGCCTGGAGACCATCAAGGCCCGCATGAACCGGATTCTCTCCGAGAACACCGGCAAGAGCATCGAGGAGGTTACCGCCGCCTGCGAGCGGGACAACTTCATGAGCGCCGAGGAGGCTAAGGCCTTCGGTCTGATTGACCGGGTTCTGGAACATCACTGATTTTTAAAAGAAACGAGGTGCCGGGTTTATGGCAAGAACAAACGAGCCGCCGGTTCGATGCAGTTTCTGTGGCAAGCGGGAATCACAGGCCGGGCGGCTGATCGCCGGCCCCGGAGTTTATATTTGCAGCGACTGTGTGCAGGCCTGCAGCGATTTGCTGCGGGAGGAAATCGATGTGGGTGGCAGCGGCATTCCCCAGATGGAAAAGCTGCCTACCCCCATGGAAATGAAGGCCTTCATGGACCACTATATCATCGGTCAGGAGGAGGCCAAAATCGCACTGTCCGTTGCGGTGTATAACCACTATAAGCGGATTACGTTCCCGGACAATTCCGACGTAGATCTGCAAAAGAGCAACATTCTTCTGATTGGCCCCACGGGCTGCGGCAAGACCCTCTTTGCCCAGACCCTGGCGAAAATCCTGAATGTGCCCTTTGCCATCGCGGATGCCACCACGCTGACCGAAGCCGGCTATGTAGGCGACGATGTGGAGAATATCCTCCTTCGTCTGCTGCAGGCGGCGGATTTCGACGTGGAGCTGGCCCAGCGCGGCATTATTTACATTGACGAAATGGATAAAATCGCCCGGAAGAGCGAGAACACCTCCATTACCCGTGACGTTTCCGGCGAGGGTGTGCAGCAGGCACTGCTGAAAATCCTGGAAGGAACCGTGGCGAATGTACCGCCTCAGGGCGGCCGGAAGCATCCCCAGCAGGAGATGATTCAGGTGGACACCACCAACATTCTCTTCATCTGCGGCGGTGCCTTTGACGGCCTGGATAAGATTATTGAGGCCAGAACCGACCGGAGCACCATTGGCTTCGACGCTCCTGTGGAGAGCCGGAAGAGCCGGGATGTGGGAAAGCTCCTGGCCCAGGTGGAGCCCCACGACCTGATGAAATTCGGCATTATCCCGGAGCTCATCGGCCGCATGCCCATGATTTCCTGCCTGGAAAGCCTGACCCAGGACGACCTGGTCCGGATTATGGTGGAGCCCAAGAACGCCATCGCCCGGCAGTATCAGAAGCTATTGGAGATGGACGGTGTGGCCCTGGAAATCACGGACGATGCCCTGAAGGCCATCGCCAAGAAGGCCATCGACCGTCAGATCGGTGCCAGGGGCCTCCGCGCCATTATGGAAAAGATTATGACCAAGATCATGTTCCAGATTCCGTCGGACCTGACCATCCAGAAGGTGATTCTGACACCGGAGTGCGTGGATGGCGGCGAGCCCACCATCCTTCGGGACCCGAACCATCCCAGGCAGCCCCTGAACGGGAAAAAATAAGAGGGCGGTTTTTACTGCCAATGCTTTAAGGGGGTAGCGTAGTCTGCCCCCTTTTGTCTTCATAACTCCACAAAGGAGGGATACCAATGAGCGAAATCATTTATGCCGGGAATATGCCGGTGCTGGCCCTGCGGGGGCTGGCCATTTTCCCGGACCAGACGGTCCATTTTGACGTGGGCCGGGCCAAATCCGCCTATGCGCTGGAAGCGGCCATGAAGGAAAACCAGACTATTTTTCTGGTGCCCCAGAGGGATATTCTGGTGGATGACCCTGGGCTTCAGGACCTTTATCCCATCGGCACGGTTGCCCAGGTAAAGCAGGTTTTGAAGGCCCAGGATGAGAATCTGCGGGTGCTGGTAACGGGTGTTTCCCGGGGCCGCATTACAGAGCTGCACCAGACCACGCCCTACCTTGCGGGTATGGTGGAATCTGTCACCTGCGGGGCAAGCACCGATTCTCTCAAGAGCCGTGCCATGCGCCGGGAGGCAAATAATTTATACGCTGCCTATACGGAATATACGGAGCATCCTACCCAGCTGATTCAGATGAAGATGTTCACGAGCCTGGACAACGGCTTCCTGGCGGACTCCATTGCCCAGAATTCCGGCCTGGATATCAAGGATAAGGCGGCGCTTTTATGCCAGCTGAACCCCAACAAACGGCTGGAAATGGCGATTTCTCTGCTGCGGCAGGAGCTGGAGCTGCTCCATCTGGAATCGGAGATTCAGGACAAGACCCGCAGCAACATGGACCAGAACCAGCGGGACTATTATCTGCGGGAGCAGATGAGGGCCATCCGGGAGGAACTGGGCGAAGAGGATGAGGATGCGGAGCTGGACGAGGACATTGCCCGCATCAAGGCACTGCACCTGGCGGAGGAGCAGGAAAAGAAGCTTGTGAAGGATGCGGAGAAGCTGAAAAAGCAGCCCTTCGGCTCCTCGGAGGCTTCCGTCCTGCGCAACTACCTGGATACGGTGCTGGACCTTCCCTGGAATGTTAAGACCAAGGACCGGGTGGATGTGGCCGCGGCCAGGAAAATCCTGGATAAGGACCACTTCGGCATGGAGAAGGTAAAGGAGCGAATTCTGGAGGCCATGGCCGTCAAGGAAATGGCACCGGACAGCCAGCACCAGATTCTCTGCCTGGTGGGCCCTCCCGGTGTTGGCAAGACCTCCATTGCCTATTCCATTGCCCGGTGCATGAACCGGAAGATGGTCCGCATCTCCCTGGGCGGTGTCCATGATGAGGCGGATATCCGGGGCCATCGGAAGACCTATGTGGGGGCTATGCCCGGCCGAATTATGGCGGCCATGGCCCAGGCGGGGACCTCCAATCCGGTGATTCTGCTGGACGAAATCGATAAGATGGGCTCTGACTACCGGGGAGACCCCAGTGCCGCCCTGCTGGAGGTACTGGATGGGGAGCAGAACAGCACCTATCGGGACCACTATGTGGAAATTCCCTTCGACCTGTCTGACGTGATGTTCATCACCACCGCCAATACGCTGGACACGGTTCCAAGACCCCTCCTGGACCGTATGGAAATCATTGAGCTTGGCTCCTACTCCGACGAGGAGAAGCTGATGATTGCCAAGAATTATCTGGTTCCCAAGCAGCTGAAAAAGAACGGCCTGAAAAAGAGCCAGCTGAAAATCACCGATGATGCCATCCGGGAGATTATCTGCTGCTATACCCGGGAGTCCGGTGTTCGAAATCTGGAACGGTACATCGGCCAGATTTGCCGGAAGACGGATATGCAGCTTCTGACCCAGGAGGATGTGAAAAAGATAACCGTCACCGGCGGCAATCTGGAGGACTTCCTGGGCATTCGGAAATACCTTCCGGACCGTCTGCCTGGGTCTGACCAGGTGGGCCTGGTAACAGGTCTTGCCTGGACCAGTGTGGGCGGTGAGACGCTGGAGGTTGAGGTCAATGTGATGGATGGCTCCGGCAAGCTGGAGCTCACCGGCAATCTGGGCGACGTGATGAAGGAATCTGCCCACGCGGCCCTGAGCTATATCCGGGCCAACGCCGCCAGGCTGGGGGTTCCCACCGATTTCTACAAAACCAAGGATATCCACGTTCACTTCCCGGAAGGGGCGGTGCCCAAGGACGGTCCCTCTGCCGGTGTGACGGTCTGCACGGCCATTGTGTCCGCGCTGACGGGGACTACCGTCCGGCGGGATGTGGCTATGACCGGCGAAATTTCCCTGCGGGGCCGGGTGATGCGCATCGGCGGCCTGAAGGAGAAGACCATGGCCGCCCTGCGGCACGGCATCCGCACCGTGATTATCCCCAAGGACAATGAGCGGGA
>USQL01000154.1 GCA_900556935.1 uncultured Eubacteriales bacterium | reverse complement strand
CCACGGTGGAGGACACCATCGCCATTCTCCGTGGTCTGAAGGAGCGGTACGAGGTATTCCACGGTGTCAAGATTACGGACCCCGCCATTATCGCCGCCGCCACTCTTTCCCACCGGTATATTACCGACCGGTTCCTGCCGGACAAGGCCATCGACCTGGTGGATGAGGCCTGTGCCCAAATCCGTACCGAGATGGACTCCATGCCCACAGAGCTGGACACCATCAACCGCCGGATTATCCAGCTGCAAATCGAGGAGGAATCCCTGAAAAAGGAGGAAGACGAGCTGTCCAAGAGCCGTCTTGCCCAGATTCAGAAGGAGTTGGCCGAGGAGCAGGAGAGCTTCAAGGCCAAGAAGGCCCAATGGGATAACGAGAAGAACGCCATCGGCAAGACCCAGCAGCTGCGGGAAACCATCGAAGACCTGAACCGTCAGATTGAGGCCGCCGAGCAGAGCTACGACCTGGGCAAGGCCGCGGAGCTGAAATACGGCAAGCTGCCCCAGGCCAAGAAGGAGCTGGAGGAGCAGGAGCGCAGAATTCAAAAAGACAGCGACGGTGCCCTTCTGCGGGACAAGGTCACGGACGAGGAAATCGCCCGGATTGTGGAGCGCTGGACCGGCATCCCCGTGTCCCGTCTGGTCCAGGGCGAGCGGGAGAAGCTATTAAACCTGGAAAGCATCCTGCACAAGCGGGTGGTCGGCCAGGACGAAGCCGTCCGCTCCGTGACGGAGGCCATTCAGCGCAGCCGTGCGGGCATTCAGGACCCCAACCGGCCTATCGGCTCCTTCCTGTTCCTGGGCCCCACAGGCGTGGGCAAGACAGAGCTTGCCAAAGCACTGGCCGAGGCGCTGTTTGACGACGAGAACAATCTGGTGCGAATCGATATGTCCGAGTATATGGAGAAATTCTCCGTCTCTCGGCTGATTGGAGCGCCTCCCGGATATGTGGGCTATGAGGAGGGCGGCCAACTGACCGAGGCCGTCCGCAGGAAGCCCTACAGCGTGGTGCTGTTCGACGAGGTGGAAAAGGCCCATCCCGATGTGTTCAACGTCCTGCTGCAGGTGCTGGACGACGGACGGATTACCGATTCCCAGGGCCGCACCGTGGACTTTAAGAACACCATTCTGATTCTGACCTCCAACCTGGGCTCTCAGGAGCTGCTGGGCGGTATCCGGGATGACGGCGAGATTGACCCCGCCGCCAAGGAGCGGGTAGAAGCCCTGCTGCGGCGGTCCTTCCGTCCGGAGTTCCTGAACCGTCTGGATGAGATTGTCTTCTACAAGCCCCTGACCAAGGAGAACATCACCAAAATCATCGACCTGCAGATTGACAAGCTCAACAGCCGCCTGGCTGACCAGCAGATTACCTGCCATCTGACCGATGCCGCCAAGCAGTTCATTGTGGACGAGGCCTATGACCCCGAGTTTGGTGCCCGTCCCCTGCGCCGCTATGTGCAGCACACCGTGGAGACCATGCTCAGCCGCAAGCTGCTGGAGGGCAGCATCACCACCGGCTCCACCGTCACCGTGGATTGCCGGAATGGCGAGCTGGTGCTCAGCTAAATACCAAAAAACACAGCGCCCCCGGTTCTTTTGCGAATCGGGGGCGCTTGTCTGTCTATGTTTTATACAGTCTCCAAAATCTCCGCCTCCAGCGCCGGGACATCGCCCGCGCCTGGGATTTCGGCCAGGAGGGACAGATGGCGGCGGTCTGCTGCGCCTGGGTGGTCAACCGGTCCGCCTCCTGCTGGGCTTCGTTCACCACGATTTAGCCCATGCGCTGGGCACTGACAGCGGCGGGGATTTGGGGTTTCATCACGCGTCACAGCCTTTGCAGCATCCCCAGGACGGTCTCCCGGGTGGCGCAGATTTTATCCGCGGTGCACAAAAGGACGCTTTCCCGGTAGCGGGGCAGGGTTTTGTTCATAGGGAACATGTGGGACAGAATCATATTGCGCTCGATTTGGCTCAGTCCAAAGTCCCTCTGGGCGTTTGCCATGGCAAAGCGGGCATGCCAGAAGCCGTGGAGCGGGCGGCCCTTGACCTTGATGTGCCAGTCGTAGAGAAAATAGTCGTGCAGCAGCGCGCCCCGGACCAGGGCTCTGGTATCGGTTTTCAGGTGCAGCAGCCAAGCAAGCCGCAGGCACATCAGCGCCACCGCCACACTGTGGTCATAGACCGTAACGGTACCGTGCTGGAAAAAGCCCTTTTCCTGGGCCATCCCCTGGGAGTCCAGAATGTCCTCCCCATATTTTTGGAGCAGCCGCTCCCCATTAAATTTCCGACGCATGGGTTTCCTCCTTCGGAATCAGAACACTACGCCTTTTTCAGTTTGCTCAGGATCATCCGGCGCAGATAGGAGAAAGCCTGGGTTTTTCGGTTTGCCAGCAGCATCAGCCCATTGGGGACCACCAGGCACAGCACGCCCCGCATCAGGAAATCCGGAAGGACTCCCCAGGAAAGGGCCCGGCTGATTCCGGAAATCACCAGATAGGACACCGCGACGATGGCAAGATGGAGCCCCTGCCGCAGGAAATAGGGCAGGCTGGAGGTTTCAAAAATCCGCTTGTGGAGCAGATACGGCTCAAACCAGAAGGAGGTCAAAAGCCTGGACACGGAGGTTGCCGCCAGAATGCCCGTCAGCCCCCACCTGACCCCCATAAAATAGGACAGCACCAGATTGATGCCCGCGGCGTACAAAAGGATGTTTCTGGTCTCCCGGAACAGGCCCGTGGTATTGCGGTAGCTCCACACAGGGGTCAGAACGTTGGGCAAAAAGAAGTTGAGGCAGATTACCGCCACGGTGGACATGGGCAGCAGCCACTCCTCCCCCGCCCACAGGCGGATAAAGGGATTGTACAGTGCCAGCAGTGACAGGGTGCAGAAGGTGGTCAGCCAGGTAAATACCAGGCTGTAGGCATCAAAAACCTGGTGCTTCTGCTCCTTGGTTCCCACAGCGTTCAGGTTGCCGATGGAGCCCAGCACCGCCTGATTGACCGTCGTGGTAAAGCCCGTCACCACCATCGTCTGAATCATGGTGTAGTTGTCGAGAATTCCCACGGTGGCCGTACTGATCATGGAGGAGATATACAGGTTATCCGTGCCGTTGAGCAGCTGGCCGCCTGCCTTATAGGAGAACATATGCCTGACATCCCGGAAGATGGATTTCTTTTCCTCCTTGGGAAGCGTCTCCTTTTCCCGGAGGAAGGGATAGAGCTTGTCCGCCTTCCGGGAGACATACAGGTTGTTGGCAACCGTCATGGTAATCTGGACGGTCAGGTAGACCGTAAAATTCCGCAAAAGCAGCAATAGCAAAATCTGAACCGCAGTGGTCAGGAGCTTAAAGCGCATGGTATATCTGGAGATTAAGTACCGCTTCTGGTCCGCCTGGATAATGCTGGATTTATACACCAGCAGATACGAGCACACGGAATTGGCAAGGAACATGAGATAGTAAAGAATCAGATGGAAACTGTCAATCTCCGATTTTACAAGCACCCGCAGGAAGGGCACCAGGGCAAGGCCGATGGCGGCCACCGCCAGGGCAACAAATCGGTAGATGGTTTTGTAGTAGCCCATCAGGGCGGTGAGCTTTTGGGTGTCCCCCTCCGCCAAGGGCTTATACAGGGAGAACACAACCACATCGGCAAGGCCCAGCTCCGTCAGGGACAGCACGTCCAAAATGCTGGTGTACAGGCCGTTGACACCCAGATATTCCTGCCCCAGGACCTGGATAAACACCGTCCGGGACAAAAAGCCCAGCAGGCTTCCCAGCACCTGGGCCGCCGCGCCGAAGCGGAAATTGCGAAGGGTATTGCTCAGACGGGAATCGTTGTTTTTTTTCACAGGCTTTCTCCTTTTTTGTTAAAAGATAAGCGCCGCGGCAGCGGCCAGGAAGACACTGGGCAGCATATTGGCCACCTTCAGCCGCTTGCCCCAGACCTCGATTTGTTTTCTGCCTATTCTACCGCAAAGCGGGCAAATTTACAAGAGCAAAACAAAAACGCCCAGCCGATTGGCCGGACGTTCTGTTGGAGCTGCTAGCCAGATTTGAACTGGCTACCGGCTTCCCAAAAAGCTGCGCTTTTCGGGAACCCTTACGACCTCTTTTTGAATCGCGCTTCGCGCGGGGGATGAGGTCGCCAGTTCTTCGGCTAAAAATCTAAAAACGCCCAGCCGATTGGCCGGACGTTCTGTTGGAGCTGCTAGCCAGATTTGA
>USQL01000153.1 GCA_900556935.1 uncultured Eubacteriales bacterium | reverse complement strand
ATGGACGACCTGAAGCAGGGCATCGGTCTGCGGGCCTACGGCCAGCATGACCCTGTCATTGCCTACAAGGAAGAGGGCTACCAGATGTTTGAAAGCATGATTGAATCCATCAAGGAGGAGACCGTGCGGCGGATGTTCCTGGTGCGGGTGCAGCCCCAGCAGGAGGTCAAGCGGGAGAAGGTGGCCAAGGAGACCGGCGCCGCCGGTGCCAACGACGGCAGCGTCGTCAAGAAGGCCCCCGTCCGCAACGCCGCCAAGAAGGTTGGCCCCAACGACCCCTGCCCCTGCGGCAGCGGCAAGAAATACAAAAAGTGCTGTATGCAGAAGGATAAGGAAGCGGGAATGCAGCAGTAAGCGGTCCCCGGCCTCCTGATACGGCAGCCTACAGGAGAAAACAATGATAAAGACGATTCAGAAGGGAAGCCTTGTGTATCAGGCGGCGGAAGGAATCGCCGCGCCCCACGCCTTTACCACCCGCCTGGGCGGTGTGAGCGAGGGGTACTTAGCCTCCCTGAACATCGGCACCAGCCGGGGCGATCAACGGGAAAACGTGGAGGAAAACTACGCCATTCTGGGAAGGGCTCTGGGCTTTGACCCCAAAGGCGTGGTGCTCTCCCGGCAGGTCCACTCGGACATTGTGCGTGTGGTCACGGCCGAGGACCGGGGGGCGGGGCTGTACGCACCCCACCTTCCGGACTGCGACGGGCTGGTGACGGATGTACCGGGGGTGACCTTAGTGGTATTTTCCGCGGACTGCACCCCGATTCTCTTCTATGATCCCAAAACCGGCGCGGTGGGCGCGGCCCACGCGGGCTGGCGGGGCACCGCCCTGGGCATCGCCGCCAGGGTGGTGGAGACCATGGGAAGGGAATACGGCAGCCGCCCGGAGGATATCCGGGCCGCCATCGGCCCCAACATCGGGGCGTGCCATTTTGAAACCCATGCCGACGTGCCCCAGGCGCTGCTTACGGCCTTTGGGCCGGAAATGCAGGCATATATCCGGCCCCAGGGGGAAAAATACCTGGTAGACCTGAAGGCGGTAAACGCCTGGGTTCTGCGCAGGGCCGGTGTGGAAAATGTGGAGGTCAGCCGGGACTGCACCGTGTGCAAAAGCGACCTCTATTGGTCCCACCGGGTGACCCAGGGCAGACGGGGCAGCCAGGGGGCTGTCATCGTATGCAAAGGAGGAAGGGCATGAAACGTCTGATTGCGCTGCTATTGTGCGCGGCGGTGCTCACGGGGCTGATTTCCGGCTGCGGAAAGTCTGGCTCCTCCGAGACGGCCTATGTCCCAACGGGGGACGCGATTCTCATGGAGGACGAGCCGGACCCCACGGAGGAGGACACCCTGGCGGACGAGGCCATGATTCTGGCCTACTATCCCAACCGGTCCATGAACCCCATTATCGCCATGAACTTCTCCAACCGGGTGCTGTTCTCCCTGATGTATCAGGGGCTGTTCGCCTACAACAGCAAAAATGAGACGGTGCCCATTCTGTGCTCCCGGTATCGGGTATCCCCGGACAACACGATTTACACGTTTTATGTAGACCAGAACGCCCGGTTCTCCGACGGGACCCGGGTGACGGCGGAGGACGTGATTGCCTCCTACGATGCCGCCCGGGAGAGCGACTTCTACAAGGGCCGGTTTACCCACATTGTCAGCTACGGCCTCCACGAGGACGGAGAGGGCATCCGGTTCTATCTGGACACCGCCTACCAGAACCTACCATTGCTTCTGGACATCCCTATTGTCAAGGCCTCGGAGGTGGGGGCGGAGCACCCCCTGGGCACGGGGCCCTATGTATTCCGGCAGAACGAGGACAAGGTGGAGCTGGTGAAAAACGACAACTGGTGGTGTGAAGCAACCCTGTCCGTCCGGGCCAATGTGATTACCCTGATGGAGGCCACCAGCCAGACCCAGCTCCGGGACGAATTTGAGTTCGGTGACCTGAACCTGGCCATTGCCGACCCCATGCTGGACTCCTTCGGAGAGTACCGCTGCGACTACGAGCTGTGGGAGGTGGAAAACGGGGTGCTGCTGTACCTCTCCTGCAACACCATCTACTCCGACTGGTTTAAAAACGACAAGAATAAGACCCTGCAAAAGGCCCTGACCTACGCCATCGACCGGGAGAGCCTGAACGAGGACAACTACCGGGGTATGGCCCAGCCGGCCACCCTGATTACCTCCCCGGGCTCACCCTACTATTACCCAAGCCTGGCGGCGAACTACAGCTACGACCCTATAAAGTTTCTGGATTCCATCGGGAATCTCCAGTTCCCACGGGATAAGAAGACCAACGAAGTCCAGAAGCTCAAGCTCCTGGTGAACTCGGACGACTCCGCCCGGCTGCGGACCGCCCGGGATATCGCGGCCCACCTGACAGAGCTGGGCATCCCCTGCGGCGTGCTGGAATACGGCGGCTCCGGCCCGGGCATCACCTATCAGCAGGTGCTGAACGCCGGAACCTACGACATCTACCTGGGCCAGACCAAGCTGCCCCCCAACTCGGACCTTTCCGAGTTTTTCAAGGGCTACGGCAACCTGGGCAACAAGGTCCTGGCCAATGAAACCCTGCTGAATATGACCAAGGAGGCCCTGTCCAACTCCGGCACCTTCTATAACCTGTGCCAGATGGTGGCGGAGGACGGAAGCGTGATTCCCGTGCTCTACGGCTGCTACAACGTCTATTCCAAGCGGGGCCAGCTGCTGGATTTGCAGCCCGCCCGGGACAATGTGTTCTACTATTCCATCGGCAGGACGATGGAGGATATTCTGGAAACCCAAACGGAAGAAAGTTAATTGGAAACGAGGTATGAAACCATGAAAAAGTGTATCGCACTGCTGCTTGTACTGAGCTTAGGACTGACGGGCTGCGCCCTGGTGCCCGCTCGGACCACCATGCCCACGGAGGCCCCCACCACGGAGGCAACCGCTGCCCCCACCACCGAGGAGCCTACCACCGAGCCCACCACCGAGCCCGCGCCGGTCTACACCAACCCCCTGAACGGGCAGACCCTGGACGCGCCCTACACCGGGCGGGTGGTGGCCGTCACCATCAGCAACATTCACGATGCTCTGCCCCACTACGGCACCATGGGGGCGGATATCCTGATGGAAATGTGGGTCAACGGCTCCATCATCCGGGATCTGGCCCTGTTCAGCGACATCACCAAGGCTCAGGAGGTGGGCTCCGTCCGCTCCATCCGGCCCATGTTCAGCCAGATTGTCAAGCACTATGACGCGGTGCTGCTGGATGCCAGCGGCTCTGACCAGGCATTGGCCCACGCCAGCAGCCTGGGCATTCAGCACATCAACGTGGACACCTACGACGGCACCGCCTATTCCTACCGGAATATGGACCGGGACTTCACCTTTAAGCCCGCCTCCAAGCTGGAGCACTGCCTGTTTGTAAAGCCCGAGGGCGTAGAAGCCCTGCTTGCCGACCGGGGCTACGCCACCACCCAGCCGGAGGACAAGGACTACGGCATGACCTTTGCGGAAAACGGCACCCCGGAGGGCGGCGAGACGGCCAATACCGTTTCCGTTGCTCTCACCTACCGGAACAACATCAAGAACACCTCCATGGTCTACGACGAGAGCCTGGGGAAATACGTCTACAACCAGTATGACACCGCCATGGTGGACGGCAGCACCGGGGAGCCGGAGTGCTTTACAAACGTCATTGTGATGCTGGCGGACATCTCTATGGACGGCATTTACTACACCGCGAACTTCACCGCGGGGGGCACCGGCTACTATGCCAACGGCGGAAAAATCGTGCCCATCACCTGGACCACGGACGCGGACGACGCACCCTTCCGCTTCTTTACGGCGGACGGACAGCCTCTTTCCCTGGGGGTGGGCAACACCTATATCGCCGTAGCCCCCGAGGGCTCCCCGGTCGCCTACGAGTAAGCGGAATTTGCACAAAAAAAAGACCGTTTTTTCTACGGGTTTTGACGGAATTCCCAGTTTACATTAACTGGAGGTTATAGTATAATAAAATCCGTACGGGCGTATCGATAAAAGCCTGTGCTGACAGTATGATCAGACTGCGCATGCAGTACTATTGAAATGGAGGAAATTCCCATGTCTGTTAAAGTTGCGATCAATGGTTTTGGCCGTATCGGCCGTCTGGCCTTCCGTCAGATGTTCGGCGCTGAGGGCTTCGAGGTTGTTGCCATCAACGACCTGACCTCCCCCAAGATGCTGGCTCACCTGCTGAAGTACGATT
>USQL01000152.1 GCA_900556935.1 uncultured Eubacteriales bacterium | reverse complement strand
TTGCTGAATAATTTTCAGTCGCTTTCTGACACAAAACTGCGCCCCAGGCTTTTGCCTGGGGCGTTTTTTGCGGCAAAAATCCCTAATTGTGAAGAGGGTTACGCCCAATTTTATACGAACGCAAATGACAAAAATTATGATATTTGAACTACCTTCTTTGCAATGGTTCAAAAGATATGCTTTTTGAGGAAATATGCACATAACTAGTGAATTTGTGCAAAATACTTGACGAATATAGTGGTGGGGGTATAATTATCGTACAAAGGATGCGATGAATGGGGGATTAATATGAGATTCACGTATACATACAAAAGTTATCCGAATTGCCCAAAAGCAACTGCGTATTCAAAGTCTGCGGAAGAAGCTACATCAATTCACACCTCGTTCTCTGGATGGGCATTGCTTTTTGCCATTATGTTCTTTCTGTATAGTGCATTTGAGTTCTTTACAAACGGTGACTGGTCTAATTTCCTCAGTGCAATTGCATTTTTGATTGCTGCCGCTTTATATGGCTTCTACG
Organism: uncultured Eubacteriales bacterium; assembly: GCA_900556935.1. GTDB lineage: Bacteria > Bacillota > Clostridia > Oscillospirales > Oscillospiraceae > Faecousia. Next base: position 3,736 of record USQL01000152.1, on the reverse strand, counting down.
CTTTTATTGTTAGGCCTAATAATACAGAATGTGGAATAGCAGTTATATTAACTGAAGAAAGCTGTCAAAATCCTATTGCCAATGAGGTTTGTGAGGCTATTCGCAAAAAGAATAAGCAAAAAAACATGGCATCCTTTAAAACATTCTTCCCTTTGATGATTGCTTCGGTCTGTGATTTAATCGCTCTCGTCGCAGCGATTAGCGGTGCATATCTGCTATATCACAACAATGGGGGATTACTGTTACTGTTGTGCTCTACCATTCTGATAGGATTATTTTCTTATATTATTTGGAGAATATGGCCTCGTTCTAATTCCAAAGGTTCTAGGGATTCCATTTCCACTAAGAACAAGATACAAGAAGAATCTACCGTAAGAGATACACGTGGTAATACTCTGTATTGTAGAAAATGTGGGAATAAAGTCTTGCCTGATAGTGTATTCTGTTCACACTGTGGCACGAAGTTAGTGTAATCGTATAGTTTTTTGGAGTGTTGCACTATTACTCTTGTTTAATTAGATAAGTACAGCCGCCTTCAATTATGGAGACGGCTGTATCATTTCTATCGTATGTCATGTTGTCGTGGCAATCCATCCTCTGCTGCGCAATGTGTGTTTAGTGAATAGTGAACAGTGAAGAGTGAATAACGCCAAAAAGCACCCATTCTCACGAATGGGTGCTTTTTGGCAACGCAGGTCTATAAGCCGGGTTCTGTCTTGACAGCCATCTATCTAGCCCCGCGGTTGCCCGCGGGATCAAGCCGCCTCCTCGGGACGGTCGGGCGAACCTATGTCCCTCCACGGCGTTGCTCCGGGATAGAGTTTACAGCACCCACATGTCTCCATGGGGCGGGTGCGCTCTTACCGCACCTTTTCACTATGACCGGCAAACCGGCTACATCTCTCTGTTGCACTTGTCCTGAGGTTACCCTCGGCGGGCGTTACCCGTTATCCCTGCCCTGTGGAGCCCGGACTTTCCTCATCCGCAGCCTTTCGGCTTGCGTCCGCGGCTGTCCGACCTGGTCGCGGGGATATTGTAACCCATGAAGGCCGAATTGTCAAATACCCTTGAAAAATCTTTTGGAAGTCGCTATACTGTAGATAATCTATGATTAAGCGAGGAATGGCAAATGTCAGATCGGTTTACGCAGTATTTTCACTCTCTGAAGGACAAAAAAATCGCGGTTTTGGGCCTGGGTGTCAGCAATCGGCCGCTGGTGCGGCTGCTGCTGGATTTCGGCTGCAATGTTACCGGCTGTGACAAAACCCCCCGGGAAAAGCTGGACGGGGAGGTGCTGGAGCTGGAAAAGGCGGGCTGCACTCTGCATGTCGGGGAAAATTATCTGGGCGGCGTGGAGGCGGACGTGGTTTTCCGTACCCCGGGAATGCACCCGGCGAACCCGGCAATCCAGGCTCTGGTCAGCCGGGGCGCTCAGGTCACCAGCGAAATGGAGGTTTTCTTCGAGGTCTGCCCCTGTACCATCCTGGCGGTGACCGGCTCCGACGGAAAAACCACCACCACCACCCTGGTCTCCGAAATGCTGAAAGCCGAGGGGAAAACCGTCTGGCTGGGTGGCAATATCGGAACGCCTTTGCTGCCTCTGGTGCGGCAGATGCAGCCCTCGGATTTTGCGGTGGTGGAGCTTAGCTCCTTCCAGCTCATGGACATGAAGCGCAGCCCCGCCCGGGCGGTGATTACGAACCTGGCTCCCAACCATCTGGATATTCACAAGGATATGGCGGAATATATCCAGGCGAAAACCAACATTTTCCGCTACCAGGATGAAAACGGCATCCTGATTCTCAACGCCGACAACCCTATCACCGCCGCCTTCCGGGGTAACGGCAAGACCCTGTTCTTCTCCCGGCAGAAGGAAGCGGATGTGTGCCTGGTGGACGGGGTGATCTGCCGCCATGGGGAAAAAGTGCTGAAGGCTTCGGAGATTCTGATTCCCGGGGTACATAATGTGGAAAACTACATGGCTGCCATCGCCATGGTGGACGGTCTGGTAAGCGACGAGACCATCCGTCAGGTGGCAAGAACCTTCGGCGGCGTGGAGCACCGGATTGAGCTGGTGCGCGTTAAGGACGGAGTGCGGTTCTATAACGACTCCATCGCCTCCAGTCCCAGCCGTACCATTGCGGGTCTGCGCAGCTTCCCGGAGAAGGTGATTCTCATTGCCGGGGGCTATGACAAGCACATTCCCTATGATGTGCTGGGGCCGGAGATCTGTGCCCATGTGAAGAAGCTGTTCCTGGGCGGCGCCACCGGGGAAAAAATCCGGCAAGCGGTGATTTCCTGCCCGGAGTACGACCCCAAAGCCCTGAAAATCACGGACTGCGGCAGCTTTGAGCCGGCGGCTCGGGCGGCGGCAGCGGCGGCAAAACCTGGAGACGTGGTACTCATGAGCCCCGCCAGCGCGGCCTTTGATCAGTTCAAGAACTTTATGGTTCGGGGTGATTTCTATAAGAAACTGGTAAAGGAGCTGTAACTATGGACGTGACGAAATTGACCCGCCCGGCCCGGAAGCTTCTGCCCCTGAAAACCTGCGGTGCGGTGATCGTGGCTGCGGGCAGCGCCACCCGGATGGGGGGCATCGACAAGGTAATGGCGTCTCTGGGTGGCGAGCCCATGATCGTCCGCACCGTCCGGGCTTTTCAGAACTGCGATGCCATTGCTTCCATTGTGATTGTCACCCGGGAGGACTTGATTCGGCCCATTTCCGGCCTGTGCCGGGATATGAGCAAGGTCACCGCCGTGGTCTGCGGCGGCAGCAGCCGACAGGAATCGGTGCATCTGGGCCTGAATGCTCTGCCCAAGGGCACGAAGCTGGCGGCCGTTCACGATGGGGCAAGGCCCCTGATTTCCTGGCAGGTCATTGACCGGGTCGTCCGGGCGGCCAACACCTACGGTGGGGCGGCTCCGGCCATTGCGGTGAAGGACACCATCAAGGTGGTGAAGAGCGGCCTGGTGGAATCCACTCCCGATCGATCTAGCTTACAGGCGGTGCAGACCCCCCAGGTTTTCGACTTTGACCTGCTCCGGGGTGCCCTGAAAAAGGCGGAGGAAGACAAGGCTCAGGTCACTGACGACTGCTCTGCCGTAGAGCGGCTGGGCATGAAAATCAAAATCGTGGAGGGGGACGAGCGGAATCTGAAGGTCACCACCCCCATGGATCTGAAAATTGCGGAGCTGCTATTGGAGGAAACAAAATGAGAATCGGACACGGATATGACGTACACCGGCTGGTGGAGGGGCGTGACCTGATCCTGGGCGGGGTAAAAATCCCCTATGAGAAGGGCCTGCTGGGCCATTCCGACGCGGATGTGCTGCTCCACGCGGTATCCGATGCCCTGCTGGGGGCGGCAGGCCTGGGAGATATCGGCCGCCATTTCCCGGATACCGACCCAAAGTACAAGGGGGCGGATTCCCTGGAGCTTTTGCGGCAGGTGTACCGGAAAATTTCGGAAAAGGGCTACCGGGTGGGGAACATCGATGTGACCATGATTGCCCAGAGACCCAAGTTGAAGGATTACATTCCGCAGATGCAGGCCAACATTGCCGCCGCTGTGGAGACGGCACCTGACCGGGTGAACGTAAAGGCCACCACCGAGGAAAAGCTGGGCTTTACCGGCACCGGCGAGGGCATGTCCTGCCACGCGGTGTGCTTATTGGAGGAAATCTGATACTATTTCCTGATTAAAATCTTAATTTTAATCAGGAAGGCATCGCCTGA
>USQL01000151.1 GCA_900556935.1 uncultured Eubacteriales bacterium | reverse complement strand
CCACACCAGTGACATCGGTCACTGGTTCGCAGCGACATGCTTTTCTAACAGCCCCTTTTTAGGCTTCCAACCGAGGGTATACGAATTCGCCCGGGCCTTCTCGTCCCGCAAGTCTGTACTGCCCCTCATCAGTCAGGGCTTCGCCGAGCCAGCATCACTTTTTATAGTATAGCTGCCACCGGCAGCTATCAAAATTTAGATTCGCTGCGCGACGCACCGCCCGGAGGGGAAGCTTTTCTACCTTCCCCTCCGGGGAAGGGGGACCGCTTGCGGTGGATGAGGGCGGTACAGACGAACGGAACGAGAAATTTAAGGCGAATTCGTACCATCTCAAATCTTCGTCGCTACATGAATGCCTTTGGAACCTCGAACAGTTCCCTTGTCTGCTCTGCGTTCCTCTCAATTTCCGCCTTTAATTCCTCCAAGGAATCAAACTTCCGTTCCGGGCGCAGGAATTCGTAGAATTCGAAGGTGATAGTCTTCTCGTACAAATCCCCCTGATAGTCAAGAATCCAGGGCTCCACGGTGATGTGGTGGCCGCCCACGGTGGGGCGGGTGCCGATGTTGGTGACGGCGGCGTAGGTTCTGTCCCCCAGCCGCACCTTGCAGGCGTAGACCCCGAAGCGGGGCACCGCCAGGCCCTCCGGCAATATCAGGTTGGCCGTGGGAATGCCCAGGGTTCTGCCCAGCTGGTGGCCGTGGACCACGGTTCCGGTAAGCACATAGGGGTGACCCAGAAAGGCCACGGCCCGGGCCATGTTGCCTGTCTCCAGAAGCGTCCGGATATGGGTCGAGGACACCCGAACCCCCTCATAGTCCTGCTCCGGAACCACGGCCCAGGGCAGGCCCCGTTCCCGGCACCACTGTGCCAGCATGGCCGCCGTTCCGGCCCCCTTGGCACCGAAGCGGAAATCCTCGCCGCAGACAAAGCCCGCGGCACCGTAGTCCTTTCGCAGCTCCTCCAAAAAATCCTGCCAGGGGGTCTGCTGCATCCTCCGGTCAAAGGGCAGAGTGACAACCCGCTCCATGCCAAACCGTTTCAGCAGGCGTTCCCGGTCCTCCGGGGTGTTGATCAGCCCCGGGGCAGTGCCCAGCACCAGGGCATCCGGGTGGTCCCCGAAGGTCACCACCCCCCGGCCCAAATCCCCAGCCAGAGCTTTCACCGCATCCAGCAGCGCCTGATGGCCCAGGTGCACACCGTCAAAAAAGCCCAGGGCGTAGATATAGGAATTCATTCGTTTACACCTCAAAAAAGCTTTTTACGGTGGACATGACGTTGTTTTCCACCTTGGCCAGCATCAAAAATTCTCCCCCCTGGCTGTAGGCCCGGTAGGTGCCGTCGGGCAGGGGGCGGGTGAAGGAATTGCCGTTGCGGCAGCGGGTCTCCTGGTTGGAGGACAGTGTTACCGCCGGATATTGCAAAAACAGGCTATCCATGGACAGCAAAAATTCTTCCGGCTGCTCCGTCTCCAGCAGGGTCTGCAGGGGCACGGCATCCTGGACGGTGTAGGCTCCTGCCTGGGTCCTGCGCAGGCTTGCCATGCAGCCAAGGCACCCCAATGCATCCCCCAAATCCTCACAAAGGGTTCGGATATAGGTGCCCTTGGAGCAGCGGACCCGGAGGGCGGCCTCTTGGCCGTTGAAGGACAGCAGCTCCAATTCATGAATGGTGACGGGCCGGGGCTGGCGCTCCACCGCTTTGCCCTTCCGGGCAAGGTCGCAGAGCTTCTGCCCGTTTACCTTTAGAGCGGAGTACATGGGGGGCACCTGCATAATCTCCCCCCGGAATTGGGGGAGGATTTCCAAAATATCCCCCTGGGTGACGGAAACCGGCCGCTCCTCCAAAATTTCGCCGGTGATGTCCTGGGTGTCGGTTTTCATTCCCAGGCGCAGCACCGCCTCATAGGTCTTCTCCGCGTGCTCAAAAAATTCCACCGCCCGGGTGGCTCTGCCTACGAACACCGGCAGAACCCCGGTGGCCATGGGGTCTAAGGTCCCTCCATGGCCGATGCGCCGGGTAGAAAATACCCGGCGCAGTCTCGCGGTGACATCCTGACTGGTCCAGCCCTGGGGCTTGTCTACAATGACGATTCCGTTCATTGGCAGCACTCCAGCATGGCCTTTTCCACAATTCCCTCCGCCTGGGTCATGGACATGCGCATACTCGCCCCGGCGGCACCTTTGTGGCCGCCGCCGCCAAACCGCTCGGCAATCACCGTGGCATCATAGCCCGGGACCGCCCGAACGGAGATTTTCACCAATCCGTCCTCCGTCTCCCGCAGGGTTGCCGCCACGTTCACACCGGCAACGGTCCGGGGAAAGTTGGAAATATTGTCCATATCGTCGCTGGTAACTCCCAGCTCCAGCTCCACGCTTCTGGGAATGGCGCAGATGGCCATGGACCCGCAGTGCAGAAGCCGCATGTGCTCCACAATCCAGCCCTGCATCCGCAGCTTGCCCAGGGTGTTGGTTTCAAAAAGCACCTGGTTGAGCTCGTATACCCTCGCGCCGCCCTCGGCACAGGCCGCGGCCACCCGGAAGGTGTGGGCCGTGGTGTTGGCGAAGCGGAAGCAGCCGGTATCCGTGGAAAGGCCCACATAAATCCGGTCTAAGACCTGGGGGCTTCTGCGCCAGTTCATATTTTCCAGCACGTCGAACACCACCTCCGCGCAGGAGGCGCTGTCCGGGTCCACCAGCTCCAGATCGGAAAAGGAGGTAGCAGAGCCGTGGTGGTCAATCCGCAGGGCGACCCTTCCCAAATATGGCTTGGCGTTCTCCGGCAGCATTCCGGGGGAGGCCACGTCCGTGGAGACAACGGTGTCGTCCTTCCCCGCTTCTTCCACGGTCAGGCCCTCCACCATCCAGCCGTAGCGCTGGCTGACCCCTGGGTTTGCCAGCACATGGGCGGTTTTTCCCAGGCTCCGCAGCCCCAGGCACAGGGCCGAGGCGCTGCCCAGGGTGTCCCCGTCCGGGCGGATATGGGTTAAAATGACATAGTTGTCGTGGCTGTTCAAAAACGCCGCGGCATCAATTCTCTGCAGGCTCTTCGTCATGGTTTACCTCCAGGGAATTGATGAGCTTCAGCATTTTTGCGCCGTAGGCAATGCTGTCATCCTCCGCCCAGACGATTTCCGGGGCATAGCGCAGCTGCAGGGCGTGGCCCAGCTCCCGGCGCAGATATCCCCCGGCGGATTTCAGCCCCGCCAGGGCGTTCTTTGCCCTTTCCGTCTGCAAAAAGCTGACATAAACCTTGGTATAGCGCAGGTCCGGGGTGGTCTCCACCCGGGTAATGGAAATCATGGTGTCCTGCACCCTGGGGTCCTTGACGGTCCGCAGGAGGCTCGACAGCTCCTTCATGATTTCCTCGTTGATTCTATTGATACGATTGGATGCCATAGTCATCCTCCTTGCTCTGTTACCTCTTAATCTCCTGCATGGTGAAGCACTCGAAGATGTCGCCTTCCTTGATATCGTTGAACTTCACGATGGACATGCCGCACTCGTAGCCCGCGGTGACCTCCTTGGCGGCATCCTTAAACCGCTGCAGGGAGCCGATCTCGCCCTCGTGAATGACGATGTTATCCCGGAGGACCCGGACCTGGGCATCTCTTGTGACCTTGCCGTCCTTGACCATGCAGCCCGCGATGGTGCCCACGGCGCTGACCTTATAGGTCATGCGGACCTCGGCGTGGCCGATGACCACTTCCTCATACTTAGGAGCCAGCATACCCTTCATAGCGGCCTCGATTTCGTCGATGGCATCGTAGATGACCCGGTAGTACCGGATATCCACGTTGGACCGGGCGATGGAAGCCTGGGCACCGGCATCGGCGCGGACGTTGAAGCCCACGATGATGGCACCGGAGGTGGAGGCCAGAAGCACGTCGCTTTCGTTGATGGCACCCACGCCCGTGTGAATCACCCGGACCCGGACCTCCTCGTTGGAGATCTTCTCCAGGGATGCCTTCACGGCCTCGGCAGAGCCCTGCACGTCGGCCTTGACAATCAGAGGCAGCTCCTTCATCTCGCCCTCCTGCATCCGGGCAAACAGATTGTCCAGGGTCACCTTCTGCAGCAGCTTGGCAGCCGCATCCTTGGCGGCCTGGCGGCGCTGCTCCACCAGCTCCCGGGCCATGCGCTCGTCGGTAACGGCATCGAACTCGTCACCGGGGGTGGGCACATCGGCAAGGCCGGTGATTTCCACAGGCTGGCTGGGGCCGGCGGTCTTGACGGTGCGGCCCTTGTCGTTGGTCATGACACGGACACGGCCCACGGCGGTACCGGCGATGATGATATCACCCTGCTTCAGGGTGCCGTTCTGCACCAGGAGGGTGGCGATGGGG
>USQL01000150.1 GCA_900556935.1 uncultured Eubacteriales bacterium | reverse complement strand
AGTTCTGGGAGGAGGCCCGCGCCCTCCGGGAGCGCGCGGAAAGCAACGCCATCAGCTTCTCCGTAGGGGCCTTGTGGAAGGAAGCCTGCCCAGACCTCCCCGCCGCTCTGCGGGAGGCCGACGGCCTGATGTACGAGGAAAAACGAAAGTGCCACAATTGCAGAGACTGAGACACCGCCCCCCGGGGCGGTGTTTTTGCGGTTAGAAGAACGGAAGCGACGTATTTACACACGTGAGCGTTATACCAGCACACAAAATCGTGTTGCGGGCACGGTTGTGAAATGGTATATTATATCAAATTGGATTTTTGGTGAGGAGGCATATTATGGACGACCCTACGCTGTCTGTGGGAAATCCCGAACAAACCTATAACACGATTCGCCAATCGGTGGTGCAGGCGCAACATAAGCTAAGCGCCGCGGTGAATACCGCTATGGTTTCGGCTTATTGGGAAATCGGGGAGCAGATTTACAAGGCTTGTGGTGAGAACGACCGTGCGGGATATGGGAAAAAGCTGCTCCGATATCTGACGGAACAGCTGACAAGCGAATTTGGCAAAGGATTTGATGAAAGCAACTTGAGAAAGATGCGACAGTTTTACAGTGTGTTTCCAATTCGAGACACACTGTGCCCCGAATTGAGTTGGTCTCATTACCGGCTGCTTATGCGAATCCCGGATGAAAAAGCCAGAGCGTTTTACACAGAGGAATGCGCAAAATCTGCGTGGAGTGTCCGGCAGTTGGAACGACAAATCAATACAATGTACTACCAGCGAATTAAGGCAAGCCGAGATAAGGCGGCGGTCGCGTCTGAGATTCAGACTCTGGAGCCAAAGCCGGAATATGAAAAAATTGTCAAGGACCCCTATGTAATGGAGTTTTTGCAGATTCAGCCGGACAGTCATGTGTTTGAAAGCAATTTGGAGCAGGCGTTAATTGATCATTTGCAGCAGTTCTTGCTTGAACTCGGGCGAGGGTTTTCCTTTGTCTCCAGGCAGAAACGATTTACACTGGATGGACAGAACTTTTATATTGATTTGGTTTTCTACAATTATATTTTGAAATGCTTTGTGTTGATTGATCTGAAAATGGACATGTTGACCCATCAAGATTTGGGACAGATGCAGATGTATGTCAATTATTATACACGAGAGTTGATGAACGAGGGGGATAATCCTCCCATTGGTATTTTGCTTTGCGCGGATAAAAGTGACGCGGTTGTCAAGTATTCTCTTCCGGAAAACAACAATCAGATATTTGCTTCTAAGTATTTTACCTATCTGCCAACGGAGGATGAATTGAAGCGGGAGTTGCGACTGGACGAATATGAACAAATGGATGATTAAACGGAAGAAAAATTCAAAAATAGTTCATACCCCAACCCCTTGACATTTTTAGCACTCTGTAGTATAGTTTGCTTAGCACTCAGGGAGAATGAGTGCTAAGGAGGAAATGAGATGGAATTGACCGAGCGGAAAAAGAAGGTCCTGCGCAGTGTGGTTGACCTTTATATCCGTACCGCCGAGCCCGTGGGCTCCAAGGCGATTACGGAACTGCCGGACATGAACTACTCCTCCGCAACCATCCGCAACGAAATGGCGGACCTCACCGCCATGGGTTATCTGGAGCAGCCCCATACCAGCGCCGGGCGGGTTCCGTCGGCGGCGGGATATCGGCTGTATGTAGATGAGCTGATGATGGATTACCGTCTCAGCGTGGACGAAACCAAGTCCATTAACAATGCCATTGAGGAAAAAGTCCAGCGTGTGGATAAGCTGGTGGAAAAGGTGGCAAAACTGGTATCCCAGGCTACCGACCTTCCGGCCATCTCCGCGGCCTCCCGCAGCGCGTCGGTCACCGTGTCCCGGTTCGACCTGATTCTCGCGGGGCAGGGCAGCTTCATCCTGGTGGTGATGCTCAGCAATGACGAGGTATTCAACAAGCTGATTAAGCTTCCCGTTCCTCTGGAAGAGGCGGATTTGAAGCTTCTGGGAGCTCTGCTGAATACGGCCATGACCGAGCTTCCCCCGGAGAGCTTCACCCAGGGCCTGCTGGACAAGGTCATGCGCTCGGCGGGAAATGCCGCAAGCCTGGTGCCTGTCATCGTGGATTTTACCACGGAGGTGCTGAGCAGGCAGGCATCCACCAATGTGGCCGTGGCCGGTCAGGCAAGACTTCTGGGACTCCCCGAATATCGGGATGTGGACAAAGCCCAGAAGGTGCTGGAATCCTTTGATGAAGATGCCCTTTCCGATCTGCCTGCCATTATGCAGAGCGAGAACGGCACCAAGGTTCTGGTTGGCCCGGAGAACGTGGCCCAGGAATTGAAGGACACCAGCGTGGTCATGACAAAATTTGATATTGGCGACGGGATGCAGGGCGTGATCGGTGTGGTCGGCCCCACCCGTATGGATTACGCAAAGGTGACGGCGCGGCTGAGCTATTTTGCCGAAAGCCTATCCAAAGCCTTTGCCAAGCCTGAAACCAAGCAGCTGCCTCAGCCAAATGAGGCGGAAGAATCGAAGGAGGTATAGAAGTGGCCAAGAAGGAAGAAAAAAAGCAGCCTGAAACCACTGAGGAGCTGATTCCCGAGCAGACCGTAGAAACCCCGGAAGCACCGGAGCCCCCCCAGGAGGCCGCGGAGCCGGAAAAAAATCCCTTTGAGGAAAAGTACAATCAAGAGCACGACAGCTACCTGCGTCTGGCCGCGGAGTTTGATAACTTCCGCAAGCGTACCGTAAAGGAAAAAGAACAGTCCTACGGCAACGGCAAGGCGGACACGGTTGTAAAGCTGCTTCCCATATACGACAACCTGGAACGGGCCCTGAACCAGCCCACAGAGGATGCCGCCTATAAAAAGGGCGTGGAGCTGACCATGAACGAGCTTGTGAAAATCTTCACAGGCCTGGGCGTGGAAATTTTCGGCAGTGTAGGCGACAGCTTCGACCCCAACCTCCACAATGCGGTAATGCACATGGAGGATGAGAGCCTGGGCGAGAATGTGATTGCTCAGGTGTTCCAGAAGGGCTTCAAGTTGGGCGACAAAATCGTCCGGTTCGCCATGGTTCAGGTTGCAAACTAAAACCGGTACCCCCAAAAATGAACCGGTATAAAAATCCGGGGGATTGCCACGGCAGCCTGCGGACTGCCTCGCAATGACAAATCGTAATTTTATTGGTTATTATATAGGAGGAAAATTATTATGAGTAAGATTATCGGTATTGACCTTGGTACTACCAATTCCTGTGTTGCCGTTCTGGAAGGCGGCGAACCCGTCGTTATCCCCAACGCCGAAGGCAACCGTACCACCCCCTCTGTGGTGGCATTTTCCAAGACCGGTGAGCGTATGGTCGGCCAGGTGGCAAAGCGCCAGGCTGTTACCAACGCGGATCGCACCGTCTCTTCCATCAAGCGTCACATGGGTGAGGATTACCATGTAAACCTCAACGGTAAGAACTACACCCCCCAGGAGATCAGCGCTATGATTCTGCAGAAGCTGAAGGCCGATGCGGAGGCCTATCTGGGCCAGCCTGTTACCGAGGCTGTCATCACCGTCCCCGCTTACTTCAGCGATGCCCAGCGTCAGGCTACGAAGGATGCCGGTAAGATTGCCGGCCTGGATGTCAAGCGGATTATCAACGAGCCCACCGCCGCTGCTCTGGCTTACGGCCTGGATAAGGAATCCGAGCAGAAGATCATGGTTTACGACCTGGGCGGCGGTACCTTCGATGTGTCCATCCTGGACATTGGCGACGGTGTCATTGAGGTTCTGGCAACCGCCGGTGATACCCACCTGGGCGGCGACGACTTCGACCAGAGAATCATGGATTACCTGGTTGCCGAGTTCAAGAAGGCTGAGGGCATCGATTTGTCCTCCGACAAGGTTGCCATGCAGCGTCTGAAGGAGGCTGCCGAGAAGGCCAAGATTGAGCTGTCCGGCATGACCAGCACCAATATTAACCTGCCCTATATCACTGCCGATGCCACCGGCCCCAAGCACCTGGATGTCACTCTGACCCGCGCGAAGTTCAATGAGCTGACCGCTGACCTGGTGGAGCGCACCATGAAGCCTGTCCGTCAGGCCATGTCCGATGCCGGCCTCAGCGCTTCCGACCTGCACAAGGTCCTGCTGGTTGGCGGTTCCACCCGTATCCCCGCTGTCCAGGAGGCTGTGAAGAAGATCACCGGCTCCGAGGGCTTCAAGGGCATCAACCCCGATGAGTGCGTGGCCGTTGGTGCTGCCATTCAGGGCGGCGTGCTCACCGGCGATGTGCAGGATATCCTGCTGCTGGACGTTACCCCTCTGTCCCTGGGCATTGAGACCATGGGCGGCGTGTTCACCCGTCTGATTGACCGGAACACCA
>USQL01000149.1 GCA_900556935.1 uncultured Eubacteriales bacterium | reverse complement strand
CATGGCGGTGCCGGGGCTGGCGCTGACGACGCTTCTCGTATGCTATCTGTCCCCGGGAATTTTGAGCATCGTCATTGCCATCAGCATTACGGCCTGGACGGGGACCACCCGGGTGCTCCGGGCCCAGATTCTGGCCCTGAAGGAGGAGCCCTTTGTAAAAATCGAGAAGGCCATCGGACAGAAGGACATTGTAATTATGGTCAAGCACCTTTTGCCGAACCTGAAGGACATCATCCTCTCCCGGGGGGCCATGGCCGTATCCTCGGCCATGATGACGGAGGCATCCCTGAGCTTTTTGGGCCTGGGTGCCTTTGGTGAAAAGAGCTGGGGGGCAATCCTGCACTATGCCTTTTTCCGCAACGGCGTGGTCAGGGGACTGTACTGGTGGTATCTGCCGCCGATTCTGTGTACGTCCCTTGCGGTTTTGGGATTTATGCTGGTGGGCTACTACGGCCAGCAGAAGAGGTGACGGTATGCTGGAAATCAATCATATATCCGTAAAATTCAGCGCCGACAGCGATGTGCAGGCGGTGGAGGATGTGTCGCTGCGGCTTGCCGACGGGGAAAAGCTGGCCCTGGTAGGGGAGACGGGCAGCGGAAAAAGCGTCCTGCTGCTGGCCGTTCTGCGGCTGCTGCCGGGCTCTGCCCAGGTGAAGGGCGACGTGCTGCTGGACGGGAAAAGCATCTGGCAGATGAAGCGAAAGGAGCTGGACAAAATCCGGGGCAGCGTCATCTCCTATGTGCCCCAGGGGGGCGGAGAGGCCCTGAACCCCCTGATGCGGGTGGGCTACCAGGTGGGGGAGCCGCTGATGGAGCACAAGGGGCTTTCCAAAAAGGAGGCCATGGAGAGAAGCGTTTCCCTCCTGCGGCGGTTCCGCCTGGGGGACGAGGAGGCGCTGGCCAGAGCCTATCCCCATACCTTCAGCGGCGGTATGCGCCAGCGGGCCATGGTGGCCATGGGCATTGCGGCGGACCCCAAAATCGTCCTGGCCGACGAGCCCAGCAAGGGGCTGGACGAAAAGCGGGTGGCCCTGGTTGCCGATGCCTTCCGCCAGCTGGGGGATAGGAGCCTTCTGTGCGTGACCCACGATTTGCTGTTTGCCCAGAAGATTTCGGACCATATCTGCGTTCTGTACGCCGCCCAGCAGGTGGAGTACGGCCCTACGGAAAAGCTGATGAGCGCCCCCCTGCACCCCTATACCCGGGATATGCTCCGGGCCATTCCGGAAAACGGCATGGAGGTGGATAAGGCAGGATTCGCCCCGCCCCATACGGGCTACGACAGTTTCGGCTGCCGCTACCGGCACCGGTGCAAGGAATGCATGGAAGTGTGCAAAAAAATGCCCCCCCTGTTTACGGTGGGGGAGGAGAAAGTGAGGTGCTGGCTCTATGCGGATGCGTCTGGAGAAGCTGAGCAAGACCTATAAAAGCAGAACCGGCTCCGGGAGCTTTTTTGCCGTCCGGGAGGCGGATGTCACCCTGGAGCCGGGGCAGACCGTGGGCCTGTTTGGAGACAGCGGCAGCGGAAAATCCACCCTGGGGATGATGGCCGCGGGGCTGCTGAAGCCCACCTCCGGGAACATCTACTATGAGGAAGCGCCCCTGGGTTGGCCCTTCCGGGGGCAGGCCCGGAAAAATATCCAGATTCTGTTTCAGCATCCGGAGGTGTCCTTTAACCCGGCGCTGCCGCTGATTCGCAGTATGGTGGAGCCCTATCGGCTGTATGGCCTGCCCTATTCCAAGGAGATTTTGATTGCCGATGTGGAGCGCTACGGCCTCCATGAGGAGCACCTGTACCGCTGCCCCGGGGAGCTGTCCGGCGGCGAGCTGCAGCGGGCGGCGCTGGCACGGCTTCTGGTGCTGCAGCCCAAGGTGCTGGTGCTGGACGAGCCCACCAGTATGCTGGATGTCATCACCCAGGCCCAGATGGTGGCTATGCTCCGGGACTATCAGAAGGAGACCGGCGCTTCGTATCTGTTCATTACCCACAATCGAAGCCTCTGTGACCGGGTGTGTGACAAGGTTTACGATGTGGAGCAGGGAAATATCACATTGGAGGAATAACCATGGAAAAACCCATCGAGAAAATTGCCATTCTGCACTGCAAAAAGTCCGGCACCGTCTGCACCGGCGCGGCCTGCTTCCGGACCTTTTACGACCGGAAAAAGAGCTTTGCCCAGTACGAGGGGCAGACCGTAGAGCTCTCGGCCTACTTTGACTGCAACGGCTGCGAAGCCGACAAGCTGACGGACCCCGGCTTTACGGAAAAGCTGGAGCGCATGGGCCAGGAGCATGTGGACAAAATTCACATTGCCACCTGCGCGGTCCATAAGTGCCCTCAATTGGACCTTCTGAAACAGGCAATGGAGAAACAGGGCCTTTCCTGGGAGGAAGGGACGCACTAAACCAAGGCGTAAAAATAACTGTCATTGCTAATCACCGGAGCAGACAATCTGCCAATCTGCGTTCACGACAATTGCACGAGAAAACATTTCATGAACCGTAGGGGCGGCTATTAGCCGCCCGAAGGCTGACGGAACTGAGCGCTGTATACCAACCACTCAGGCCCGATACGCTGCGGGCGGCTGGTAGCCGCCCCTACAGGCGTTCGTCAGAATTTGTCCATAGAATTGTATCTCGTGCAATTGTCGTAATATGCACCCGGTTTGCAATGACAGTTTTTTTATGAAAGGAGATTACCCTCTGTCCCCGGTGAGCTCCAGGTAGAGGTTGCGGTATTGCCAGGCGGAATTTTCCCAAGATACGTTCTTGTCCATATCCCGCTGGACCATTTCGTCCCAGCAGTAGCGGTTGGTGAAATAGAAGCTCTTGGCCCGGTTGATGGCATCGAGCAGGAGCCCCGCGTCATACCGGTCGAAGGTAAAGCCGTTGCCGCCGTTGGTAAATTCGTTCCGGGGCTCTACGGTGTCCTTCAGGCCGCCGGTCTCTCTTACGATGGGGATGGTGCCGTAGTGCATACCAATCAGCTGGGTCAGGCCGCAGGGCTCAAACTGGGAGGGGACCAGGATGGCATCCGCGCCGGCGTAAATCCGGTGGGCGCGGCCCTCGTCGTACATGATGTTGGCGCAGAGGTTGCCCTTGTAGGCGTTTTCGTAGTACCGGAAGGAATCCTCGTACATGGTGTCGCCGGTGCCCAGCACCACCACCTGGGTGTGCTCGTCCATTATCTGGGGCAGGATGGCGTTTACCAGGTCCAGGCCCTTCTGGTTGGTCAGCCGGGAAACCAGGCCGATGACGAACTTGTGGTCGTCCTGCCACAGTCCCAGCTCCTCCTGCAGGGCCCGCTTGTTCTCCTTCTTCCGGGGCAGCACATTGGTGATGTCGTAGTTGGTGTGAAGCATGGGGTCTGTCCAGGGGTTCCAGATGTCGTAGTCGATGCCGTTGACAATGCCCCGGAGCTTGCCGGAGTGATACCGCAGGTGGGCATCCAGCTTTTCGCCGTAGGCCGGGGTCTGAATCTCCCAGGCGTAGGTATTGCTGACGGTGGTAATCATGTTGCAGTAGGTCAGGCCGCCCTTCATCATGTTGGCGTCCAGCCAGTTCTGGGTCAGGGCATCCTTATTAAATACATAGTCGGGCAGACCGGACCAGTAGCGCACCGTGGGGATATTGTAAACGCCCTGGAACCGGAGGTTGTGGATGGTGAACATGGTCTTGGCCCGGCTTAGCGGGGTGCTCTGGAACAGGGTGCGCAGATACACCGGCACCAGGGAGGCCTGCCAGTCGTGGCAGTGGATGATGTCGGGAATCCAGTCCATGTAGTTAAGCGCCGCCAGCGCTGCCTTGGAGAAGAAGCAGAACTTGGGGATATCCCCGACGATGCTGGTATAGGGGCTACCGCCGCCGAAGAACTCCTGGTTGTCGATAAAGTCATAGACAACCCCGTCCCAGACGTATTCCATAATGCCTACGTAAAACGTCCGGCCGTCGGAGCACTGGGGCATGTAGAACTCGCCCCGGTAGACCATTTTGCTCTGGTATTCCCAGGGGATGCAGGCGTAGCGGGGCAGAATCACCTTTACGTCGCAGTTCATCCGGGACAGGGCCTTGGGCAGGGCGTACATCACGTCCGCCAGGCCGCCGGTTTTGACAAAGGGATAGCACTCCGAGCCGATAAAGGCGATGCTTCTTCTGGGGCCGGGCTGGGGCGCGTAATAGGCTTCTTCCATAGGTGCCTCCTTTTGGGCGGTGGGCTGGTTGTTGGACTCGGCGGGGGCTTCTTCCATAGGGGAGGGGGCTTCTACCGGTGCCTCCTCCATAGGGGCGGGGGCTTCTACCAGTGCCTCCTCCACAGGGGTGGGGGCTTCCACCGGTGCCTCCTCCATAGGGGCGGGGGCTTCTACCGG
>USQL01000148.1 GCA_900556935.1 uncultured Eubacteriales bacterium | reverse complement strand
CGGATGGGAGGTGCAATGAATGGCGAAGTGTGATTTTTGTGGCAAGGGCGTAACCTTTGGTATTAAGGTTTCCCACTCCCACAGACGTTCCAACCGTGCCTGGAAGCCCAATGTCAAGCGGGTCAAGGCCGTTGTCAATGGAACTCCCTGCCATGTGTACGCTTGTACCAGATGCCTCCGTTCCAATAAGGTTGAGCGGGCCATCTGATTCCCTTGGCTGATAAATACGCTGCCGTTTCCGGCAGCGTTTTTATTTTGCCCCAATGCCACAAAAACGAGAGCCCTCGCACAAATGCGGGGGCTCTTGCTTTTTAGACGCTACTTTCCGCAGCAGTTGTTTTCCTGGGGGCAGCGGGGCTTGCAGTCGCAGCCCTTGGGGGTGAACTGGGCGGCGGGGAAGGGGATGCGGCTGAACAGCTCGCAGGGGTCCTCGGCGCAGCCCGGGGAGTCGCAGCACTCCTTGGTGGGGATGCTGTAGTCCATAACGGGGACAATCAACTGGGCATCCCGCTCCAGCCGGACAATGGAGAACTGGCCCAGGGTGACATAGAGCCTGCGCCGGTCCGGCTGCAAAACCAGGTCCTCATCAAACATGGTTTTGATCCACTCCGGCAGCTGCACGGGGCAACTGTCCCGAGAGCCGCACTCACAGGCCTCCCGCACCCGGGAGCTGAGCACCATGGGGTCCAGAGCCTCCACCACGGCAGTTGGCCGGTTGGCTAAATTCCGGGCATCTATGGGTCTTAAATCGCTGCGGTAGATGTGGGCGCAGCTTTCCTCGCCGCAGAGGACCACCCGTTTGGTGAATACGGCCAGGCCGCACAGGGCGGCGGGACGGTTGGTGCCGATGACGGTGTCGGCAATCACCCGGTAGAAGAAGGTGATGTCGATGCAGTAGTGGTTTTTGTCGAAGGTCACGGGGCTTACGTCTATGTAGGTGCTTAAAAGCTCCGCACACCTCACCCGGGTGCCGGCGGAGCCGTCCAGGGTCCGTTGGGAGCTGGCGGTCAGGTATACGGGCAGGTCTTCGATGCAGTCCTTATCCCGGCAGGAATCGGTGATTTTGCGGGTGTGGATGGACATGGCCTGCCGCAGCTCATTGGGGTTGCAGCGCAGGGTGTCGGTACATTGGTCAGCCATGGAATTACCTCCTGATAAGCGTTCTAAAGCTTGCGCTTATAGGCCATTTTATGCGGGAGGCAGGAAAAGTGCGCTTATTTGGTGGAGAATCGGTAGACGGTTTCACTTTGATAGACGGCACCGGCCCGGATAACCGGCTGGGCCCACTGGGGCTTGTGGAGGCAGTCGGGGTAGAACTGGGTTTCCAGCGCCATGCCGCTGTGGGTTCCATAGTGGATGCCGCCCTTTCCGTCCTCGTCCAGGTAGTTGCCGGAGTAGAACTGGATGCCCGGGCAGTCCGTGTAGACGGACATGGTTCTGCCGGATTCCGGGTCAGATAGGGTGGCGCAGGGATTGCAGAAGACCTCCCAGTTGTGGTCGTATCCCCCCTGCAGGCGCAGGGGCTCGTAATCCGCGGACAAATCCTGAGCAATGGGTTTGGGCGCACGGAAGTCCATGGGCGTACCCGCGACCTCCCGCAGCTCTCCTGTGGGGATATTCTGGGCATCGTCCGGGCAGAAATGCCGGGCGGGCATGGAGAGCACCTGCCGGACGGCCTTTTCGGGGAACTGATGACCGGCCAGGTTAAAATAGCTGTGGTTGGTCATATTGAAAACGGTGTCCCGGTCCGCCTTGGCCCAATAGCGGATATGCAGCCCTCCTTGGCCGTCCAGACTGTAGGTAACCCGGATGATGGCATTTCCCGGGAAGCCCTGGTCCCAGTCGGGGCTGTTCAGGGAGAGGGTCAGCTCTGACGCGGTCTGGTTTTCCAGGGTCCAGAGCCGGTTTTTGTAGAAATCCGGGCCGGAGTGGAGGTTGTTGCCGTTCTCATTGGGGGTCAGGGCGCAGCGTTTCCCGGAAATGGCGCATTCCGCGTTTCCAAGCCGGTTGGCGTTCCGGCCTACGGTGGCACCCAGGAAGCTGCCGGAGGAAACATAGCAGTTGGGGTCGTCGAAGCCGAGTACCACATCGGCAAGGGAACCATTGACATCCGGCACCCACAGGGAGACCAGCGTCGCGCCCAGGTCCGTAATTTCCGCGGTGATACCGCCGTTTTCGATGGTATAGAGGCTTGCCTCACCACCGCTGTGCAGATTGCCGAATTTCTTTTTCATTGGAAATGCCCCTTTTCGTTTTCTGTTTGGAACAGCCTAAATTATGTTAAGACCATGCAAAGCAATTGTACTATATTCTTGCCGGAATTACAATGCCTTATTTTGAAGTGCCCAGAGAAACGCAAACTTTCGTCCGATTTTTGAAAAATTTCCCTTTGGGGTAACTTCCAAATCTTTTCCCGTCAAAACCGCATCAAGAGCCTGACCACAACATTTAGTGGTCGCGGCTTGACAAAACCACAATATGTAGTATAATGAGGCAGCGAAGAGAAAATCACCGAAGGAGGAGAACCCCCATGAAGATTATCAAGCGCAACGGCACAGAGGTCGTTTTTGATATCGAGAAAATCAATATGGCCGTGACCAAGGCCAATAACGCCGTAGAGGAAAAGGCCCGCATGACCCCCATGCAGATTGAGCGCATTGCCGAAAGTGTCAGTGTGGCCTGCGAGCAGATGGGCCGCAGCCCTTCCGTTGAAGAGATTCAGGACCTGGTGGAAAAGTCCATTATGGCCCACGGTGCCTTCGAAGTGGCGAAGGAATACATCACCTACCGCTATACCCGGAACCTGGCCCGTCAGTCCAACACCACCGACGACCGCATCCTGAGCCTTATCGAGTGCAACAACGAGGAGGTCAAGCAGGAGAACGCCAACAAGAACCCCAGCATCAACGCCGTCCAGCGGGACTATATGGCGGGCGAGGTGTCCAAGGATATTACCAGCCGAATCCTGTTGCCCAGAGAGGTTGTGGCGGCCCACGAGGCGGGCATTATCCACTTCCACGATTCCGATTACTATGCCCAGCATATGCACAACTGCGACCTGGTGAATCTGGATGACATGCTGCAGAACGGCACCGTCATCTCCGGAACCCTGATTGAAAAGCCTCATTCCTTCTCCACCGCCTGCAATATTGCCACCCAGATCATCGCCCAGGTGGCCTCCAACCAGTATGGCGGACAGTCCATCTCCCTGACCCATCTGGCCCCCTTTGTCCAGATCAGCCGGGAGAAGATCCGGAGAAATGTGGAAAAGGAGATGCAGGAGTTCGGCGTTGCCCCCAGCGAGGAGGCCATCTCCAAGGTGGTAGAGGACCGGCTCCGGGATGAGGTCCGCCGGGGTGTCCAGACCATCCAGTACCAGGTGGTGACGCTGATGACCACCAACGGTCAGGCCCCCTTCATTACGGTTTTCATGTACCTCAACGAGGCACGGAATGAGCAGGAGAAGAAGGACCTTGCCATGATTATCGAGGAGACCCTGCGCCAGCGCTACGAGGGCGTGAAGAATGAGAAGGGTGTGTGGATTACCCCCGCCTTCCCCAAGCTCATCTACGTTCTGGAGGAGGACAATATCCACAAGGATACGCCCTACTGGTATCTGACCCGTCTGGCCGCGGAGTGCACCGCCAAGCGGATGGTTCCGGATTATATCAGCGAGAAGAAGATGAAGGAGTACAAGCTCTCCAAGGGCGAGACCCCGGGCAACGGCGACGTGTACACCTGCATGGGCTGCCGCAGCTTCCTGACACCGGACCGCTCCGGCAACGGCTGGGACAATGTGGCACGTGCCAAGAACTACGAGCCGGGGAAGCCCAAGTACTATGGCCGGTTTAACCAGGGCGTGGTCACCATCAATCTGGTGGACGTGGCCCTGTCCTCCGGCAAGGATGCGGACAAGTTCTGGGAAATCTTTGAGGAGCGGCTGGAGCTGTGCCATCGGGCCCTGCGGTGTCGCCATGAGCGCCTGAAGGGGACTCTTTCCGATGCTGCCCCCATCCTGTGGCAGTACGGTGCCCTTGCCAGACTGCAAAAGGGAGAGCCCATCGATAAGCTGCTCTATGGTGGCTACTCCACCATCTCCCTGGGCTATGCGGGCCTTTATGAGTGCGTCAAGTATATGACCGGCCGCTCCCATACGGACCCGGAGGCAAAGCCCTTTGCCCTGTCTGTGATGCAGAAGATGAACGACAAGTGCGCCCAGTGGAAGGGTGCGGAGAATATCGATTACTCCCTTTATGGCACCCCTCTGGAATCCACCACCTATAAGTTCGCCAAGTGCCTGCAAAAGCGCTTTGGCATCATCCCTGGTATTACGGACAAGAGCTACATTACGAATTCCTACCATGTCCACGTCTCCGAGCCCATCGATGCCTTTACCAAGCTGCGCTTCGAGGCGGAGTTCCAGCAGCTGTCCCCCGGCGG
>USQL01000147.1 GCA_900556935.1 uncultured Eubacteriales bacterium | reverse complement strand
CCGGCGAGCGTCGCGGCGACGCTGCTGAGATGGCTGTCATCGAGCTGGTGTAATTTACGAAAAAATGAAGGACTGTTTTTCCCGGAATCCCGAGAAAGACAGTCCTTTTTTCTTTGAAAGCTGTAACAGGGAAGGTCCTTTTTCCGTCTATATAGGTAGAAGACAAAAAAGGAGGTGCCGGGAATGACGGATGAAGAAATTGTGCGGCTCTATGAGCAAAGGGCCGAGAACGCCATTGCGGAGACATCCCAAAAGTACGGGGCCTATTGCTTCGAAATCGCCAAAAACATATTGCGCAGCCCATTGGATGCCGAGGAGAGCGTCAGCGATACCTATCTTGCGGCCTGGAACAGCATCCCGCCCCAGAGGCCGGGAATCCTATCGGCCTTTCTGGGAAAAATCACCCGGAATATTGCCATCGACCGATGGAGACGGGAGAAGGCCGCAAAGCGGGGCGGGGGAGAGATGACGCTAGCGCTGGAGGAATTGCGGGAGTGCGTTTCCGGGACGGAAGGCCCGGAGGATAAGGCACTGGAAAATGAGCGGCTCCGGGCAATCCAGCGCTTTCTGGAACGGCTTTCGCCGGTGGAGCGAAAAACCTTCCTGTGCCGGTACTGGTATCTGGAAACCTCGGCGGAAATCGGGAAAAAATTTGGCATGACACCCGTCCGGGTCCGCGCCATGCTGTCAAGAACCCGGAAAAAACTCCGGGCCTATCTGGAAAAGGAGGGACTTCTATGACCGAGTTTACGCTATTGCAGCTGCTGGGGGAGCTGCCGGAGGCAACGATCCGGGAGGCCCAACCGGCCCCCGTGGAGAGGACGGCCAAGCCGACGGGAAAAAAGGCGGCCCCCCTGTTTGCCACGGCGGCGATGGTGGCGCTGCTGGTGGGCGCGACCCTCTGGGCCATGCCCCATTGGCAGCGGCCGGCCAGCGTCCCGGAGGACGGGGAAACCTACATGGCGGCAACGCGGGCAACGGAGCCCACGGGGGAAACCACGGCTCCGGAGCCCATTGAATACCCGGTTCTGGAGGACTGGGCCCGGGGCATCCTGGACAATACACACACCTTTGAAAACAAGACCTATGGGAAAGAATTGAATCTGGAGGAATATCTCCGGCACTATCAGACGCTGACCAAGGAGAAAAACTGCCGGTATTCCATGTTTGCCTGGCAGGACCTGGACGGGGACGGGCAAACGGAGCTGGCGGTGTCCTTTAGCAGAAATGGGTCCTTGGAATTGACCCTGGTGCTGGGGCAGCGGGAGGAGAAAATCATCTCCCAGGAAATCTGGGGCGGCGGAATGCAATTTTTGCAGCGGGACGACAGCTATCTGTCCTTCAACACGTTCACCTGGCATCGGCTGGAATGGGCCGCGGATGGCTGGACCGTCCGGGACCTGCCGGACCACCCCTCCGTGTGGGACATGGAACGGGATAGTTCGGAATGGTATGATGTGGAGGATTATCTGTCATCGCAGGACAATCAATCATAAAAATTTCAAATTTCCGGGAATACTCCTGTAGGGGCAGCTATTAGCCGCCCGAAAACTTGGGGAATAGAGCCGTTCGCCCTCCGGACGGAAGCCTATAACCTTCTCCTTGGAGAAGGGGGACCGCCGCAGCGTGGTGCTCCGCGCAGCGCCCGGCGGGGATGGTTAGGGGCTTTCGACCGGGGGGATATGTGCAACCGGGAATATTCTTCCGGTAGGTTCGGGTCAATGTGGGCAGCGCACCCTACGAATATTTATGGATGCCGAAATTCCGCTTTTCCTGGTCACAAATGAAAATTTGTGCTATACTGAGAATAGAAACGGAAAGGAGGCAGCGCAATGAAGCTGACGTTTTTAGGAGCCACCCATGAGGTAACAGGCAGCTGCACCATGCTGGAGTGCAACGGAATCGCGGGGCTGGTGGACTGCGGGATGGAGCAGGGGAAGGACTGCTTTGAAAACCAGAGCCTGCCGGTGAGCCCGGCGGGACTCCAGTTTGTCCTGTTGACCCACGCCCATATTGATCACTCGGGCCTGCTGCCGCTGCTGGTGAAAAACGGGTTCCGGGGCAGAATCTATGCCACCGACGAGACCGCCAACCTCTGCGGCATCATGCTGAAGGACTGCGCCCATATCCAGACCCAGGATGCCCAGTGGAAGACCCGGAAGAATGCCCGGGCGGGCCAGCCGCCGGTGGAGCCCATCTACGACATCCAGGACGCGGAGAGCTGCCTCAAACGGTTCCGGCCCTGCCCCATGGGGGAGAAAATCCAGATTGAAGAGGGCATCGAAATCCGGTTTGTCAACGCCGGGCACCTTCTGGGCTCCGCCTCCATAGAGGTCTTCCTCACCGAGGGGGACCGGGAACGGAAGGTGGTCTTCTCCGGGGACCTGGGGAACAAAGACATGCCCATTTTGCGGGAAAAGGAATTTGTAAAGTCCGCGGACTACGTGGTGATTGAATCCACCTACGGTGACCGCCTGCACACCCCCTGCCCGGACCCCACGGGCTTCCTGGCGCATTGCATTCAGACCACCCTGGACCAGGGCGGCAGCCTGATCATCCCCGCCTTCGCCGTGGGCAGAACCCAGGAGATGCTGTATCTCATCCGGCAGGTCCTGGAACAGGGCCTGGTGAAGGGACACCCGGATTTCCCGGTGTATGTGGACAGCCCCCTGGCCATTGAGGCCACCGGCGTGTTTTTGCAGTGCGGCCCGGAGTGCCTGGACGAGGAGACCAACGCCATGATTCGCCGGGGGGTGAACCCGCTGATGTTCCCGGGGCTCCGGCTGGCCGTCACCAGCGACGAGAGCAAGGCCATCAACTTAGACCCCAGCCCCAAGGTGATTCTCTCTGCCAGCGGCATGTGCGAGGCGGGCCGCATCCGGCACCACCTGAAGCACAACCTGTGGAAAAATAACGCAACCGTTCTGTTCGTTGGCTACCAGGCCGAGGGGACCTTGGGCAGGTCCTTGCTGGACGGGGGCCTTAAAACCGTCAAGCTGTTCAACGAGGAGGTGGCCGTAAACGCCCGGATCCTCTCCATGCCCGGAAAGAGCGGCCACGCGGACCAAGCGGGGCTGCTGGAATGGCTGGAAGCCTTTGATGAAAAGCCCCGGCATGTCTTCGTCAACCACGGGGAGGACACCGTGGTTACCTTCTTTGCCGGACTCGTCCATGAAAAATTGGGACTACAGGCCACGGCTCCCTATTCCGGCTCTGTTTTCAATCTGGCAACGGGAAGATATGAATACGAGGCCATGGGAGTCCCGGTGGTGAAGGAGACGGTGAAGCCCTCCACCGCCCGGAAAAACAGCCTGTACGAAAAGCTCCTGGCGGCCCTGGGCAGGCTCAGCGTGATCGTGAAAAACATGAAGGGCAGAACCAACAAGGATGTGGCCCGGCTGACGGACCAGATCAATACCCTCTGCGAGCGCTGGCAGGGATAGGGGAAAGCTGCGGCCGGTCCTGGCGGTACTACTGTGGCATCCGCGGGAAGAGCTGGTTCATGGAGAACCTGCTGCGGCCCAATCTGGATTCCGGCATGTGGCAGCGGATGCCCCCCACGGAGGCCGGCCAGCTGATGGCCGCCCGGGCGGGAATACGAATATCGATGGCATAGGCCCCGGGATTGCGAAAATCCCGGGGCCTATGTCCCATCTTGGCTGAAATTGCGTCGAGGAATAGAAGTATGAAAAGTTCATATAATATGTCTTGCAAATTGCGAGACAATGTATTACAATACCAAAAAGGAGGCGCTTGATATGAAAGACGCGACAGTAAGTGCCCGTGTTGAAAATAATGTGAAGGTGGAAGCGGAGGAAATCCTTCAAAAGCTGGGTATTCCGGTTTCTGTTGTGATTAATTCTCTGTATCGCCAGATTATCTATCATCACGGGGTCCCATTCTCTTTGACCGTTCCGTTAGAGCCGAAAACCGTTGACACAATGTCCAACCAGGAGCTTGATGAAAAACTTCAGCATAGCTACGCACAGTCTCTTTCCGGGGAAGGAAGACCGATGCGCGTCGTATTTGAGGAACTGGAAAGGGGCCTTTGATAAGTGGACTCCTATGAAGTAGTCATTACACCGGATGCGGAAGCGGACATGATTGCACTTAGAGACTACATTGCGTATACGCTGTTGGTCCCGGATGTAGCGCGGAGCTATATTCGTGCGATTGGATTAGAAATTCAAAAGCTTACATACATGGCTTCGAGTATCGCTCCCGTAGAACGGGAACCGTGGCATTCCAGAGGCGTTCGAAGAGTGATTGCCAGGAACTTTTATATCTATTACAGGCCAGATGACACATCCGGCAAGGTTTATATTCTGAATGTAATCTACGCAAAACGCGATCAGCTTAAAGTGTTAAAGAAATTGAATCTGGACGATGGACAGACATAGAGCATAACGCAAGAGGCTGTTAGAAAACAACCTGTCATTGCGAACCAGTGCGCACACTGGTGTGGCAAT
>USQL01000146.1 GCA_900556935.1 uncultured Eubacteriales bacterium | reverse complement strand
GCTCATTCGTTTCGGCATCCAGCAGGAAGGCGCCGGCGGAATAGTACCGGGGCATGGGGCTGATCTGGATTTCCACCTCTACCGTGGTCTCCTCCGGGGTAACTTCCGCCGTGCCGGAACCCAGCATCTTGGTGCCGTCCTCGGTGTATACCGCCACAACCACCTTGGCGTTCTTCGTGGTGGTATACTTCACCGTGGCCGTGGTGCCCTCAATGACCAGGTCACAGACCCGGTTGTCTTCCCCCTCGGTCTGAGCCTCTGGGCTCTCGTTCATGGTGTTGGCCAGCAGGTTTCCAAAGGAATTGGTCCCCTCCATGGTGACGCTGTTCTCCACCTGAGGCTGGACATTCTCCGCCTCCGCCCTTGGCGGCAAAACCGACACCAACGTCACCAATACCAATACCATCGACAAAAACCGTTTGAACATCTCCCATTCCCTCTTTCCCTGTTTCCTTCAGCAGAAACATGAATTTTTTATGAATTCATTGTAACATAGCCGCTCAAAGATATCCATTCGCATTTCTCATATTTTTGCGGAACTATTTTCGTAGAATTGCACAAAACAGTACATATCTACTTGTGCGTTCTTGCCACCCATCTCTTTCCCTCCCGCCCCACTTCCAAACCGCATCTTGCAATCCCCGCCCAAGTATGCTACCATAGCCCCAAAAGCGAGGTGGATCTATGCGCATTCTTTACTATATCTACTCTCTCCCTGTCGGCGGGGCGGAGACCGTTGTGGCCGAATATCTGTGCCAGCTGCGGCAGCGGGGGGCGCAGGTGCTGCTGGTGCAGGACTACCGGACGGAGTCCTTCCTGACCCGCAGTCTGGAGGAACAGGGCATCCCTATGGTGGCCCTGTGGCCAGGCTCCGGGGAGTCGAAGCTGGGTCTGGCCGCCAAAAAGGCCGCCCGGGGAATGGGGCTCTACCGGAGATTCAATAAGGTCATCCGGGAATTTCAGCCGGATGTGATCCATTTTCACGCCTTCCCGGATCACATGGACCGATTGGACTTTCCCAGGAGCCGGATGTTTTACTCCTTCCATGCAGCCCTGGAGCGGAATCTCAGCATGCTGGGGCAAAAAAACACGGCGCTGCTGCAATCCCTCAGCGATGACGGGCTGACCTTCTGCGGTCTGACATCGGACTACGCAAGGGAAATTGGGGCCCGCTTCCATACGGACCGGGTACTTTGCATCCCCAACGGCCTGGATTTTGACCGGATCCGCTCCCAGCGGTACAGTCGGGAGGAGCTCCGGTCCCTCTTCGGCATTCCGGAGGATGCCTTCCTTCTGGGTACCGTAGGGCGGCTCCACCCGGTGAAAAATCAGGAGCGGATGCTGTCCATCCTCCGGGAAGTACAAAAATCCAGGCCGGATGCCAGACTGCTGATCGTTGGCGCTGACCAGGCCGGCCGGGCAGACCTGCTGCGGCGGCAGGCGGCGGAACTGGGCGTGGCAGACGCTCTGGTGCTGGCCGGAGAACGTCGGGACGCGGACGCTATCCTGGCCGCCATGGACTGTTTCCTCATGACCTCTCACTCCGAGGCCCTGCCTTTGGTTGCCATCGAGGCCCAGGTCCAGGGGGTGAAGTGCGTCTTTTCCGACGCGGTGCCGGAAGACGTGGCCTGTCAGGATTGCGTTCGGCTGAGTCTGGATGAGTCGGACGAACAGTGGGCGGAGGCGGTGCTGAACGCTTCCGCCTACTCCGGCAGCCCCAAAACTCTGGATGGCTACAATGTGCAGGCCATTATCACAAAGCTATTGGACGTCTATTCCGGCAGCTGCGGATTTTCCCGGCGCATCCCTTGACTTTTTCCCCCGTTTGTGAGAAAATACCAGCGTTAAATTTAGAAATAAGAGAGGCCTTCTTATGAAGCAATCCAGAACGAATACCTGCGGCGAGCTGCGGCTCGGGGACGTGGGGAAAAAAGTAACCATTGTGGGCTGGCTGGAAAATGTCCGGGAGGTGGGCTCCAACTTCGCCTTCCTGGTGCTGCGGGACTACTACGGCACCACCCAGGTGGTTGTGGAAACCGAGGACATGATGAAGCTGGTCAAGGGCATCAACAAGGAGTCCACCGTCTCCGTTACCGGCACCGTCCGGGAGCGGGAGAGCAAAAATGCCAAGCTGGCCACCGGCGACATTGAGGTCGTGCCGGAGAAAATCGAGGTGCTGGGCAAGTGCTTCCACAACCAGCTGCCCTTTGAAATCAACAAGAGCCGGGACGCGGACGAGAACACCCGCCTGAAATACCGGTTCCTGGACCTGCGGAATCCCGCGGTCAAGTCCAATATCGTGCTGCGCTGCCAGGTGGTTGCCGAGCTGCGGCGACTGATGACCGAGCAGGGCTTCCTGGAGATCACCACCCCCATCCTGACCTCCTCCAGCCCCGAGGGTGCCAGAGACTATCTGGTCCCTGCCCGGAATCATCCCGGCAAGTTCTACGCCCTGCCCCAGGCCCCCCAGCAGTTCAAGCAGCTGCTGATGACCTCCGGCTTTGATAAGTATTTCCAGATTGCCCCCTGCTTCCGGGACGAGGATGCCCGTGCCGACCGGACCCCCGGCGAGTTCTATCAGCTGGATATGGAGATGGCGTTCGCCTCTCAGGAGGACGTGCTGGAGACCCTGGAAACCGTGCTGCAGCCGGTTTACGAGAAGTTCGGCAAGTTTAAGCGGGTGGCCCAGGCCCCCTGGCGGCACATCCCCTACAACGAGGCCATGGAGCGCTACGGCTCCGATAAGCCCGACCTGCGAATTGACCTGGAAATTCAGGACATTTCCGAAATCGTCCAGGGCTGCGGCTTCGGCCCCTTCGAGGGGGCTGCGGTGAAGGCCGTCGCCGTTGACAACTTCACCCAGGCCCGGAAGTGGATCGACAAGCTTCTGGCCGACGTAGAGGTGCAGACCGGCAACAAGGCCTGCTGGTTCAAGGTGGACGAGAATGGTGCCCTCACCGGCGGTATCTCCAAGTTCCTGGGCGACTGCGCCCCGGCCCTTGTGGAGAAGCTGAACCTGAAGCCCGGCTCCTTCGTCTGCATGGCCGCCGGAAAGAAGTCCGCCGCCCAGAAGACCGCCGGTGTCATCCGGACCATGCTTGGCAAGCGCGTCCCCGGCCACTTCGACGAGGAGCAGTATGCCCTGTGCTGGATTGTGGACTTCCCCATGTACGAAATCGGCGAGGAGTCCGGCCAGCTGGAATTCTGCCACAACCCCTTCTCCATGCCCCAGGGTGGCCTGAAGGCTCTGGAGGAGGCCGAGGGCGATACCGAAAAGCTGCTTGCCGTCAACGCCAACCAGTATGACCTGGTGTGCAACGGCTATGAGTGCGCCTCCGGTGCCGTCCGGAACCACGACCCCGAAATCATGGTCAAGGCATTCCAGATGGTGGGCCTGGGCGAGGACGATGTGAAAGCCAAGTTCCCCGCCATGTACAATGCCTTCACCTATGGCGCGCCCCCCCATGCCGGTGCCGCCCCCGGTGTGGACCGCCTGATTATGCTGCTGACCGGCGAGGAGAGCATCCGGGAGGTCATCACCTTCCCCATGAACAAGAACGCCCAGGACCTGATGATGGGCGCGCCCAGCACCGTGGACCAGAAGCAGCTGGACGATGTGCACATCGCCATTGTAGAAGAATAAGCCCCTTTGGGGCTGTTAGAAAACGAGCTGTCATTGCGAACCAGTGACATGCTTTTCTAACAGCCCCAAAGTTTTTTCCAAAACCCTCTTTACAAATCCTGTTTTTCCTGCTATAATATGCAGGCAATTAAGAAATGCGCCGGTGGCTCAATGGATAGAGCATCGGATTCCGGTTCCGAGGGTTGGGGGTTCGAGTCCCTTCCGGCGTACCAAAATCAGGTTATCCCTTTAGGGATAACCTGATTTTGTTTATGCCGGAAGGGACTCGAAAGGACGGCGGCTGCGCAGCGGCCGTAAAAACAGTCCGGTGGACTGCCGTCAAATCCAGCTGATCCAGTTCATTTTTCACAGAAGCATTGAAATCTGAATAGAAATGTGTTAGCTTTCCCGTGAAGAATCCCTCTATTAGGGTGAAGAGCAAAACACAGGAGGTGCAGTCAATGCAAGACGAGCAGATAATCAGGCTGTTCTTTACCCGAAACGAGGATGCCATTCAGCAGACAGCGGCCAAGTACGGAACCCGTTTGACGGGTTTGGCGGCGAATATTCTTCGGAACAACGAGGATGCGCAGGAGTGCGTGAATGACACATATCTGAAGGCATGGGATACAATCCCGCCAACGAAACCGAACCATTTCTATGCCTACCTGGCAAAAATCTGCCGTTTTTTCGCTTTTGGAAAGCTGGACTGGAAGAATGCCGCCAAGCGGAACGCGGAGGTTGTTGCCCTGACACAGGAAATGGAGGAATGCATCCCCGGTTCCTGGCATGATACAACTGTGGGCAGTGCTGAAATCAGCAGTCTTGTCAGCAGCTTTCTGCACAGGCAGACACAGGAAAACCGAATGATTTTTGTTAGACGGTACTGGTACGGAGACAGCATCA
>USQL01000145.1 GCA_900556935.1 uncultured Eubacteriales bacterium | reverse complement strand
ACCCTTGCCGCGGCGGTTGGGGTTGGCCTTCAGCTCCAGCATTTCGGCAGTCAGGGTAACCATTTCCAGAAGGTTATCCAGGCCCATGCCGGTCTTTGCGGAGATGGGGCAGATGACGGTGTCGCCGCCCCATTCCTCGGGGATCAGGTCGTACTTGGTCAGCTGCTCCTTGATCTTGTCGGGGTTGGCGGTAGGCTTATCCATCTTGTTAATGGCCACGATAATGGGCACCTTGGCGGCCTTGGCGTGGTTGATGGACTCGATGGTCTGGGGCATGATACCGTCGTCGGCGGCCACCACCAGGATGGCGATATCGGTACACATGGCACCTCTGGCCCGCATGGAGGTAAAGGCCGCGTGGCCCGGGGTATCCAGGAAGGTGATGGACTTGCCGCTCACGTCTACGGTATAGGCACCGATGTGCTGGGTGATGCCGCCGGCCTCCCCCGCGGTAACGGAGGTCTTCCGGATGGCATCCAGCAGGGAGGTCTTGCCGTGGTCAACGTGGCCCATGACCACCACAACGGGGGCCCGGGTTTCCAGCTCGTCGGCGGTATCCACGTGGTCGTCGATGATCTGCTCCTCGATGGTGACGGTGATTTCCTTCTCCACCTTGCAGCCCATTTCCGTGGCCACATACTCGGCGGTGTCGAAATCGATGGTCTGGTTGATGCCGGCCATAACACCGTTCTTCATCAGGAGCTTAATGACCTCTCCGGCGGTCTTCTTCATCCGGGAAGCCAGCTCGCCCACGGTGATTTCCTCGGGGATTTTAACGGTGACAGGGGCCTTCCGGGCAACCTCCATCTGCAGGCGGCGCATTTTCTCCTGCTCCTCGTTGCGGGACTTGTTGCCCCGGAACTTGTTGTCCTTCTTGTTCTGCTGCTGGCCCTTCTTGCCGCCGATGCGCTGCTTGCCGCCCTGGTAGTTCTGGACCCGCTCGGAGACCAGCGCGTCCACCCGGTCGTCAAACCGGGCGGAGTTCACCTGCACGGCAGAGGTATCCACCACCCGGCGCTCCCGCTTCCGCTCCGGCTCCTTGGGCTTCTCGGCCTTGGGCTTTTCCTCGGTTTTGGGCTCTGCCTTGGTCTCCGCCTTGGTCTCGGCCTTGGGCTCGGCCTTTGCCTCGGTCTTGGGCTTTTCCTCGGTCTTGGGCTTTTCCTCAGCCTTGGGGGCCCGCTTCTTCTGATTCTGGGCGGCAAACACCTGCTCCAGGGAATCAATCTGATGGGTCTGGGTCATAACCTCAAACACCGCGTTCAGCTCCTGGTCCGTCAGAACCTGGGAGTTGGACTTGGGCTTTTCTGAAAATTTGGAGATGATATCCACAATCTCCTTCGGCGCAACACCGAAATCGGCCGCAACTTCCTTTAAACGATACTTCACAAAACTCATATACGAACGCACCTCCACGAATACAATCGATTACTTTTTTATCTCATGCTTCTTCTTCCCTGTTCTCACGTTTCGGGCGTGGGCCTTGGCCTCCGCCTGACGTTTTTTCGCCTTCTGGGATTTCTGTTCCAGAACCTCCAGGGCATCTTTATACTTTTCCTGCTCCGGCAGAGCCTTCACCAGGGCCAGAGCCAGAGACACATCGGTGACGGCCCCCATGGCCAGGGCATCCCGGCCAATGGCCTGGCCCAGCTCGTCCTTGGTATAGGGCAGGCGGACACACTGCTGCTCCGTCCCGGCGGCAAAGCTCTTGGCCCTGCGCCAGGTGTGGTCCGAGGCATCCGAGGCAACCAAAATCACATAGGCCTTTCCGGCTCTGGCAGCGCCGCCTACGGGCTCCTCGCCCAGCTCCGCCATGCCGCCCTTCCGGGCCAGGGCCAGATAATTCAGCGCTTTATCCATGCTGCTGCTCCATTTCTTTTTCCAGCCGGTCGTAGACCTCCTGGGGAATCTGGGTTTCCAGGCTTCTGTCCAGGGCCTTGGAGCGGATGGCCTTTTTCAGGCACTCCGGATCCGGGCACAGGTAAGCGCCCCGGCCCGGGGCCTTGCCGCTGAAATCCAGGGAAACGGTTCCGTCCGTTCCCCGGACCACCCGGATGAGCTCCCGCTTGGCCTTACGCTCCCGGCAGCCCATACACTGCCGCTGAGGGATTTTCTTCTGCATTTGGGTGTTTCCCTCCTTCTTCTATTTCAAACAGTGGGATATGTTGGACTTGCGAAATCACTCCCGTAGAGCCAACACCCATATCAACCCGAAAGGTGTACCGAAATTGTGCAGTCGGTTGCACGTATACCCCCAGAAAGGAGTTCCCTACCTTCCCCTTGGGGAAGGGGGACCGCCTCAGCGGTGGATGAGGGCGGCACAGGCCATCGGAATCGGACAGCCCGGGCGAATTCGTACCGGCTAAAACGTACTTTCTACGCATTCGCCTTAGCCTCCTCCGCACCGGTTCTGCGTACCGCCCCTCATCAGTCAGGGCTGCGCCCTGCCAGCTTCCCCAAAGGGGAAGCTTTGGTGAACCCTTCGGTCTGATTGGTTTACTCCTGCTGCTCCTCCACTTCTTCTACCGGCTCCTCCTTGGGCTGTGCCTGAGCGGCGGCCTGAGAGGCGGACTTGATGTCGATTTTATAGCCGGTGAGCTTGGCGGCCAGGCGGGCATTCTGGCCCTCCTTGCCGATGGCCAGGCTCAGCTGGTCGTCGGGGACCACCACGCCGCAGGCCTTCTGGCCGGGAATCAGGGCGACGCTCAGCACGTCCGCGGGGCTCAAAGCCGCCTTGACATACTGGCAGGGGTCCTCGCTCCACACCACGATTTCAATCTTCTCACCGTGGAGCTCCTCCACAACGGCGTTGACACGGCCGCCTCTGGGGCCGACACAGGCACCCACGGGGTCCACGCCCTCCATAGCGGCCCGGACGGCCATCTTGGAGCGGGAGCCGGGCTCCCGGGCGATGTTGCGGATTTCCACCTGACCCTCAGCGATTTCCGGGGTCTCCAGCTCGAAGAGCCGACGGACCAGGTTGGGATGGGTCCGGGAAACCTGGACCAAGGGGCCCCGGTCGTTTCTGCGGACATCCAGCACATAGACCTTGACAATCTGGCCCTCCACAAAGGTCTCTCCGGGAATCTGCTCGCCGGAGCGGAGCATGGCCTCGGACACGTCGTTGCCCTGGCCAACCTTCAGCAGCACATCGCCGGTGGCCGGAACAATCTTTGTAACGGTGCCGGTGAGCAGCTCCTGGGCCTTGCTGGAGTAGCTTTCATACATCACGCCCCGCTCGGCTTCCCGGATGCCCTGAATCACCACCTGCTTGGCGGTCTGGGCGGCGATGCGGCCAAACTTCTGGTAATCCACAGGGATGTTCACAGGCTCCCCGGGCTGGACGGCGGGGTTGTAGCGGCGGGCGGCATCCAGCTGGATTTCCAACGCGGTGTCCTCCACTTCCTCTACGGCGGTCTTCACCAGGTGGATGCTCAGGCCGTGCTCGTCCAGATTGACCACCACGTTGTCCGCGGGCACATCCCGGTGGTCCTCCCGGTCCTTGCGGTAGGCATTGGCCAGAGCCTGCTTCAGCCGCTCCACCATATAATCAACGGGGATGCCCTTCAGCTTTTCCAGCTCCCGCAGGCTCGCAAAGATCTCTGCCCCTACATCTACCTGGGGTTCCGCCTTGGCGGCTTTTGTTTTTCTTGCCATGGTTATTGTTCCTCCAATCAGAATTCCACCCGAAGCCGCACCAGCGCGACCTGGGACTTTTCAAATGTAATGGTTTCTTTTCCGGCCTCTACGGTTACCCGGCCGTCCTCATAGCCCCGGAGAATACAGGGCAGCTCCTTAAGCCCATTGTAGGGTCTGTAGAGCTTGACGGTAATGGCCGAGCCCAGGAAGCGCTCAAAATCCCCGGGCCGTTTCAGTGCCCGTTCCAGCCCGGCGGAGCAGACCTCAAAATGATAGCTGCCCGCAATGGGGTCCTTCTCGTCCAGGATTGGGTCCATGGCCCGGGAGACGGCCTCGCAGTCGTCAATGTCCACGCCGCCCTCCTTGTCGATGTACAGCCGCAGAAAATACTCGGAGCCCTCCCGAACATACTCCACGTCCCACAGAGAGCACCCCTGTGCCTGCACAATGGGTTCGGCCAAGGCGGCCACCTGTTCGGTCACTTTCATAGAACCATCCTTTCTTTGGTCAATAAGAAAGAGAGGGGCGCGCCCCTCTCTTTCTTCCTACATTCTTTCGGGACTGATTATACCACTGAATTGTCTGTATTGCAATAGCTTTTTTTGAAAAATCCGGGTAATTTTTGGAGTTCCCCATGCCTTTTTGGGTGCGGACCGTAAATTTTTCCGGTGGGGGCAGCGATTGCTGCCCGAAAACCATTTGTTTGGTCGGTACGAATTCGCCCGGGTTTTCTCATCCCGCAGGTCTGTGCTGCCCCTCATCCGCCGCCCTGCGGGCGGCACCTTCCCCGGTGGGGAAGGTTATAAAGCTTCCCCATCGGGCGGTGCGTCGCGCAGCGAATCAAAATAATCATAGCTGCCGGTGGCAGCTATACCATGAAAAGCGATGGGGGACCGCCCTCATCAGTCAGGGCTTCGCCCTGCCAGCTTCCCCGGAGGGGAAGCTTT
>USQL01000144.1 GCA_900556935.1 uncultured Eubacteriales bacterium | reverse complement strand
TGCCACCGGCAATCGTTGGATTTTGATTCGCTGCGCGACGCACCGCCCCTACGGTTCACAAAATGTTTACTCACGCAATTGTCGTGCAAATCCGCCGGGATTGATTTGACAATCCCGTGGTTTTTCGGTATAATAAGGTGTTAAATTTTGGACAAAACCCTTATTATGGAGGATTTCAATATGCGGATGCGAAAAATGAAGAATCTGGAGCCCCGGATGGAGCGGTGCGCTGCCCTGCGGATTCAGGAGCCGGCCCTGCGCCGGGGGGCCTGGCGGGAATTAAAGCCCGGCTGCACCGCCCTGTGGGTAGAGGTTGGCTGCGGCAAGGGCAAGTTCACCGCGGAGACCGCCCGGGCAAATCCGGATGTGCTTTTAATCGCCGTGGAGCGCTGCCGGGAGGCCATGGTGGTGGCCATGGAAAAGGCCCAGAGCATGGGGCTTACCAACGTGTTCTTCATCGACATGGATGTTGCGGAGATTGAGGGCATCTTCGCCCCCGGGGAGATTGACCGGCTGTTTATCAACTTCCCGGACCCCTGGCCCCGGAAGAAGAACGCCAAGCGCCGCCTGACCCACCGGGGCTTCCTGGACAAATACTGCCGGGTGGTCCGGGAGGGCGGCGAATTCCACTTTAAAACCGACAACGCCCCCCTGTTTGCCTTCTCCCTGGAGGAGTTCGCCGCCTGCGGCCTGGAGGTCAAAAACGTCACCGACGACCTGCATAAGGACGGGGTTGTGGGCATTATGACTGGCTACGAGGAAAAGTTCCACGCCCTGGGCACCCCCATCCACCGCTGTGAGGTGGTCTGCAAACCCTTTGTGCTGCCCAAGGAAGAGAAAAAGGAAGCGCCTCAGGAGGGTTAAATGACCTATTTTGTAGATAACTGCGACGTGGCCGTCATCGGCGCGGGCCACGCGGGCATTGAGGCGGCCCTGGCCGCTGCCCGGCTGGGGCTAAAAACCATTCTCTTTACCATCAACCTGGATGCCGTGGGCAATATGCCCTGCAACCCCGCCATCGGCGGCACCGGCAAGGGCCATCTGGTCCGGGAGCTGGATGCCCTGGGAGGCGAAATGGGGCTGGCGGCGGATGCCAGCTGCATCCAGTACCGGATGCTCAACCGGGGCAAGGGCCCCGCGGTCCACTCCCTCCGGGCCCAGGCCGACCGCCGCCGCTACCAGGAGTACATGAAGCACACCCTGGAGCGGCAGGAGCGCCTGGAACTCAAGCAGGCCCAGATTGTGGACATTCTCACGGAAAACGGGGCCGTCTCCGGGGTGCGCACCAACCTGGGAGGGGAATATAGGGCCAAGGCCGTCATTGTCGCCACCGGCACCTACCTGGATTCCACCGTAATCATCGGTCCCAGCGTCCTGTCCTCCGGACCCGACGGGATGCACCCCAGCATCGGTCTGTCCGACAGTCTGCGGGCCCTGGGCCTGTCCCTTCGCCGCTTCAAAACCGGCACACCGCCCCGGGTCAACCGGCGGAGCATCGATTTTTCCAAAATGGAGCTTCAACCGGGGGACGAGACCGTGGAGCCCTTCTCCTTCCGCACAACCCACAAGGTCAACAACTCCGCCGTGTGCTACCTGACCTATACCACCCCGGAGACCCACCGGATTATCCGGGAAAACCTGGATAGAAGCCCCATCTACGACGGAACCATCTCCGGTGTCGGCCCCCGGTACTGCCCCAGCATCGAGACGAAAATTGTCCGCTTCCCCGACAAACCCCGCCACCAGCTGTTTATTGAACCCTGCGGCCTGAACACCGAGGAAATGTATATCCAGGGCTTTTCTTCCAGTCTCCCCGAGGACGTGCAGCTTCAAATGCTGCGCTCCATCCCGGGTCTGGAACAGGCGGAGATGATGCGCCCCGCCTACGCCATCGAGTACGAGTGCGTAGACCCCACCCAGCTAAAGCCCACCCTGGAATGTAAGCTTCTGCCCGGTCTCTACGGCGCGGGCCAGTTCAACGGCACCTCCGGCTACGAGGAGGCCGCCGCCCAGGGCCTGGTTGCCGGCATCAATGCCGCGTTAAAAATTCTGGGCAGGCCCCCCATGATTCTCACCCGGGACACCAGCTACATCGGCACTCTCATTGATGACCTGGTGACCAAGGGCACCCAGGAGCCCTACCGGATTATGACCAGCCGCTCGGAATACCGGCTTCTCCACCGGCAGGACAACGCCGACCAGCGGCTCACTGCCATCGGTGCCGCGGTAGGCCTGGTGCCCCAGGCTCGTCTGGAGGCGGTGAAGGCCAAATATGCGGCCGTCCGGCAGGAAATCCGCCGCCTGGAAACCAGCGGCATCCCCGCCTCTCCCGCCCTGAACGATATGCTCACCGCCCGGGACACCGCCCCCGTGGAAAATTCCGCCCGCCTGGCGGACCTCTTGCGCCGCCCCCAGATAAGCTACGAGGACCTGGCCCCCTTTGACGCGGAGCGCCCGGCGCTCCCCCTCTCCGTTACCGAGGAGGTGGAGATTCAGCTGAAATACGCGGGTTACTTGGCCCGCCAGGAAAAACAGGTGGCCGAATTCAAAAAGGAGGAGGCCCGTCTTCTCCCGGAGGACATTGACTACACCGCCATCCAGGGTCTGCGTCTGGAGGCCCGGCAGAAGCTCCAGGAAATCCGCCCCCTGTCGTTAGGCCAGGCGGGCCGCATCTCCGGTGTCAGCCCCGCGGATATCGCCGTGCTGATGATTTATCTGGAAGGAAAATAAAAAAGCACCTCCGCTTCCGTACCGCATAGACTGTACTATGCCGCCCCCGGGCGGGAAACGGAATGCGGAGGTGTTCTATGTCCATTGTGCAAACGGACGTGCCCATGACCTATGGGCTGTGCCATGAGACCATCCAAAAAATTGTGGAAAGCTACCCCGTGTGCCGCAGGCGCACCATCGGGACAACCGCCTTTGGAAGAGAACTGGAGGCCATGTCCATTGGCAGCGGCGGCAGGACGGTGCTCTTTACCGCCGCCCACCACGCCAACGAATGGATTACCGCCACGGTGCTTTTGAAGTTTGCCGAAGATCTGTCCAAGGCCATTCTGGAAGGCGGCAGCGTCTACGGCATCCCAGGGAAGCTCTTTGAATTAAACTGCCAGATTTTCCTGGTGCCCATGGTGGACCCGGACGGGGTGGACCTGGTTACCGGCGGGATTCCGGAAGGGAGCCTCCAATGGGAAAAGGCCCGGTCCCTGGCGGACAACTATCCCAATATTCCCTTCCCCGATGGGTGGAAAGCCAATCTTCTTGGGGTGGACCTGAATTTGCAGTACCCCGCCGGTTGGCTCCAGGCCCGGGAAATCAAATTTTCCCAGGGCTATACCCGCCCCGGCCCCCGGGACTATGTGGGCAGGGCCCCCCTGGCCCAGCGGGAGAGCCGGGCCCTGGCGGATTTTACGGAATACTTAGACCCCGCCCTGATTCTGGCCTACCACACCCAGGGGGAGCTCATCTACTGGAAATACGACGATATCCGGGTAGAAGGGGCCCAGGCCCTGGGGGAGGAATTCGCGCGGCTCTCCGGCTATTCCCTGGAGGACACCCCCTATGCCTCCGGCTTTGCGGGCTACAAGGACTGGTTCATCAAAACCTGGCACCGCCCGGGCTTTACCATCGAGGCCGGGCTGGGGGAAAATCCCCTGCCCATCTCCCAGTTTGACAGCATCTACGCCAAAAACCTGGGCATCCTCACCACCGCCGCCCTGGGCTTGCCGGAATAAAAATAATTCTACGAAAGAGGGACCCATATGGTCGTTTTCTTTGACATCGACGGCACCATCGTCGATGACGAAACCCAAATCATTCCACAGTCCGCTGTGGATTCTGTGGAAAAGCTCCGGGCCCTGGGCCACTACCCGGTAGTGAACACCGGCAGGCCCTATTCCCATATTGACCCCCGGGTGCGGAAGATGGCCTTCTCCGCCTTTGTCTGCGGCTGCGGCATGGAGGTCCGGATGGAGGACCGCTGGCTCTACCGAAGGGCCCCGGACAGCGCCCTTTGCCGCCTTGTGCGCAAGCAGGCCCGTCACTTCGGTGTCACCCCGCTGTATGAGGGCAATGACGGCACCGTGATTTGTGACCCCGTCCTTCCCGGCTGCCCCGGGCTCCAAACGGAGGTCTCCCGTATGAAGGCCAAGGGCTTCCGGGTATACACGGTTGAGGAGCACCCCGACTTTATGAAATTTGTCATCTGGTGCGATGACGCGGAACGGGCCAATGGCTTTTACCGAGCCATGGAGCCCTATTTTGAGATCATCTACCGGGGCAGCGGCTGCTTTACGGAATTCGTTCTCAAAGGCTGCTCCAAGGCCAACGGTATGCTGGCCCTTCTGGATGCCCTTTCTGTCCCCCGGTCCGACACCCTGGCCATCGGTGACAGCACCAACGATTTGCCCATGTTTGGGGTTGCCGCCCACACCGCCTGCCTCGGCGGCGGTATGGAGGAGCTGAAAAAGGTTTCCGAGTTCGTCACCGCCCCCGTCCTGGACGACGGCATCCAAAAGGCCCTGGCCCATTTCGGGCTGCTGGGATAAATACAAATGGGGCTGTTAGAAAACAACCTGTCATTGCGAACCAGTCCGCAGACTGGTGTGGCA
>USQL01000143.1 GCA_900556935.1 uncultured Eubacteriales bacterium | reverse complement strand
TAGAGCCGCAGATGGAGCCCTGAGAGGTGGAGCCGTTGGAGGACAGCACCTCGGAGACCACACGGATGGCGTAGGGGAACTCCTCTACGCTGGGAATCACAGGCAGCAGGGCCTTCTCGGCCAGCGCGCCGTGACCGATTTCACGGCGGGAGGTGGACCGGGCAGCCCGGGCTTCGCCGGTGGAGTAGGCGGGGAAGTTATAGTGGTGGATATAGCGCTTGGTGTCCTCGGGGTAGATGGTGTCCAGCTTCTGGGCGGCGGACAGGGTGTTCAGGGTGCAGATAGACAGAACCTGGGTCTGGCCACGGGTGAACAGGCCGCTGCCATGGACTCTGGGCAGCACGCCAACCTCGGCGGCCAGGGGACGAATCTCGTCCATGCCACGGCCATCGACACGCTTGCCCTGGAGCAGCCACTTCTTGACGACCTTCTTCTGCATCTTGTAGAGGCACACCTCGATATGGGTCTCAAAGTCCTCGTACTTGTCGGCAAACTTCTCGGCAAAATCCAGCCTGGCGGCGGTGAGCCGCTCCTCCCGGACGTTCTTGTCGTCGGTATCCAGGGCGTACTCGATCTGATTCAGGCCATAGTTCATCAGGTCGTCCAGCAGCTCGTGGTTGACGGCGGCCTTCTCGAAGGTGAACTTGGGCTTGCCGATTTCCGCCACGATGCCGTTGATGAACTTGACAATCTCCATATTGGTCTCGTGGGCCACACGGATGGCCTCCAGGACCACGGACTCGGGGGCCTCGTTGGCCTCGGTCTCAATCATGACCACCTTCTCGAAGGTGGAGGAGATGCACACAAAGCAGTCGGCGGCGTTGCGCTGCTCGGCAGAGGGGTTGATGATATACTCCCCGTTCAGGTGGCACACGTTGGTGGTGGCCACGGGTCCGTTCCAGGGCACATCGGAAGAGGCGATGGCGATGGAAGCGCCCAGGGAGGCAACAATCTCCACGGGGTTATCGTAGTCGTTGGCAAGGACGGTGCAGGTGACCACGGTATCGTTGCGGAGCTCCTCGTCGAAGAGGGGACGCATGGGCCGGTCGATAATCCGGCTGTTCAGGATGCCCCGCTCGCTGGGCTTGCCCTCCCGGCGGTTGAAGGAGCCGGGAATCCGGCCCACGGAGTACATCCGCTCCTCAAACTCGATGGTCAGGGGGAAGTAGTCGATACCGGCCTTGGGGATGGGGTTGGAAGTGCAGGTGGTGAGCACCACGGTGTCGCCGTAGCGGCAGATGCACTCGGCGTTGGCAAGCTCGGCTACCTTACCGGTTTCCACGGTAAAGGGACGGCCGCCGATTTCCATTTCGTACACCTTGTGGTTGGGGAACTGCTTGTGGGTAATCATTGGTGAACCTCCTATTGTGATTTTTATTTTCTCGGGAGGTTTAGCACTTGAAACTGATGGTTTTGATACTGTCACAGCCTGGCAATGACAGTGAAAACCTCAAAAACACCACTTTCAAACGCTAAAGGGACTCCCGAAAATTTAGGATGTGAAAAGGGGGCGACGGTAGCCGTCGCCCCGAGAATATTACTTACGGATACCCAGCTTGGCGATCAGAGCACGATAACGGTTGATGTCCTTGTTGGCCAGATAGTCCAGCATCTTGCGGCGCTTACCAACCATCATCAGCAGGCCACGACGGGAGTGGTTGTCGTGCTTGTGCACACGCAGGTGATCGGTCAGCTCGTTGATGCGGGCGGTCAGGATGGCGATCTGAACCTCGGGGGAGCCGGTGTCGCCTTCGTGGGTAGCGTTCTCCAGGATAACCTGGGTCTTCTTTTCCTTCTGAATCATTGTGTTTTCCACCTTTTTTTAATTTACCCATGAGCTAAGTATGGGGCCGGTGAAACACCCGTAGGTTTTCTCCCGCAACTGAGCCGAGGGCATGAAATTCTTCTGGCCACAGCCAGCGGATAGATTGTAGCATAAGTTTTCCCAAAAGTAAAGGGGTTCTTTCACAAAATCATACCGCTTCCGCCGCCTTTTGGATTTCCGCCGCCACGGTCTGGCGGTCCAGGGTGACAATGGACTCCGTAATGGTGACGGCGTTGTCCATGGCCGGGTTGACCTGCAGCGTTACGCTGATGAATGCGCCATCGGAATCGTAGTCAAAGTTTGCCCAGTAGACGGGAGCCGCATCCGCCCGGTCCTCAAAGGGCAGGTCAATCCGGAATAGGTCCGTGTAGCCCCCGTCCGTTGTCAGAGTGTCCTGATAGGTGCCGTACTGGCGGCTGAAGTTAAATCTTCCCAGCCAGGGCTCGGAAATCTCCTGGGGGATTTCCGTCTCGCTCCAGCCCATGGGCTCTCCCTGGCCTTCAAAGTACCGGTTATCCTCGTCTCCGTAGAGGTACAGCGCCCCCTTGGTCTGCCCGTCCGCCGTCTGGGTCAACCACAGGAAGCCGATTTCGTCGTGAAAACAGAAGTCCTGGGTGGTGTTCCTTCCGGGCGTATTCTGATAATCCCAAACCGTTCGAATCCGGGCAGCCCCGTCCTTTACCCCGTTCACCACTTTCCGGGCCCGGGCAAAGGCCGCGTCCTCCGGGGTCTGTTCCGCCGCCGGGGGCAGGGTGGCAAGCGTCTGGGCATCGGGCTGCCCCTGCCCAAGGCTTGCGCTGTCCGCAATGGAATCCATGGTTTCCTGACTTGCCGTGAGCTCGTCAAACCACAAATCGTATACATAGCCGCCCAGGGGATAGAGATTGTGCTGGGTCTGCAGGGGCGTAACCGGTTCTCCGGGTGCGTCTGTGAAAAATTCTATACTGTAAGCCGTTCCCCAGTTGTCGGCAAACCAGCCCAGGGTTTGGTCTGACCATTCCGGAATGGGAATCTCCGAAATCCAGTCCATGCTGTCTTCCGTCATCTCTCCCGGGGCCGTATACACGGTCACCCCGCCCAGCTCCTTGGCATCCTGGGTGATCACATACAGCGTGCCACTGACCACACCCGTTTGATCCGTCTCCCGGGCCTCGATGGCGCAGCCCTCTGGCAGGGTAAAGTACAGCTCTCCAACCCCCACGCTGACGGGGCCCTGGGTCCGGGTCAGCTCCTCCAGGGGCTTTTCCTCCTGCTTGGGGTTCAAGGCACAGGCCGTCAGAACGGCCAGACACAGAAGCACGCAGAGCGCGCTGACCCACACCCGGGGTCTGCGCCACCGGGCCAGATTCAGAATCCGTCCCTTGGTGTTCCCCTCTCCAAAGGCCAGGGGCAGGCCGATTTTCCTAAGGCCTGACAGCCGCAGAAGGGCCTGGGCATAGTCCGCCCGGATGCCCTCTCCCAGGGTCTTCACAACCGCCTCATCGCAGCTCATTTCCATATCCTTCCCCGCCAGGCAGAAGCTCAGCCACACCAGGGGATTGAACCAGTGCAGGCAAAGGGCAACGTAGGCAAGCAGCTTCCACACATGGTCTCCTCTTTGGATATGGTGCTTTTCGTGGGAGAGAATAAAGCTCCGGTTGCCCTCCGGGGTGTGGACGGGCAGATAGATTTTGGGCCGGACAAGCCCCATGACAAAGGGTGTCGGGATGCCGTCGGCAATATACACATTGTTATCCAGCGGCACCGCCTCGGAAAGCCTTTTTTGAAGCCATAGATAGGCCCCCAGGCTGTACACCGCCATCCCCGCCGCCCCTGCCAGCCAGACCCAGGCGATAAGCTCCATGGGGGCGGGGGCTTTTCGTTCCGCTATCGGGGCGACACGCACCTCCGGGGATGCCGCCGGAGCCGGGCTGCTTCCCCGAATCGACTGCTGAAAGCCGTAGGACACGGAGCTGACACCGGGGGAAGTCTGCACCGGAATGGGCTTCAGCACCGAGACCTGGGCCGAGATGGACAGGGGACACAGGAGCCTGAACAGCACCACGCTCCACAGAAGATAGGAATAGATTTTCGGTGCCCGCCTGAGGAACACTCTGGCAAGCAGCACCACGGCAATGACAATGCTGCCGGTCAGACTCATATCCAGAATCTTTCGAAATACGCCAAGCATCTCTTCACCCCCGCATCCCGTCAATGATTTTTTGCAGCTGGTCGATTTCCGCATCCGAGAGCTTCTTCCGGCTGCCAAAGGCCGCCAAAAAGGCGGGTAAGGACCCCTGGAAGGTATCCTCCACAAATCGCTCACTCTGCCGGGCATAGAATTCCTCCCGGCCTACCAGCGCTGTCACCGTGCCGCCTTGGTTCTGAAACAGCCCCTTGTCGCACAGCCGCTTCAAAACCGTATAGGTGGTGGTCCGCTTCCAATTCAAATTTTCCAGCGCCAGCTCTGCCAAGCGCCGGGAGGAAAGGGGATCATTTTCCCAGATAATCTCCGCAAACCGGGCCTCGATTTCCCCAAGATGATGATCAGGCATGGTATAACCTCCTTTGTTCTACTGTTTGTAGACCACTACATTCTACAATACATAGACTGGATTGTCAATAAGGGGCGGATTAAGATTCCTTTAAGCTTCCCCTCCGGGCGGTGCGTCGCGCAGCGAATTCAAATCATTATAGCTGCCGGTGGCAGCTATACCGCAATTTATGGATGAGGGCGGTACAGACTTGCGGGATGAGAAACCCCGGGCGAATTCGTACCAACCAAATAAATGGCTGTAGGGGCGGCTACCCAGCCGCCCGAAAACTACCGAAACTGAGTACCCCGTTGCACGTATACCCCCGGAGGGAAGCCAAAAAAGCCTTCTCCTGCTGGAGAAGGTCCCCGCCGCAGCGGGGGAATGTGGAGG
>USQL01000142.1 GCA_900556935.1 uncultured Eubacteriales bacterium | reverse complement strand
ACGTTTTTGATCAGCTGCTGGGTGATGGTGGAGCCGCCGAACTGGGAGTCCCCGCCGAAGAACATATTCATGCAGGCCTTCACCGTCGTAATCCAGTCCACGCCCTGGTGCTCGTAGAAGCGCTTATCCTCAATGGCCACGGTGGCGTTGATCAGGTCCTGGGGGATTTCATCCAGGGATGCAATCTGCCGGTCCGTGGTGGTATAGATCTGCTGAAGCTGCTGAATATTGCCGTCGCTGTCCACATAGTATAGGAAGGAAGTCTTCTCCAAATCGTAGTCATCGATGGACCAGTCAGAGGCCTCCGTCAGGATATCGTTCTGCAGATAGTCGCCCAGTGTTCCCACAAACACAACTCCGCAGATTAAAAGAATCAGAACCACCGTCAGCGCCGCGCCGACGGCAATCTTCAAAACGGACAGCAGGGTCGAGCCCACCGTGTAGACGGTTTTCAGCGTCCAGTGGGGATTCCAATCCTGCCGGGCCTTCTTGGTTCTC
Organism: uncultured Eubacteriales bacterium; assembly: GCA_900556935.1. GTDB lineage: Bacteria > Bacillota > Clostridia > Oscillospirales > Oscillospiraceae > Faecousia. The sequence continues at coordinate 4,298 of USQL01000142.1, read as the reverse complement.
CTTCTCTTTTTTTCTTCATTTGCCATGGGTCAAACCTCCAAAATCGGGCTTTGCAGCCGCGAATTGTACCTTTCTATGGGTTAAGACACGACTATCCGTCATATCATCGCCCGATTATATCATATTTTCCCCGAAAACGAAAGACCTAATTTCTTAATAATCCATAAATTCCGGGAAAGACTATTGTAAGCCCCCTTCGGGAGGAGAAGCGCAAAAATGTTTCCGGTTTCTATTTTTGTAGTATTCCCGGAAAAGCGTCAAATCCTTCCGGATTTTCTCCCGGAAAGCTTCTGTTTTTTCGCGGTTTTCAAAGTACGGATTTCCGGGCCGCAATTTTCCTCTTGATTTTATGGCCCGCAGGTTGTAGAATACAGACAAAGAAACCGCCGTATCAAAGGAGCAATCTATGGAAGATCAATACGGTTCCGACTTTATTACCATTGTGGACGAGGACGGCACGGAATACGAGCTGGAGGTTCTGTCCACCCTGGAATATAACGGTCAGACTTATATGGCTGTAATCCCTGCCTCCGACGGAAGCGGCGAAAGTGATTTGCAGCTGGAAGTGAGCATCCTCAAATCTACCGAGGAAGACGGCGAGCCCCTGCTTACCGCCATCGATGACGAGGAGGAGCTGAAGGCCGTCTATGATCTCATCATGGATGAGCTTTACGCCGAAGACGAAGAAGAGGATGAATAATCCTTTTCCTGCTTGGTGCGTGTCGTGTCCTTTTGGACCCACATTTTCTTTTACGGGAAGTTAGACTTCCCGGCGGGATTGCAGACCTCCCGCCCGCGCTTCGACGACGGGTGGACGCTGGGAGCAGAGAACGTCGGGAGCGGCAACCCACCTGCCCTTTCGTGCAGGTCATAATCGGATGCGGTACGGCCGAAGCGGGTCCCCGGGGAGCTTGTCTCCCCGGGTTTTTTCTGCGAAAAAGTACCTTTCCCCAACGAAAAATTGGTCGCTGACGGCTCTTGCCGAATTGTGCGGCGCTGCCTGCGCTTGTTAAATTTTTTGTTTTTTCGAAAAAAGCGTCTTTTTCCTCTTGAAACCCGATGGAATATCCGTTATAATAGCTCAGTCTATCTGCAAATGCCTGTTTGCAGAACAAACCGACCAAGAAAACGAGAGGAAATGATACCATGAGTGCATCCAGCAAGAAGAAGCTTCATGCTGAAGAAAACACTGCCAAGCTGACCGAAAAGCAGCTGGCACAGCAGAAGGAAGACAAGAAGGTCAAGGCCTACACCATCGGCTTTGCCGTTGTTCTTGTGGCCCTGATTGCCATTGCGGCCGTCACCGGCGTAAACCGCGCCATCTCCAACAGCGGTTCCCGGGAGAAGAAGACCGTCGCGCTGACCCTGGGCGACACCACCCTGAGCAATGCGGAACTGAGCTACTACTATATCGATACCGTCAACAATTTCTATTCCCAGAACGGCACCTACGCCGCCCTGTACGGCCTGGATACCGGCAAGGCGCTGGACCAGCAGGTTTTTGATGCCGATGCCGGCACCACCTGGGCAGACTACTTCCTGTCCTCCGCCGAACAGAGTGCCCGGGCAATCGTCGCCCTGGCCAACGAGGCCCAGGCCAACGGCTACGAGCTCACCGAGAGCGACCAGTCCCAGCTGGATTCCCTGGAATCCACCCTGCAGCTGTACGCCCAGGTCTATGGCTATTCCAACGCCGCGAGCTATCTGAAGGCCATGTACGGCAACGGCTCCACCCTGGAGTCCTACAAGGAGTATTTCCGGCTGAATCTGCTGGCCAGCGGCTATCAGACCCAGTATCGGAACGGCCTGACCTACACCGATGATCAGGTGAATGCCAAGGATGCCGAGGACCCCGCGACCTACAACTCCTACACCTATAACCAGTATTATATCAGCGCCAGCCGGTATCTGAACGACGATGCCACCGCCGACGAGAAGGCCGCTGCCGCCGAGGCGGATGCCAAGGCCATCACCGGCGACGACATCACCTCCGTTGCGGATATGGATGCCGCCATTGCCGCCCTGGAAATCAACGCGGACACCACTGCCTCCAGCTCCTCCATGACCGACCAGCGCTACACCTCCGTCAACTCCCTGCTGGCCCAGTGGATCAGCGACAGCAGCCGCAAGGAGGGCGACAAGACCTATATCGCCAGCACCTCCACCACCACCGATGACGAAGGAAACGAGGTTACCACCGTTTCCGGCTACTACGCCGTCTATTTCATCAGCTCCACCGACAACCGCACGCCCCTGGTAAACGTCCGGCATATGCTGGCCGGTTTTGAGGGCGGCACCACCGAAAACGGCACCACCACCTACTCCGACGAGGAGAAGGCCGCCGCCAAGGAAAAGGCCGAGAGCTGGCTGAACGAATGGGAGTCCGGCGAGGCTACGGAAGAAAGCTTTGCCGAGCTGGCCAAGGAAAACTCCACCGACACCGGCTCCAAGGACAACGGCGGTCTTTACGAGGACGTGTACCCCGGCCAAATGGTCAGCGCCTTCAACAACTGGTGCTTTGACGAGAGCCGCAAGCCCGGCGACACCGGCATTGTGGAAACCAGCTATGGCTACCACGTGATGTACTTCGTCGGCCAGGCGGAGGACACCTACCGGACCTACCTTGTCAAGAACGACCTTGCCAGCGAGGACTATAACAACTGGTACAACGCCCTGGTAGACGGTTTGGATATGACCGTAGGCGATACCTCCTACATCCGCACCGGCATCGTGCTGAGCTCCGGCTCCAACTGATTGCGTTTCAGCTGAATAAAAGCGCCTCCTTTGGAAAAGCTTTCCTTAGGAGGTGCTTTTTTATGATTCTTCTGGCGGGTCTGACCGCCGGGGCCGTGGCGGGGCTCTTTGGCGCCGGAGGCGGGCTGGTGCTGGTGCCGCTGCTCCGCCGGTGCCGAGGGCTCGGGGAAGACCAGCTCTTCCCCAGCTCCGTGGCCATCATTCTGCCCATTTGCGTTGTCTGCATCCTGGTAGGGTTTCCCTCCGGGGCCATTCCGTTTCAAAGGGCCCTGCCCTATCTCATTGGCAGCGCCATCGGCGGGACGGCTTCCGCAATCCTGGGCAAAAAAATTCCGGTGCAGTGGCTGCACCGGGGTTTGGGTATGCTGATTCTCTGGGGAGGCATTCGGAATCTATGCTGGAGCGCTTAGCCGTCGCCATCCCCGTGGGCACGGTGCTGGGATTTCTGTCCGGGCTGGGTGTTGGCGGCGGGAGCCTCTTGATTCTGTGGCTGACAGCAGTGCTGGGCTGGGCCCCGGAGGAGGCCCGGGGCGTGAATCTGCTGTTCTTTCTGCCCGGAGCCGCTCTTGCAACCCTTCTGCGCCGCGGAAAGATTCCCTGGCGGAAGCTGCTCCCCGGGATTATCTCCGGCTGTACCTCCGCGGCGGTGGTCTCCCTGGTCCAGAATTGTTTCCCCCAGGAGGCGCTGCGAAAAGCCTTCGGTGTGCTTCTGCTGTATGCGGGTCTCCGGGAGCTGTTCTACAGGCCGAAGTAAATCAGACTTTCCCGGAGCCGCGGTTCCGGTAAGCCAGATACCCCTCCAGAATCAGAGACGCGGCCACGGCATCCACGGTATTCTTCCGTTTGGCCCCGTGGTAATTGTGGGCGGAGAGGATATTGTGGGCCTCTACCGTGGTGCGGCGCTCGTCCCACATGGCAACGGGAAGACCCGTGGCCTCCTCCAGCTCCTTGGCAAAGGCCCGGCACAGCTCTGCCCGGCTGCCCTCGGTGCCGTCCATATTCTTGGGAAGCCCCACAACAATCTGGCTGACTTCATGCTCCTTAGCAAGCCGCACAAGGTCTGCCATCGCCTTTTCGTGGTTTCTGCTGGGCACCACAGCGGTGGAACCCACAATGGAGCAGAGCAAATCGGAGAAGGCAACGCCGGTGCGGGCATCCCCATAGTCAATTCCCATAATACGCATATTCAAATTCCTTTCCGAATTACCGATTTTTTTCTATTCTACAGGAAAGTCCTTCAAAAGGCAAGGCCCTGATACCGAAAAAATACAAATCGGCAAAGCTTCCCGATTCCCGGGAATTGCAGAGAAATTACCGGAAAAAAGTAAAAATGAATATTGACATTGCCACTTCCCTATGTTAGAATGGTTTCACCTGTGAAAAAGGGCTCTTTTTTTGTGCGCCTTTTTCAGCCCCGGAGCGATTTCCATTGTAGTTCATCGCTTTCTAAATTTTTCTTCTAGCCGGGTGTGATACAGGGAGGCAAATTTTAAGGAGGTGCCGTTATGCGCGTGAAAGTCACTTTGAGATGCTCTGAGTGCAAG
>USQL01000141.1 GCA_900556935.1 uncultured Eubacteriales bacterium | reverse complement strand
CACACCAGTGTGCGCACTGGTTCGCAATGACAGGTTGTTTTCTAACAGCCCCTTTCAAACTGTCGAAAGGAGGCATCCTATGTACCAGCCCTTGGCAGACCTTCTGCGTCCGGAGACGCTGGACGACGTGGTGGGGCAGGAGCATATCCTGGGAAAAGGGGCGGTGCTGCGCCGCCTGATTGCTTCCGGAAATATCCCCAACATGGTCTTCTATGGCCCCAGCGGCACCGGCAAAACCACCGTCGCCAACATCATCGCCAAGCAGACCAACCGTACCCTTTTCAAGCTCAACGCCACCACGGCCTCTACCTCGGACATCCGGGAGATCACCTCCCAGCTGGATACCTTTCTGGCCCCCAACGGAGTGCTGCTGTATTTGGACGAGATTCAGTCCTTTAATAAAAAGCAGCAGCAGTCATTGCTGGAATACATCGAAAACGGAAAAATCACCCTGATTGCCTCCACCACGGAAAATCCCTATTTCTATGTGTTCAACGCCATTCTCAGCCGCTCTACGGTGTTTGAATTCAAGCAGATTACCAAGGAGGCGGCCCTGACGGCAGTGCGCCGGGCGGTGGCCTTTATGGAAAAGCGCACCGGCCTGACAGCCAAGCCCCAAGAGGGAGTTCTGGAGTACATCGCCGGGGCCAGCGGCGGGGACCTGCGGAAATCCATGAATGCCGTTGAGGTCCTGTTTTCCGCCGCGGTTCCCGAGGGAAACACACTGACGCTCACCATGGACGACGCGGTGGCCGTGACCCAGAAAAGCGCCATGCGGGCAGACCGGGACGGGGATAATCACTATGATTTGCTCTCCGCCCTGCAAAAATCCATCCGCGGCTCTGACCCGGACGCGGCCTGCCATTACTTGGCAAGGCTCCTGGAGGCGGGGCAGATGCAGTCGGCCTGCCGAAGACTCATGGTGATTGCGGCGGAGGATGTGGGGCTTGCCTATCCCATGATCATTCCCATTGTCAAGTCCTGCGTGGATATGGCCCTGATGCTGGGCATGCCGGAGGCCCGGATCCCTTTGGGGGATGCCGCGGTACTGATGGCTACCTCTCCCAAATCCAATTCCGCTCATATCGCCCTGGATACTGCCCTGGCGGATGTGCAGAAGGGCAGGGGCGGCCCCTTTCCCAGGCACCTGCAGAATGTCCATGCCGATACCTTTACCCAGGAGCGGGAGCAGGGATATCTGTACCCCCACGACTATCCCAACCACTGGGTAGCCCAGCAGTACCTTCCGGGCGAGCTGGTGGGCACGCACTATTACGAGTACGGCCCGAATAAGCTGGAGCAGGCGGCCAAGCAGTATTGGGATGCCATCAAAAAGGAGTGATTCTCTTGGATATTCGGGTAAACGACATTCTCACCATGAAAAAAGCCCATCCCTGCGGCGAAAAGCGCTGGATAGTCCTGCGCACCGGCGCGGATTTGCGGCTCAAATGTCTGGGCTGCGGCCATGAGCTCATGACCCCTCGGTTCAAAATCGAAAAGAACATCAAAAATATGGAACGTCCGGAAGCATAGGACGCAAAGCAAGGGCCTGCGTGGTTTTTCCCCGCGGGCCCTTGCTTTTTTAAGAACGCTTTGTGCCCGGAAACCGAACACGCTCGTCCCGGGGCGGAACTTGCGGCAGGGCTTGTTTCCCACTCCGACGGCATTCCCTGTCCGCTGCGGGGTATACTGGGATGGAAACGGCGCGGGGGAGGGTGAGCGATGTATCTGGACCTATACATGCTTTTAAACTTTGCCGTGGATTATCTTCTGCTGCAGGCCACGGCCCGTCTTGCCGGGGTACGGCCCAGGCGGTGGCGGCTTTTGACCGGGGCGGTGCTGGGGGCCGCCTACAGCGGCGGCTGCTTTCTGCCCGGCTTCGCCTTTCTGGCGGCGCTCCACTGGCGGGCGGTATTTCTGGCGCTGCTGGGAATTCTGGCCTTCGGCTGGCGGAAAAGCACCTGGCGGCAGACGGGGGTGTTTCTGGTTTTGAGCCTTGCCCTTGGAGGCATGGCAGAGCTGCTTGGAACAGTCGGCCCCGGTAGGCTTCTGCTGTGCGCCGGGCTTCTGTGGCTGAGCTGTACGCTGCTGCTTGGCAGTGCCGCGGCCTCCCGGTGCCTGGTGCCGCTGGACATTACCCGGGACGGGAAAACCTTGCACCTGACGGCCCTGCAGGATACAGGGAATACCCTCCGGGACCCGGTAACCGGGGAGCAGGTGCTGATTATCGGGGAGGCGGACTGCCAAAAGCTCACGGGTCTCACCCGGCAGCAGCTGGAAAAGCCCTTGGATACCCTGGAACAGGCCCCGCTAGGTGGCCTTCGGCTGATTCCCTACCGGGATGTGGGCAGGCAGTCGGGGCTTCTGCTGGGTATGCGGATACAGAATGTACTTTTGGGGGGCAGGCGGCGGCCATCCATCGTGGCCTTTGCCCCCAGCAGTGTAGGCGGAACAGACTATCAGGCATTGGCGGGAGGTACCGTATGAATCTATGGCAGCGGTTATGGCAGTGGTTTCAACAAAACGAGCAGGTTGTCTATTATATCGGCGGCAGTGATGTCCTTCCCGCCCCGCTGAAAGGGGAGGAAGAGCGCACGGCAATTGAGGCGCTGGCCCGGGGCGAGGAGGCGGCACGTCAGACCCTGGTGGAGCACAATCTCCGGCTGGTTGTATTCATCGCCCGGCGCTTTGAAAGCACCGGCACCAATTTAGAGGACCTGATATCCATTGGTACCATCGGGCTTATGAAGGCAATCGGAACCTATCGGGCAGAGAAGAATATCAAGCTGGCCACCTATGCCTCCCGGTGCATCGAGAATGAGATTTTAATGCACATCCGGAAAATTGCTAACCAAAAGGCGGAAATCTCCCTGGACGAGCCCATTAACTTGGACGGAGAGGGGAACGAGCTGCTGCTGTCGGATATTCTGGGCACCGGCGAGGACGAGATGATTGCCCCCCTGGAGGCCGCCGCGGATTTAAGCGTGCTGCGGGCCTCCCTTCTGGAGCTTTCGGAGCGGGAACGGGAGATTGTAGATATGCGCTTTGGGCTGAACGGGCATAAGGAGCTGACCCAGAAGGAGGTTGCCCTGCGGCTGGGGATTTCCCAATCCTATATTTCCAGGCTGGAAAAGCGTATCATCGGCAAGCTGCGAAAGGCGTTTTTAAAGCAGATGAGCTGTGCCTGAATCCATTTAGAATACTTATAAATATATCGATAAATTTTATATGCTCGGCGCTTGTAAAATCCTGGATAGAGTGGTATAATCAGTACAAAATGATATCGATAGAAAATTGTATCGATAAAAAAGGAGCGAAGAACATCACATGGAACGCAATGTAAAGGTCTCAAAGGCGGTTTTGAAGCGTCTTCCCGGTTATCTCGCCTATCTGAAAAGCCTGCCCGATTCGGCCCCTGCCAATATTTCCGCGACTGCCCTGGCAAACGCTCTGGATATGGGGGAGGTCCAGGTCCGCAAGGATTTGGCCATCGTCTCCAACGGCGGCCGCCCCAAGGTGGGCTACCAGCGGGAAGCGCTGATTGACGATATTGAACAGTTTTTGGGCTACGACAACACCACCGATGCCGTGCTGATTGGTGCCGGCAAGCTGGGCCTGGCGCTGATGGCCTACTCCGGCTTTGAGGCCTACGGCCTGAACATCCAGGCGGCCTTTGATATTAGCCCCACCCGAGAGAAGACGGATGACGGTCAGCCCATCTATCCCATTACCAAGCTGGAGCACTATTGCAAGCTCCATAAGGTGCTCATGGGCATCATCACCGTCCCCGCGGCGGCGGCCCAGGAGGTGGCCGACCAGCTGATTGCCGGGGGTGTCAAGGCCATTTGGAACTTTGCGCCCACCCACCTGGATGTGCCTGCCAATATTCTGGTACAGAACGAAAATATGGCAACCTCGCTGGCGGTTCTGTCTGTCCACCTGCGGGCTGCCATCAAAGAAGAGAAGAAGTAATAAGGAAATCGTAAAAAGACTGCAGGGGCGGCGAGCATGCCACCCCTGCAGATTTTTGTGTTTATTTTGCGGGCTTGAAGCTGTCCTTCAGGCTGACGGAGCGGTTGAATACCAGGTGCTCCGGGGTAGAATCCTTGCTGTCGGGGCAGAAGTAGCCCAGACGCATGAACTGGTAGCTCTCGGGGGCCTTGGCGTTTTTCAGAGAGGCCTCCACCTTGCAGCCTGTCAGAACCTCCAGAGAGCTGGGATTCAGGCAGGTCAGAAAATCCTTTCCGGCGGCATCGGGGTCCGGGTCGTCGAAGAGGTTGCTGTACTGCCGGACCTCCGCGTCAAAGCAGTTGTCCGCGTCCACCCAGTGGATGGTGGCACCCTTGATTTTCCGTCCGTCGGCGGGGTCGCCGCCCTTGCTTTCTGGGTCGTAGGTGGCCAGGACCTCGGTCACGTTGCCGCTGCCATCAGTGACGCAGCCGGTGCACCGGATCACGTAGGCACCCTTCAACCGGCACTCCGGGCCATCGGGGTACAGGCGCTTGTACTTGGGAATAGGCTGGGCCAGGAAGTCGTCGGCCTCAATCCAGAGGTTTCTGGAGAAGGAGATCTCCCGGGAACCGGCGTTCGGGTCGTTGGGGTTATTCTCCACCTGGAAGGTCTCGCTCTGTCCCTCGGGATAGTTGGTGATGGTGAGCTTGACAGGCTTCAAAACGGCCATGACCCGCTTGGCGGTCTCGTTCAGGTCCTCCCGCAGGCAGTGCTCCAGGAAGGCATACTCAATGGTATTGGGGGACTTGGCAACACCCACCCGGTCGCAGAAGTTGCGGATGGAGGCGGGGGTATAGCCCCGGCGGCGCAGGCCGCAGAGGGTGGGCATTCTGGGGTCGTC
>USQL01000140.1 GCA_900556935.1 uncultured Eubacteriales bacterium | reverse complement strand
CCGTTGCCGCTTGCGGCTTACGGACTCTTAATGCAGAGCAGAGCTGGCCCGGCGACAGCCGGGCCTGAGGGGTCCGGCTTTTCGTCAGAAAAGCCTCCGCCGCAGGCGGAATACAGGCTCGGATATTCCAAGAGCCAGGCATTTGCACCTACGGTGCAAGGCTTGGCCAAAGGCCAAGCCGGACCCCTCAGTCAGCTTCGCTGCCAGCTCCCCTTCCAGGGGAGCCTAGAATATTTTGCAAAATTTTCCTGCAATCTGCAAAAAAATGTTGAAAACAAATCCCTATCATGCTAAAATGGCCTTAGATATGCCATAGCGCGGAAACGAAAAAATATATCAAACCCATATGATTTCGTGATGCGTAAAAGGAGATTTTATAGGAAAAGGGGGCCTTTCCTGTGGCCTATATGCGTTTGGGTGACCTGCTGATTTCGGCGGGTGTGATCAGCCCCGACCAGCTGCGGGACGCGCTGGCGATTCAGAAGCAGACCAAGGAGCGTCTGGGCGACGTGCTAATCAGCAGCGGCATCATCACCGAGCAGCAGCTGATTGAAGCGCTGCAGATGCAGCTGGGCGTGGATTTTGTGGATTTGACCGCGGTGTCCATCCCGCTGGAGCTTGCCAAGTTTGTGCCGAGGTCCATTGCGAAAAAATACTGCGTGGTGCCGGTCAAGCTTGTCAAGGATGAGCTGTATGTCGCCATGTCGGATCCCTTAAACTTCGTTGCCCAGGAGGAAATCAAGTCCGCCTCCCATAAGCAGGTGGTGCCCATGATTGCCACCCGCCGGGCAACCGAGCAGGCCATTGCCACATTGTATGGCAACGAGGGCACCGCCCGGGCCATTGAGGAAATGAAGCGGGAGGCGGGCACGGCTCAGGCCGATATCGTCCCGGTGCAGATGTCCAAGGCTGTGGATACCTCCGCGGCGGAGGCACCCACCATCCGCTTTGTCAATTCCGTCATTGAGCGGGCCATTACGGAGTCCGCCTCCGATATCCACCTGGAGCCCCAGGAGGGGGAGATGGTTGTCCGGATGCGGATTGACGGCGTGCTGCGCCGGGTGTTTACCGTGCCCGCCAATTTGCAGGCAACGGTGATTTCCCGTCTGAAAATCATGGGCGGCATGAACATCTCCGAGCGGAAAATCCCCCAGGACGGCCGCGCCATGGTCACCGCCAAGGACAAGGAAATCGACCTGCGTATCTCCTCTATCCCCACCATTTACGGAGAAAAGGTGGTTATGCGTCTGCTGGACAAGTCCTCCGGCCGGGTGAACCGAAAGACCATCGGCCTGGAAGGGGCGGACGAGAAGGCCTACGACAGCCTGCTGAAAAACAGCTCCGGCGTGATTCTGATTGTGGGCCCCACCGGTTCCGGTAAGTCCACCACCATGTGCGCCATGATTCAGGAGCTGTGCCGGGAGGAGACCAATATTATGACCCTGGAGGACCCGGTGGAATACAACATCCCCGGTGCCAACCAGTGCCAGATCAACGAGAAAACCGGCATGACCTTTGCCGCCGGTCTGCGCTCCATCCTCCGGCAGGACCCGGATGTGATTTCCGTGGGCGAGATTCGGGACGGCGAGACCGCCTCCATCGCGGTCCGGGCGGCCATCACCGGCCACCTGGTCCTCTCCACCCTGCATACCAACGACGCGGTTTCCACCATCAACCGTCTGGTGGATATCGGCGTGGAGCCCTATATGATTGCCGCCGCCCTCCGGGGCGTGGTGTCCCAGCGGCTGGTGCGGAAAATCTGCCCCCATTGCCGCAGGGCCTATACCCCCACCGCCGACGAAAAGCTGATGCTGGGCATTGACGAGGATGCGGATGTGCGGTTCTACAAGGGCGAGGGCTGCCAGGAGTGCAGCCACCTGGGCAATCATGGCCGCCGGGCGGTCTTTGAAATCCTGACGGTGGACCGTGCCCTGCGCCGCCAGATTACCGACGACGCGGATACGGACAAGCTGAAGGCCGTTGCCCTGGACCATGGCTTTGTGACCATGCGGGATAACTGCCGGGAGCTGGTGCTGCGGGGCGAAATCAGCTTTGCCGAGGCCGCCAAGGCCATCAGCTCCATGACCTAAAGGAGAGAGTATGCTGGAACTAGATACCGTAATTGCCATGGCCAAGGAGCTGGGCGCTTCGGACGTGCATCTTGTGGCGGGGCTTCCCATCCGGGTCCGGGTGGACGGCTCCCTGCGGAACCTGACGGAGGAGACCCTCACCCCCCAGGACTGCGAAACCTACGGCCAGATTCTGGCCGGGGGACAGTTCCCGGATATCGAGACCATCGGGGAGATGGACCTGGCCCACAGCTTCCCCTGCGGGGTCCGGACCAGAATCAATCTGTTCCGCCAGCAGGGCGCGCTTTCCGCCGCCATCCGCCTTTTGGCCGAGGGCATCCCGGATTTGGAGGATTTGCGGCTTCCCCCGGTGGTGGCCTCCTTCCCGGACTATCGGTCCGGCATTGTGCTGGTCACCGGCGAGACGGGCTCCGGCAAGTCCACCACCCTGGCCGCCATTTTAAACCGGATTAACCACACCCGCCCGGTCCACATTATCACCCTGGAAGACCCCATCGAGTATGTGTACACCCCGGACAGGTGCGTCATCAACCAGCGCCAGGTGGGCGCCGACACCGCCTCCTATGCCGACGGCCTGCGGGCCATCCTCCGGGAGGACCCGGACGTGATTCTCATCGGCGAGATGCGGGACCTCAACACCATCGAGACCGCCCTCACCGCCGCCGAAACCGGCCACCTGGTCTTTGCCACCCTGCATACCAACTCCGCCGCAGACTCCATCGACCGGATGGTCAATGTCTTCCCGGAGGACCAGCAGCGGCAGATTCGCCTGCAGCTGTCCACCACATTGCGGGCGGTGATCTCCCAGCAGCTGCTTCCAAAGAAGAGCGGACGGGGCCGGGCCGCGGCCTGCGAAATCATGGTGGTCAACGCCGCCATTAAAAACCTGATTCGGGAGGGCAAGACCCCCCAGATGGAGAGCTTCATCGCCATGAACGGCCAGAACGGCTCCATCCTTATGGATGCCGCCCTGCAAAAGATGGTCCGGGAGGGCACCGTGGATTCCCAGACCGCCCTGCGCTACGCCCGGGACCCCGATGCCTTCCAGGGGATGCGGAGATATTAAGAGGTGAACCAATTTGACGACCTTTCAATATAAGGGCCTTTCCCCGGACGGCCAGAAGGTGTCCGGTGTGGTCAAGGCCTATAACGAGTACGAGGCCGTGGCCCAGCTGCGGAGCACCTGCTCGGTGATTACCTCCATTTCCGAGGTCAAGGAGCAGAAGAGCTTCCTGACCCAGGAAATCGGCACCCATAAAATCAAAGAAAAAGACCTGGCTATGATGTGCTCCCAGTTCTCCATCATCCTGACCTCCGGACTGCCCATTGTCCGGTGCGTGGAGATGGTGGCGGAGCAGTCCGCGGATAAGTATCTGCGGGAGAAGCTTTTGAAAGTCGCTGAGGATGTGTCCGGCGGCTATTCCCTGGCCCAGAGCTTCCAGACCCACTGCCCCGGTATGCCCGTGACCTTTATCGAGACCGTCCGGGCAGGGGAGGAGTCCGGCACCCTGGAAGCCTGCTTCGGCAAGCTCTATACCTATTTTGACAAGTCCGCCAAGGTCAAGGGCAAGGTTGCCAGCGCCCTGACCTACCCCATTATGGTGATTATCGTGGCGATTATCGTCTTCATCATCGTCATGGTCAAGGCGGTCCCGGCCTTTACCAGCACCTTCGCGGAGCTGGGGGTGGAGCTGCCCACCATCACCAAGGTCATGATGGCCATTTCCAATTTCATGACCCAGAAATGGTGGGTCCTGGCCCTGATTGCCATGCTTTTGGCTGTGGGCAGCTTCCTGGTCAAGCGCAACCCCCAGGGACGGGCGTTCCTGGACAAAAACAAGCTGACCCGCTCCCCCTTTAAAAAGATTCACACCATGAACGCCGCCGCCCAGTTCTCCACCACCATGTCCACCATGGTCACCGCGGGCCTGCCCATCGTCAAGGCCCTGGAGGTCACCGCCAACGTGGTCACCAACGGCATGGTCGCTGAGGCCATCCGCAGCGCCAAGCAGGACGTGGAAATGGGCAAGGGCCTGGCCGAAAGCATGGCCAAGAGCCCGTATTTCCCCAAGCTTCTGACGGAAATGACCGGCGTGGGCGAACAGTCCGGCAACATGGAGCAGACCCTCACCGTCGTCGGCGACTACTTCAACAACGAGGTCTCCCTGGCCACCGAACGCCTCCTTTCCATCATGGAGCCCTGCATCACCATCGGCTTGGCCGTCATGACCGTGTTTTTGCTCCTGGGCGTGTATCTGCCGATGTTTACCATGTATGGGAGTATTGCGTAAAGTGGGGGAGAAAAACTTAAAAGGATTTTCCCGTTCCTTGCGCAAAAACATGACAAAGGAAGAAAGACACCTTTGGTATGATTTTTTGAAAGAATTTCCGGTTATGGCCCATCGACAAAAAGTAATCGGAAGTTACATCGTGGATTTCTATATTGCGGAGAAAAAACTCGTAATAGAGCTAGATGGATCACAGCATTATTCGGAGGAAGGGAAAGCCTACGATACGGAAAGAGATGCTTTCTTAAACGCGCAAGGCTTGACAGTACTCCGCTACGCAAATTCAGATGTAAATACGCAGTTTGAAGCGGTGTGCCGGGATATTTGGAACCATGCATTCCCGGATGACCCGCAATAGAACGAACGAGGGTATACGTTCATCCGAGGCGCTCCGTCCGGTGCAGCCGGATGGGACCAAGACCGGGTCTCAGTATACGTTTAATGAAATGCTTAAAATATTGGGCACTTCGTTGAGCGTATACCCCCGGACAAAAGCCAAAAAAGCCTTCTCCTGCTGGAGAAGGTCCCCGC
>USQL01000139.1 GCA_900556935.1 uncultured Eubacteriales bacterium | reverse complement strand
CTTTTATTACTACTATTACTTTTTTACCCGAAAAAAGTAATAGAAATTTGTGCTGCGATTCTTTTGGGATCGAAAAATGGAAAGCTTAGCGCCGCACGAATTTCCGTGCGGCGCTTTATTTTTACAAGGAGCTGGAGAAAATGATTGCAATTTTGAAAAACGGTACCACCCAGGAGCAGAAGGACCATCTGATTGGGTGGCTTAAAAAGCAGAATCTGGATGTCCATGTGTCCGAGGGCAAGCAGGTGACGATTCTCGGCCTGGTGGGCGACACCAGCCGGGTGGATATGGAGCTGCTGCAGAGCCTTGAAATGGTGGAGTCTGTCAAGCGGGTGTCCGAGCCCTTTAAGCAGGCCAACCGGAAGTTCCACCCCAAGGATACCATCGTGGAGGCAGGGAAAAGCCGCATCGGCGGCGGGTATTTTGCCATGATTGCGGGACCCTGCTCCGTAGAATCCGAGGAGCAGATTGTGGGCATTGCCAAATCCGTCAAGGAAAGCGGCGCGACCCTCCTCCGGGGCGGCGCTTTCAAGCCCCGGACCTCTCCCTATGCCTTCCAGGGTATGGGCGCTGAGGGCCTGCGGCTTCTGGAAATTGCCAAAAAGGAGACGGGACTGCCCATCGTTACGGAGATTATGAATATCAACACCCTGGACCTGTTTGAGAATGTGGATGTGATTCAGGTGGGGGCCCGGAATATGCAGAACTTCGACCTGCTCAAAGAGCTGGGCAAGACGAAAAAGCCCATTTTGCTGAAGCGGGGCCTGGCCAATACCCTGCAGGAGCTGCTTATGAGCGCGGAGTACATTATGAGCGAGGGCAACGAAAACGTCATCCTCTGCGAGCGGGGCATCCGGACCTTTGAAACCTACACCCGGAACACCATGGATATTTCCGCCATCCCCGTGCTCCACGAGCTGAGCCATCTGCCTGTGGTGGCAGACCCCAGCCACGCCACGGGCAAATCCCGGCTGGTGCCGGATATGGCCTGCGCCGCTGTGGCCGCCGGTGCCGACGGACTGATGATTGAGGTCCACAACAACCCGGAAAAGGCCCTGTGCGACGGGGCCCAGTCCCTGACCCCCGCCCAGTTTGACGAGATGGCCCGGAGAATAAAGGCCCTGCGGGAGGTGCTGGCATGACGGTGGGAATTCTTGGCCTGGGGCTCATCGGCGGGTCCCTGGCCCGGGCCTACGCCCTGGCGGGCCATACGGTTTACGCCAAGAACCGGGACGAAAACACCCTGTCCTTTGCCATGCTCTCCGGGGCGGTCCACGGAAAGCTGGACGAAAAGACCATTCCAAAGTGCAGTTTGATTCTTCTGGCCATCTACCCCGGCGGCTGCGCCCAGTGGCTGGAGGAGAACGGAAAATACGTTTCCAGGGAAACATTGGTGCTGGACTGCTGCGGCATTAAAAAGGAGGTCTGCGCCCGGTGTTTCCCGGTGGCGGAGCAATACGGCTTTACCTTCGTAGGCGGCCACCCCATGGCGGGCTCCCAGTTCTCCGGTTTTAAGTACAGCCGGGCAAACCTCTATCAGGGCGCGCCCATGGTTCTGGTGCCCCCGAGGTACGATGACATTGAGCTTTTGCAGCGGGTAAAGGACGCACTGGCCCCCTGCGGCTTTGGCATGTACTCCGTCACCAGCGCCGAGGACCACGACAAAATGATCGCCTTTACCTCCCAGATGCCCCATGTGCTGAGCAACGCCTTTATCAAGTCCCCCACCGCCAGAAACCACAAGGGCTTCTCCGCGGGCAGCTACAAGGATTTGACGCGCGTTGCCTGGCTCAACGCCCCCATGTGGAGCGAGCTGTTCCTGGAAAACCGGGAGAACCTGCTCTTTGAGCTCAATACCTATCTTGACAACCTGACGGCCTACCGGGATGCTTTGGAAAACCGGGACGAAAAAACGCTGACGGCCCTTCTGGAGGAGGGCAAAAAGGCAAAGGAGGAAGTGGACGGATGAAAACAGTAACGGTAAACGCGTCCCGCACCTATGAAATTCTCATCGGGTCCGAACTGCTTTCCCAGCTGGGCAGCCGGGTCAAGGCCCTGGGAAAGGTCCAGACGGTGTGCCTGGTCAGCGAAACCACGGTCTATCCCCTTTTTGGTGCCCAGGCGGAGCAGAGCCTGCGGGAGGCCGGATTTACGGTGAAGACCTTTGTCTTCCCCGCGGGCGAGGCCAGCAAGTGCGGCGATACCTATTGGAAGCTTTTGAATTTCCTGATTGAAAACCACCTGACCCGGACGGACCTTCTGGTGGCCCTGGGCGGCGGCGTGGTTGGGGACCTGACGGGCTTTGCCGCGGCCACCTTCCTCCGGGGCATCCGGTTTGTCCAGGTGCCCACTACCCTTCTGGCGGCGGTGGACTCCTCCGTCGGCGGCAAAACCGCCGTGGACCTGCCCGGGGGCAAGAATATGGTGGGGGCCTTCTGGCAGCCCAGCCTGGTGCTGTGCGATACGGACACCCTGAATACCCTGCCGGAGGATATTTTCCGGGACGGCTGCGCGGAGGTTTTGAAGTACGGCGTGATTTTTGACAGGGCGTTCTTTGACTACCTGGCCCAAACCGGCCCGGACTTTGACCGGGAGACCGTCATTGAGCGCTGCGTCATTCTCAAACGGGATGTGGTAGACCGGGACGAATTTGACACCGGGGCCAGAAAGCTTCTGAACCTGGGCCACACCTTCGGCCACGGGGTGGAGGCCAGAAGCGATTTTACCCTGTCCCACGGCAAGTCCGTGGCCATAGGCATGGCAATCATTGCCCGGGCGGCGGCCAAAAAGGGCATACTGTCCCAGGAGGATTGCGCCTGCCTTCTAAAAACCCTGACCGAATACGGCCTGCCCACGGAAACGGCCTATTCCCCGGAGGAAATCGCGGAGACGGCCCTGTCCGATAAGAAGCGCACCGGCGGAACGCTGGGGCTTGTGGTGCCGGAGTCCATCGGCTCCTGTGTCCTGACCCCGGTTCCTGTGGAGGACGTTCTCAGCTGGGTGAAGGCGGGGATGTGACCATGGATATAACCGTTACCCCCGGAAAGCTCCATGGCACTGTCCGGGCCATCCCCTCCAAATCCCAGGCCCACAGAATGCTCATCTGTGCCGCCTTTGCCGATACGCAGACGGTTTTGACCTGCCCCGAGACCAACCGGGACATTGATGCCACCGTCCGGTGCCTGAACGCCCTGGGGGCGGACATCACCCGGACCTCCGACGGTTTCCTTGTGGAGCCGGCCCGGGAGATTCCAAAGGAAGCGGAGCTTCCCTGCCAGGACAGCGGCTCCACCCTGCGGTTTTTGCTGCCGGTGGCCGGGGCCCTGGGGTGCCAGGCAACCTTTCATCTCACCGGGCGGCTGCCCGAAAGGCCACTGAGCCCCCTGTGGGAGGAGATGGAGCGCATGGGCTGCGCCCTTTCCCGGCCCACGGCGGACACCGTCCGCTGCCAGGGACGGCTCTCCCCCGGGGAATACCGAATTGACGGCGGGGTTTCCAGCCAGTTTTTAACGGGACTGCTCCTTGCCCTGGCTCTGGTGCCCGGGGAGAGCAGCCTCACGGTCCTGGAAAAGCTGGAGTCTGCCCCCTATGTGACCATGACCCAAAGAGCCATGGCACTGTTTGGGCGGAATACCGAGAATTTCCGGATTTCCGGCGGCACCTTCCGCTCCCCCGGGGCACTGACGGTGGAGGGCGATTGGAGCAACGCCGCCTTTTTCCTGGCGGCCCAGGCCCTGGGAAGCGACGTGACGGTAGAGAACCTGAATTTCGATTCCCCCCAGGGAGACCGGGCCTGCGCGGCGCTTCTTCCCGGGCTTACGGAGGGAAGGCTGACCGTTGACGCTTCGGACATTCCGGACCTGGTGCCGATTCTCGCGGTGACGGCGGCCAACTGCCACGGGGCGGTGTTTACAAACATTCAGCGCCTCCGGCTCAAAGAATCGGACCGGGTAGAGTCTGTCATTGCCCTGCTCACCGCCCTGGGCGGCCGGGCGGAGGCAGACAGCGACACCCTGACGGTCTGGGGCACGGGCCTGACAGGCGGCACGGTGGACAGCCGCAATGACCACCGCATCGCCATGGCCGCGGCCATCGGGGCAACGGTGTGTTCGTCCCCCGTGACGGTTCTGGGTGCCCGGTGCGTGGAAAAATCCTATCCCGCCTTTTGGAGGGAATACCAACAATTGGGAGGCAAGTATGAGCAGCACCTACGGTGAACATTTAAAGCTATCCATTTTCGGTCAGTCCCACGGCCCCGCCATCGGCATGGTCCTGGACGGCATTCCGGCAGGGCTTCCAGTAGACAGGGTGGCGCTTTCCGCCTTTTTGTCCCGCCGGGCTCCGGGGCAGAATGAATACTCCACCCCCCGGAAGGAGGCGGATGCCCCGGAATTTCTGGCAGGGCTCCTGGACGATACCACCTGCGGGGCCCCCATTGCCGCCCAGATTCGCAATACCAACACCCGCTCCGGGGACTACGCCAACCTAAAGGACTGTCCCCGCCCCGGTCACGCGGACTACACCGCCCAAGTAAAATACGGCGGGCATCAGGATGCCGCGGGGGGCGGCCACTTTTCCGGCCGCCTGACAGCGCCTCTGTGCATCGCGGGCGGCCTTTGCAAGCAGTGGCTGGAAGCAAAAGGCATCCGGATTGCTGCCCACATCGGGGCCATTGCCGGGGTGCGGGATGAGCCCTTTGACCCCATCGCCCCCCAGCTGGACTCCGTTTCCCCGGCCTTCCCCACCCTGTCTCAGGAGCGGGGCGAGGCCATGAAAGAGAAAATCGCCCAGGCCAAGGCCCGGGGTGACAGCGTCGGCGGCATTGTGGAGTGCGCCGTCGTGGGCCTCCCCGCGGGACTGGGGGACCCCATGTTCGGCGGCATGGAAGGAAAGCTTTCCCAGCTGCTCTATGGCATCCCCGCGGTGAAGGGCGTGGAGTTTGGCGC
>USQL01000138.1 GCA_900556935.1 uncultured Eubacteriales bacterium | reverse complement strand
CAATATAGTCTTGCCTGCTTTCTTGCCCCGGATGGAGACTTTATTGCCTGTAATCTTTTTGATGGAAAGCAGTTTAAGAGAGCAACTGCCATTGAGGAGATTACAAAGTACCATCATGATGGCGGAGGAATTCTGGGTAAGAAAGAATATGTAGCTGTGTTTAAAAAAGCTTGCCAAAATTTAAGCTCAAGTGGTTTATCTAATATAGGGTATGGCACTTGGCGACTAAATTACGAAATCCAGGAAGTTGAAATTATCGAAGAGGAAGTTACAAATACAGTTGAGTATGCGGTAGATAAGACCATTGGTTCCGGCGATAATTCAGTGTATGTCTATTATTATGATACATATAAAAAGTATGCAGAAACCTGCGGGCATAGTATCTGGGAATGTAAAATAGGTAGAACAGATAAAGACCCGCTTCAGCGCATCTTCGGACAAGCGGGAACATGTTATCCAGAACTTCCTCATATCGCGCTAATTATGAAATGCTCAAACTCATTTCAACTTGAATCGGCATTACATAATATTTTAAAACTTCGAAATCGCTGGATTGAAAATGCACCTGGAACAGAGTGGTTTTTAACATCGCCTGCAGAAGTCGAATCGTTTTATCATATGATTGTTGGGGAATAGCTTATGTAAGCTTTGATGCCCATGTCAAGAATCTTACAATTTCTCAAATTTGGGAAAACATACTGGTTGTGATAACATATGATGAGTTAGCTAAAGTCCAATTTGTCTACCTGATCGGTATGGTTTCACTTTCTGTCCTATAGTTTCATTTTCAAGTGAAACCTTTTGAAACCATTTGAATCCGTATCATTATTATCAAACTAATTCAAAAAAGAAGCACACCTTTTGGGGGTGTGCTTCTTTTTTGATGACCCGAAGGGAGATTCGAAGATGTAAATGCAACAGTCCGGTGGACTGCTGCTTGTCAGCGGCTCGACGCTGACAACTCCTTACCCGGTGCCTTGCACCGGGGCAACGAATCTCCTCGGGTCCACCCACGGCAGGCACACCCTCTGGGCGTGCTCTTTCTTTTGGTGGACCCGAAGGGAGATTCGAAGATGTAAATGCAACAGTCCGGTGGACTGTTGCTTGTCAGCGGCTCGACGCTGACAACTCCTTAATTCCAAGCTGTATTTTTTGTAGAATGATAAAATATTCCGCCCTAAGTTCTTACTACACCAGCGCCTTTGGCACGGCATACTTCCGGTCGATAAAAAATAAACTGTACCGAGGTGAAGGCTATGGGCTATGTGATCGAATATCCTGGAAATTCGTGGAAAAACCGCAAAAGAGACCGACTTTGGGTTCCGGTTTTCGCAGTTTTGTGTGCCTTGGCACTGGTTGGACTGATCCGGAAGGACAGCCGGTATTACATCCAGCGGCTTCTGTTTCCCGGGGACGCCGCCGTGGCTCTGGCAGAGCTGGAGCATCTGGCATTGAATCTTCAGAGCGGCACGCCCCTTGGTCAGGCATTGGAGGTCTTTTGCGCAGACGTTGTAAGCCGGTGACGGCGGTTTCTCCCTTCGCCTTTTTAATGGGGGCACTACTGCTTCTGACACTGCCCCTGCCATGGCTGGCAGGGGCGGCGGCAGCGGCCTGCGTCCATGAATTGGGACATCTGCTGGCTATCTGGCTGTTGGATGCCGGACATCCGGAGTTCCGGATGGGCTGCACCGGTGCGAAAATCCATACCGCCTTTTCCGAGCCTTGGCGGGAGTTTGTCTGTGCCGCCGCCGGGCCTGCCGCCGGACTGCTGCTTCTGACGGCCGTCCGATGGTTCCCACGGACGGCCGTCTGCGGTCTTGTCCAGAGTGCCTATAATCTGCTGCCGATCTATCCGCTGGACGGCGGTCGGATGCTTTTCTGTGTTCTGGAATGGATGGCTCCTGAGAAAGCGGAGAAAATAACCCAGGCCGCGGGGCAGGGGATGGCCTGGCTCCTGCTGACCGGGGCACTGGCCGCAATCCTGTGCCGACAGCCAGGAATTGCGCTGCTGCTGGGGGCAACGGCTGTGCGTTCCGGGGCTCTCGGAAAAATTCCTTGCAAAACCGGGGGAAAGGCAGTACAATAGGGCTACCATTTACAAAGAGGTAGTTTTATGACGGATTTGAAGCAGCGCATTTTGACTGCGGTGCAGAAGCCCGCCCGCTATACCGGCGGCGAGTGGGGCGAAATCAAGAAGAATCTGGCGGATGTCCGGGTACGGGTGGCCTTCTGCTTCCCGGATACCTACGAAATCGGCATGTCCAATGTGGGTATGCGAATTCTGTATGGGGTCATGAACCGGATGGAGGGCGTCTGGTGCGAGCGGGTCTTTGCCCCCTGGGGGGACATGGAACAGGCCATGGTGGAAAATAGCCTTCCCCTGTGGGCGCTGGAAAGCCAGGAGCCGGTAAAGAATTTCGACATGATCGCCTTCACCATCGGCTATGAAATGGCGTATTCCAACATTCTGAATATGCTGCGCTTGGCTGGGATTCCCCTTCACGCGGCGGAGCGGAAGGAACTTAAAAACATCGTCTTTGCCGGGGGCGTGTGCGCCTTTAACCCGGAGCCTTTGGCGGACTTTGTGGACTTTTTCTCCCTGGGAGAAGGGGAGGACAGCACCGTAGAAATCGTGTCTCTCTACGATAAAGCCAAGGCCGAAGGTTGGAGCAAGGAGCAATTTCTTCTGGCAGTTTCGAAAATCCCTGGGGTCTATGTGCCCAGCTTCTATCGCCATGAATACAACGATGACGGCACCCTACGGGCGGTAATCCCGTTGAACGGCGCCCCGGAAGTTGTGACCAAGCGGATCGTGGAGGACTTGGATCATGCCTTTTTCCCCACGGAAATGATCGTTCCCTCCACGGAAATTGTCCACGACCGGGGAAACCTGGAGGCCTTCCGGGGCTGCATCCGGGGCTGTCGGTTCTGTCAGGCAGGCTTTTCCTGCCGTCCGGTGCGCAAAAAAAGCCCGGAGGTGCTTTACCGCCAGGCAATCGAGCTGCTGGAAAAATCCGGCAACAACGAAATTACCGTCTCCAGCCTGTCCACCTCCGATTACCGGGGGCTGAAAGAGCTGACGGACCAGCTGATTCCCTATTGCCAGGCCAATAAGGTTAACCTTTCCGTGCCCTCTCTGCGGGCGGACAATTTCTCCCGGGAACTGATGGAGAAGCTGCAAACCGTCCGGAAAAGCGGCCTGACCTTTGCCCCGGAGGCGGGCACCCAGCGGCTTCGGGACGTAATCAACAAGAATCTGACCGAAGAAGAAATTCTGAACACCTGCACCCAGGCTTTTTCCGGAGGCTGGAACAACGTAAAGCTCTACTTTATGCTGGGTCTGCCCACGGAAACCGATGAGGACGTGCTGGGCATTGCCGAGCTGGTGTACAAGGTCATCCAGGCTTGGAAGGAAAACGCCGTGAACAAAAAGCGGGGGCTGCGGGTTCATGTGGCCACGGCCTATTTTGTGCCAAAGCCTCACACCCCCTTCCAGTGGGAAAAGCAGATCACCCCTCAGGAATATCTGCGCCGGTGCAAGCTTCTCAAATCTCATTTCTACTCCAAATCCATTGTCTACGACTACCACAGCCCGGACTTGAGCCGATTGGAAGCGGTATTTGCCCGGGGAGACCGGCGGTTGGGGCCGGTCATCGAGGCCGCTGTAGAAAACGGTGCCCGGCTGGACGGCTGGGACGAATATTTTGACTACGGCAAGTGGCTGGATGCCTTTGAGAAATGCGGCATGGACGTGGACTACTACACCACCCGGGGCTTCGGCGAGGAAGAGCTGCTGCCCTGGGATGTCATCGACGTGGGCGTGAGCAAAAAGTTCCTGCTCCGGGAGCAGAAGCGAGCCTATGAGAATCTGGTGACCCCGGACTGCCGGCACGGCTGCGCCGGGTGCGGTGCCAATTGCCTTCTGAAGGAGGTGGCCTGCGATGCCTAGAGCGCTGTTTGAAAAGGTGGATAACGCCCGGTTTATTTCCCACCTGGACTTGATGCGATTATTTCAGCGAGCCTTCAAGCGGGCAGGGCTGCCCCTGACCCACACCCAGGGCTTCAATCCCCGGCCTTCCGTATCCATTGCTCTGCCACTGAGTCTGGGGGCGGAGAGCCACTGTGAGCTGCTGGACTTCGACCTGGAGAGCCCAGTTCCTTTGGAGGACATCCGCAACCGGCTGAATGCCGCTCTCATCGACGGCATCTGGGTACGGGAGGTCTACGACAACGGGGCGAAGATTAAGTATCTGGCCCTGCTGCAAAGTCGGCTGACCCTGGAATACGACGGGGGCATTCCGGTGGGGGCCGAGTCGGCTATCGGGCAGCTGTTTGCCCAGGAGACGCTGGTTCTGGAAAAGAAAAACCGGAACGGCGTGACCCAGCAGGACATCATCCCTATGATCCGCAATCTGGAAATCTCCCGGATTTCAGAAGGGGAGCTGCGGCTGGATGTACTCCACTGCTGCCAGAATCCGTCGCTCAATCCCATGCAGCTGGGAGCTGCCATTGAAAAATACCTTCCGGAATTGACGCCGGATTATATCCGGGTCTGCCGGGAGGAAATCTACACCGAAGACAAAACCGTTTTTAGATAAGGAGAACAAACATGGACGAGAAAATTCTTTTGGAAGACTGCCCCATCTGCCGGGGCGCGGGTATGATCCTGCACGAGGGCGGCTGGAGCGTACAGGTGGAATGCTGCGATTGCAGTGCCCACACCATCTATCTGGAGTACGACAACGAGGAGCAGAAGAAAGAAGCCGAGAAGACCGTCGCCCACCTGTGGAACATCGGCAAGGTGGTCAGCAGCGAACGGGGCGAGTAAAAAGTTCGGAAAATTTTGCCTTTCTCCGAAATGGGGCGGGATTTTCGCCTCATTTCGGGGAAAGAAAAAAATTTTTAAAAAACAGAAAATAATGCTTGCATTTTGTTCGTACTTGTGGTATTATATCGAAGTCGCCGAGAGAACGGCAAACAAAATATCCGGGTGTGGCGAAGTTTGGTATCGCGCTTGAATGGGGTTCAAGAGGCC
>USQL01000137.1 GCA_900556935.1 uncultured Eubacteriales bacterium | reverse complement strand
CCTCCCCAGAAAAACGCAGATCCTCTCCGGAAACAGAAAGGGTCTGCGTTTTTGGGGCATCGAGGCTGTGGATAACTTTTTAACTATACTCTAGATGAGCAAATTCATAAAATAGACAAAACGCTCCTATCACAATGCACCTTCCAATAGATATGCTTTTGTTCCTCCAGCTAAACTTCTTCAATCAAGTCGAACGCAAGAAAAATTATATTGATTATTCGTACCGAATAGTGTATACTATCCGTGAGGTGAATCCTTTGGAAACACGAACAGGAAATTTAATCATCAGCACTTCCGGCGGCACTGCCGGCGGAATCGCCAACAATTATAAAATCTCCCTGCCATCCACTTGGGTACAGGAAATGGGTTTGGATGCCGAAAATCGGCAAATAGAATTGTGTTTTGATGGAACATCCATTACGATTACCAGGCAGCTTTCCTTTTCCGAATTTCTGGAAGCCAATCGTCAAACCGGCCACAAGCTTCTCCTTGTCTCCTGCCATTCCGTTTCCCTCCTCTGTGCCAGAATCGCCGCAGACGAAACCACAAAGAAAATTCGCGTAGAAAATCTCGTTTCCGATTTTCTGAAGCTGCCCTTTGGGAACAACCAGAATCCCAGTTGGGAGGATTATCTACATTTTTTGGAAAGCCGCTGCATTCCGCGAACCAGGGCTGGGCTCCGGGAATATCTGGAAACCATTGGCGTAGACCACTACGACCCACTGGAAATTATCCGGAAAACACAAGGACGAATGGCCGAGGATGATCTTTGGCTTACCGTGGAGGAAATAAAATGACTGTACACTTGGTATCCAATCAAAAAATCGCAGAAACCTCCTCCAAAGGCAATCAGGAAAAATGGCTGGACAGCGGCATCTGGTACAAGCTGGACCAATTTGGCTACGAAGCACTGGCGGAGGTCTTTACCTCTCAATTATTGGAGTGCAGCAACATGGAAGCGGCCTTTCCCTTCACCTTTGTACGCTACCGAATGGAGCGTATACGAGTGCATGGTCGGGAGCGAACCGGCTGCAGCAGCCGGAATTTTCTGCGAGATGGTGAGTCGATCATAACGCTGGCCCATCTGTTCCTGCAATACACAGGAAAGCCCCTCTCCGAAACGCTGAACCGGCTGACCAGTGACAAAAAGCGAATGGCCTATCTGGCAGAGGAAACGGCAAGCATCACAGGACTTTCCCTGTTCCCCCAGTACCTGACGCTGCTGTTCGAAATCGATGGCCTTGTCCTCAATGACGACCGCCACCTGAACAATATTGCGGTTCTCGCCAGGGATGGCGCCTTTGACTACTGCCCCATCTTTGACCAGGGCGCAGGGCTGCTTTCCAATGTGATGTACAGTCCCTTTGAAATCGTCCCAAAATCCCTGATTTCTCAGGCAAAAGCGCGACCTTTTCAAACCACCTTTAACCGACAGATCCACACTATGGAAAATCTGTACGGAAAACAGCTGGAAATCCCTTCATTTACCCGGGAACAGCTTGCGCAGATGGTGAAGCCACTGTTGGAATACTACCCCACCCGTGACCGGGAGCTGATTGCCGACCGGGTTTGTGAAACGGTTTTGGTACGGCAGAAATATAAATGACAGCAGCATCTCAATTTTGCTGATACGGACAATCGTCTAGCCTACCCAGCAAATTACCCCAGTAGAGAATGGATGGGCTTTTATCCGATAACCGCCCTATTCTTTTTCCATTGCACTTTCCAATTGCTACGCTTTCTTCCCCCTCTAGCCAGCGTTCTTCTCTTCCTTTGTAAACCGACTTTTCAATACCTTTTCGACTTATTTTTCAAGACTTTTCAGCAAATATATCGGCCCCAGGATCCCACTTTTCAAATATTCAGGTGGCAGCCTCCTAGCCTTCTGTTCCCCACCCATAGACAATCCCCGGCAAGCAACCTTCGCCTTCCGGGGACGTTTATTTTCAGTTCAGCACCACATTCCAGTAAATTTTCGCACTGTTGTCACAGTACACAGACAGGTACACCCCATCCGTCCGCCACACAGGGTTGCTGCGGGCTTCATCAGTCCTTCATAATGTGCGCCACAAGGCGCAGATTCCGCTCGATGAGGACATTTCTGGCCTCCAGGTCTCCCTGTTGGGCCAGGGCCAGATAGTGCTGCTCCTCCGCCTCGGAAAGGGGCTTCGGAAAGCTGCCGGTGCTCAGCTCCAGAGAATACAGCAGGGTGCTGAGCATCAGCCATACAGCCGATAGCATACGCGTCACCTCCATGGCTACTGTATTCGCCGTTGCTCGTCCGATTTCCTCCCCTCGAAAGAGGCAACCGGCAGCATCCAGGAATTGGATGCTGCCGGTTTACACTTTCGTTCAAAGACATAGCCATCACTGACGCTTTTGGATTGTTATGGTGTCAGGTTTTCCGCTTACTCCGATGGAAATGAGTGATAGAATATGACGATTTCCGCATCGCTGTCAAATATATCATTTGTGGAAAACTTTGTAGAACCCGCAATTGAAACCTCTTTGACTTCACCATCATCGTGCAGCCACCCCTTTTTCAAGTCACCCATAGGCTTTGAGGTAATATTTGTGAAGCCTATTTCCTGAAGTAACGAAAAAACTTCTTGGTAGCTTTTTGTTTATCCATGGCTTTATTATATCACATTTGGCGGTATCTGGCACTCTTTTCTGTGCGGGATTGCCTTAAAATATACTGTGTTGCTCACGGCTTCCAACCATTCATTGGAGGTTTCGTCCCCCGGAACCTCTACCGCCAGATGAGAGAACCAGCTGTCCGGCGCTGCGCCGTGCCAGTGCTTGACGCCCACAGGGATATTTACCACATCGCCGGGACGCAGCTCCTGTGCCGGTTTGCCCCATTCCTGATAGTAACCTCGACCAGCCACACAGACGAGGATCTGTCCGCCGCCGTTTTTCGCATGATGAATGTGCCAGTTGTTGCGGCAACCGGGTTCAAAGGTCACATTGTAAATGCCGACCTGCTGCGTAGAAAGAGGTGCGAGATAGCTTTGTCCGATAAAATATTTTGCAAAGGCGTCATTGGGTGCGCCGATGGGAAAGACCATTTCATTCTGATGCTTGGCTTTTGCGTCGGGGGCATCGTCCTCCGCCCATACCTCCTTTGCCATACGGAAGGCCGCCCACGCCTTGGGCCAGCCTGCATAAAATGCCGCATGGGTCAGGACCTCCGCAACTTCCGTTTTGGTCACACCGTTGTTCTTTGCAGTTGTCAGGTGGTACTGAAAGGACGAATCCGTCAGTCCCTGCGCCATCAACGCAACTATGGTTACAATGCTGCGATCCCGCAGGGAAAGCTTGTCTTCCCGGCTCCACACTTGCCCGAACAGCACATCATCATTCAATTCCGCAAATTTAGGAGCAAATTCCCCCAGAGCATCTCTGCCTGCCGTTTGTTTGACTGCCATATTCCGTTCCTCCCATCAAATTTTCAGTGTGTTGACCCATTTCTGCACGGCAGCGGTGCTCTCATTGCTTTGCAAACGCTTACCGGGTAGCCACGCCGCTGCGGGGCAGACCGCCTTGAGGATGCTGTCTGTTTTGCCCATACCGCTGCCACCGGAGGTGGCGAAGGGGATCACGGTTTTTCCGGCAAAGTCATAGCTTTCCAAGAAGGTTTCAATGATGCGCGGTGCTTGATACCACCAGATGGGAAAACCAACAAACACGGCACTGTACTGCGCCATATCCGTGATCTTAGTTGCAATGGCGGGACGGCTGTTGTCATCGTTCATCTCCGCAGTGCTGCGGCTGCCTTTGTCCATCCAGTCGAGGTCGGCAGCGGTATACGGCACCTCCGGCGCAATCTCAAATAAATCACCGTCAACAACGCCTGCAATGGTTTTTGCCAGCTTCGCGGTTTCTCCACTGGCGGAAAAATAGGCTACCAATATCTTTTTCATATACGATTCACTCCTGTTGGCTTAAAATATGTTCTTCGTACCGGAAATGCTTGTTCAGACATCCTTGCCCATCTGATAGGCTTGCTCCAGCGCAATATGACCTGCGATTTCTCCCACGCCGTTTACGCCGCCTGCAAACACTGTGCCAGCCAGCGCACAGCGAGGGAAGCAGTCTACCCAGCCCTGCACGGCTTTCTCTGTACCCGCAAAGGTTTCCGGTGCGTCCTCTGCCGCTGTTGCCAGCAAGTAGGCTTTCGTAAAGGCGTAGTCCGTATCGAACAATGGGTTGGCACGATCCAGCATCGTCTTGAGCTGACCGCTGACGCAGTAATAGTAGACGGGCGTTGCGAACACCAGCACATTGGCATCGTGCATTTTGGCGGCAATTTCTACGGCATCGTCTTGGATGACGCAGTGCCCCAACTTCAGGCAGGCGAGGCAGCCCTTGCAGAAGCCAACCTGCTTTTCCCGCAGATATACGGTTTCTACCTGATGGCCCGCCTCCCGTGCGCCCTTGGCAAACGCTGCCGCCAGCGTTTCGGAGTTGCCGCCCTTACGGGGACTTGAGGAAATGATTAGTACCTTTTTATTCATCGTAGAACACTCCTTGCATTTTTATATTCTTTGTGTTATTCTCATAGTAACACATAAACCTAACTTTAGGTCAAGATATTTTTTGAAATTTTTTGGGAGGGAAATTTATGTATTCCATTGGACAAGTGGCAGAGATGTTCGGATTGCCTATCTCCACGCTGCGCTATTATGATAAACAGGGACTTTTTCCGAACATGGAACGGGTGTCCGGCATCCGCAAATTCGGTGACACGGAGATTGAAGCACTCCGGGTCATTGAATGTCTGAAAAAGGCTGGCATGGAGATCAAGGACATCCGGCAGTTCATGGACTGGTGCTCTGAGGGTCCGTCCACCTATCCCCAGCGCAAAGCCATGTTTGAGGAACGGAAAGCCCACATGGAAGCAGAGATTGCACACATGAATCGGGCACTGGACATGTTGAAATTCAAATGCTGGTACTATGAGCAGGCAATCAAGGACGGCAGTGAAGACAGACTAAAGGAACTGATTCCCGACCACTTGCCGGAGGAAATCCGAAAAGCATATGAAAATGCGCATGGCTAAGCCGGGCTGTGCCTGTGTTCAGTAAGCACCGCATTCTAATACTATTTCCTGATTAAAATCTTAATTTTAATCAGGAAGGCATCGCCTGA
>USQL01000136.1 GCA_900556935.1 uncultured Eubacteriales bacterium | reverse complement strand
TGGAGAGCATGATGCCCTTGGTGGTG
Organism: uncultured Eubacteriales bacterium; assembly: GCA_900556935.1. GTDB lineage: Bacteria > Bacillota > Clostridia > Oscillospirales > Oscillospiraceae > Faecousia. Next base: position 5,155 of record USQL01000136.1, on the reverse strand, counting down.
CCGGTGGTGCCGCCGGAATAGAGAATGGCACCGCAGGCATCGTACCGGCTCTGCACCGGGGGCAGAACCGTGTTCTTGCCGGCCCGTACCATGTCGTACCACAGGGTGCAGCCGGTCTTGGGCAGCTTCTTAATGGCCCGGGCGCTCTTGGTCATGGGGTAGAGCACGTTCAGGGGGATGGGCAGCTCGTCGGCCACCTTGGCAATGAGAATCTTGGTGGGGTTTTCCAGCTGGGGCTGGATGGAGGCCACCTTCTCATAGAACTGGTCCAGGGTCAGAATGGCCTTGCTCTTGGAGAAGTTCAGGTAGAAGGCGATCTCCTGGGCTGCGGACAGGGGGTGAATCATATTGGGGATGGCCCCGATGCGGTTCAGGGCATAGAAGCAGTCCAGGGCCTGGGGGGTGTTGGCCATGCAGATGGTCACCTTGTCCCCGGGCCGGATGCCCATTTTATAAAGGCCCTTGGCGGCGGCCTCGATGCGCTTCATAAACTCCGTATAGCTGGTCTTCTTGCCCATAAACACATAGGCAATGTGCTTCGGCTTTCTCTTGGCAGCGGCGGCGACCATTTCATACATGGTCTTTTGCGGATATTCCAAAGAGGCAGGGGTGCTGCCATAATATTTTAACCAAGGCGCGGATGCGGACAAACCCATTTTATGTAGTTCCTTTCATTTTAAGCATATATTTGCAATTATAGCATCTATCCCCTTGAATTTCTACCCTTTCTTAGAAAAGTTCTGTTTAAAATGTTACACTAGCCACATAAGAATTCCGCAAGCAAATATTCGTGACTGTAGGGGCGGCTATCAGCCGCCCGAAATGTATCAAAAGTGAGCGGTCAAAGGAAAGCGCTCAATTCCGTCGGTTTTCGGGCGGATAGTAGCCGCCCCTACGGTTTTGTGAATTATGAACTTGTGCAATCATCGTAAACTGCCCGGAAATTCTCTTGTAAATCCGGGGAAAGGACGGTATAATGAGGGATATTACTACGGGGGCAGAACATCCTTGGAGCGATTCTGCCTTGGGAGGACTTTTTTTATGCTGCTAGGTTCGATTACCCTTCTTGCCGCCCTGGGGGCGGTGCTCACCTGTATTTTCGGTTCCTTTTCCGGGGCCGCCGTTGTTTTTGGCACTTTGGGGTGCTTCCTGGGGTACTGGCTGGGGCTGTTTGCGCTGGCCTTTGGATTTTTGTGGGTCTGCTGCGCCACAGTGGACATTTCCAAGCCCCAGGAGGAGGACAGCAAATTCTTCCGCTGGATTGTGAAAACCTATATCCCCGCCGTTTTTTCCATTCTGCGGATGGACATCGACATCCAGGGAAAGGAGCAGCTTCCCAAGGAGGGGCGGTTTCTGCTGGTGTGCAACCATCTGTACATTCTGGACCCGGTTCTGCTGCTGGGGTGCTTCCCCAACGCCCAGCTGGCCTTTATCTCCAAGCGGGAGAACGCGGACATGTTCATCATCGGGAAAATCATGCACCGGCTCATGTGCCAGATGATCAACCGGGAGAATGACCGGGAGGCCCTGAAAACCATTTTAAAGTGCATCCAGATGATTAAAAACGACCAGGTCAGCGTGGCCGTCTTCCCCGAGGGCTACACCAGCCGGGATGGGAAACTCCACCACTTCCGCTCCGGCGTGTTTAAAATCGCCACCAAGACCCAGGTGCCTGTGGTTCTGTGCACCGTGAAGAACACCCAGACCATCTTCCACAACGCCCTGCGTCTGAAAAAGACTTATGTGCCCCTGCACGTGGTCGGTGTCATCCAGCCGGAGACTTACCCCGGCCGCACCGCCGTGGACATCGCCCAGGAGGCCTACGACAAAATGCTCGCGGACCTGGGCCCGGATTTCAAACCGCAGGAGACCTCAGAGGAACTATAACAGCCCCAAGCTAAAAAGAGGATGCCCTTGCGGACATCCTCTTTTTGTATTGTTTTGCTTAGCCACCGAAGACGCTCAGCAGGAAGCCGGCGGCGATGGCGGAGCCGATGACACCGGCCACGTTGGGGCCCATGGCGTGCATCAGCAGGAAGTTGGAGGGGTTGGCCTTCTGGCCTTCCTTATTGGCCACACGGGCAGCCATAGGAACAGCGGACACACCGGCAGAGCCGATGAGGGGGTTGACCTTGCCCTTGGTCGCCAGGCACATGACGTTGCCGCCCAGCAGGCCGCCGGCAGTGGAAATACTGAAGGCGACAACACCCAGGACGACGATCTTCAGGGTCTGCGCGGTCAGGAAGGAAGAGCCCACCATGGTGGAGCCCACGGCGGTGGACAGCAGGATGGTGACGATGTTCATCAGGGCGTTCTGCACGGTGTCGGACAGACGGTCGGTGCAGCCGGTCTCCTTGAACAGGTTGCCCAGCATCAGGCAGCCGATCAGAGGCGCGGTGTCAGGCAGCAGCAGGGCCACGAACATGGTGACGATGATGGGGAAGATGATCTTCTCGGTCTTGGACACGTTCCGGGTCTGGACCATCTTGATCTTCCGGCTCTCGGGAGTGGTCAGCAGATTCATAATGGGGGGCTGAATCAGAGGAATCAGGGCCATGTAGGAATAAGCAGCCACAGCGATGGCACCCAGCAGATGGGGGGCCAGGCGGGTGGTCAGGAAGATGGCGGTGGGGCCGTCAGCACCACCGATGATGCCGATGGAGGCCGCCTCCTTACCGGTAAAGCCCATGCAGACAGCGCCGAAGAAGGCAACGAACACGCCCAGCTGTGCGGCAGCGCCCAGCAGCAGGCTCTTGGGGTTGGAAATCAGGGGGCCAAAGTCGGTCATGGCACCAACGCCCATGAAGATCAGGCAGGGGTACAGGCTGGTTTTCACACCGATGTAGAAGATGTCAAGCAGGCCGCCTTCCCGCATGATCTGGCCGAAGCTGTGATACATGGGGCTGGAGGGGTCCATAAAGGCATCCCACAGTTCCTGATGGTACAGGCCGGCGTTGGGCAGGTTGGTCAGCAGGCAGCCGAAGGCGATGCCGACCAGCAGCAGGGGCTCGAACTTTTTGACAATGGCCAGGTACAGCAGTACACAGGCGATGGCCAGCATCACCAGGTTCTGCCAGCCGTTATTGGAGACAAAGCCGGTAATAATCGCGGCAAAGCCGGAATTATTCCACAGCTTTCCTAGGATAGCACCAACATTCATTGGGAGCCCTCCTTAACCGATCACGACCAGAGGCGCACCGGTGTCCACATTGGCACCCTTGGAAACCAGGACCTGGGTAACGGTTCCGTCCTTGGGAGCCATGATTTCGTTCTCCATCTTCATAGCCTCCAGGACGCACAGAACGTCACCGGCCTTGACAGCCTGACCGTTGGTCACATTGACCTTCAGGATGTTGCCGGGCATGGGGGCGTTGACGGGCTCACCGGCACCGGTCACCACGGGAGCGGCAGCGGGCGCGGGGGCAGCAGCGGCAGGAGCGGCAGCGGGAGCAGCTACAGGGGCAGCGGCGGGGGCGGAAGGAGCAATGGCCTCATACTCGTCCAGCAGGATGGCCTCACCGGCCTCCACTTCGACTTCGTAAGTACGGCCCTTCAGAGTCACTTTGTATTTCATGATTATTTGACCTCCTTAATGGAAATGAAGCGCAGCTCGTTCAGAGGCTTGCCCATCTTGTCGGCCACAATGGCCATGAGCATAGCAGCGGTCTTGGGCTCCACGTCATGGAGCTTCAGCTCACCGGCAGAGCCGGGGGCCACAGCCTTGGGAGCAGCGGGAGCGGCAGGGACAGCGGGGGCGGCAGCCTTCGCGGCGGAAGCGGCGGTGGCAGCCAGCTTGGCATCCTTAGACGCAAAATACTTGCCAAAGGCAGTGATCACAATCATCAGCAGGACGATGCCGAAGAAGACGACGGCATAGCCAAGCATCGCGTAAACACCGGCCTCGCCAACGGAAATATCAGAAGTAAGCATCATAATTTGATACCCTCCTTAGGCTTCGGTGATGGTGTAGGTAACCTTGTTCTCTTCCTTCGCCTTGCGGCCCTCCAGGAACTTTTCAGCCTGAGCGGGGAAGCAGATGTAGCTCATGATGTCCTCTTCGCTCTGAGCCAGATCGCCCAGGGCAGCCTTGGCATCCTCAAACTCCTTACCGGTGCGCTTGCTGTCTTCCACACGGCAGTCCAGAGGAGCGGTCATACCGGCCTCGTCCAGAATCCGCTTCTCCAGGGCAGAATCCACAGGAGCGGGGGCAATGCCGTACTCACCCTTGAAGTAAGCCTTGACTTCCTTGGAGACATTCTTGTAGCGCTCGCCCACCAGGACGTTGGTAACGGCCTGGTTGCCAACCATCTGGGACAGAGGAGTCACCAGGGGAGGATAGCCCATGTCCTTCCGGACGGAGGGGATCTCCGCCAGGGCGGCATCGAACTTATCCATGGCGTGCATATCGGTCAGGTTCGCGATCATGTTGGACAGCATACCGCCGGGAACCTTGTAAACCAGAGCCTGCGCGTCGGTGCCCATGCTCTTGGGGTTGATGCGGCCGGAGTCGATGTACTTCTGCTTGACGGGCTTGAAGTAGTCATTGACCTCGTTGATGACCTGCTCGTTCAGGCCGGTCTCGATGCCCAGCTCGGAGAGTGCGTAGTAGATGGTCTCGGTAGCGGGCTGGCTGGTACCGTTGGAGAAGCAGGAGGTAGCGGTGTCGATGATGTCCACGCCGGACTCAACAGCCTTCATAACGGTCATGTAAGCCATACCGGTGGTGCAGTGGGTGTGCAGAATCAGAGGCAGGGTAACACCTGCATCCTTGATGCCCTTAAACAGCTGCTCGGCCTCGTTGGGAGACATGGTACCGGCCATATCCTTCAGGCAGATGGTGTCGAAGCCCATGCTCTGCAGCTCCTTGCACATCTCAGCATACTTGGCAGGGGTGTGCACAGGGCTCTGGGTGTAGGAAATGCAGCCGGAAGCCACGGTGTTGGCGTTGGCGTACTTCTTGGTAGCCTCCAGAGCGGTGCGGATGTTGCGGAAATCGTTCAGAGCGTCGAAAATACGCAGAACGTCGATGCCGTTCTTGATGGACAGCTCTACAAACTTCTCCACAACGTCGTCGTGGTAGTGCTTGTAGCCCAGCAGGTTCTGGCCGCGGAGCAGCATCTGCAGACGGGTGTTGGGCATGGCCTTGCGGAAGGAA
>USQL01000135.1 GCA_900556935.1 uncultured Eubacteriales bacterium | reverse complement strand
ATTCCCCCGCTGCGGCGGGGACCTTCTCCAGCAGGAGAAGGCTTTTTGGGCTTCCGTCCGGGGGCATACGTTCGACCAACTACTCAGCTTCGTTACGTTTCGGGCGGCTGATAGCCGCCCCTGCGGGAGAACGGAATATGCTCAAAGGTTTTCCGCCAGGGCCTTTCGCAATAACTCCAGCGCCTTTCGCTCAATCCGGGAGACCTGGACCTGGCTGATGCCCAAAACGGCGGCGGAGCGCTGCTGGGTCAGGCCGTGGAAATACCGCAGGGCGATGACCTGCCCTTCCCGTTCCGGGAGCGTCCGGACTGCCTGCCGCAGGGCGATTTTTTCCACCATCCGCTCCTCGGACTCCGTGTCCGTCAGCACGCTTTCCAGGGTAAAGCCCTCCTCCCCGGTCTCCCGGTAGATGGACTCCGTGGCGGCGGTGGCGGTCTCGGCCAGGGCGATTTCCTCCGGACGCAGCCCCGTCTCGGAGGAGAGCTCGGAAAGGCTGGGCTCCCGCCCCAGGGAGGATGTCAGGCGGCTGCGGGCCGCCTTTATGGCGGCGGACTGCTCCTTTAGCCCCCGGGAGACCTTGACGGCCCCGTCGTCCCGGAGAAACCGGCGGATTTCCCCGGAAATTTTTGGCACGGCGTAGGTGGAAAACTGGGTGCCAAAGCCGGTATCAAAGCCGGAGACCGCTTTCAAAAAGCCCAGGCAGCCCAGCTGATACAGGTCTTCCAGCTCCGTCCCCCGGCCCTGAAACCGGCGGGCGACGGCCCAGATGAGCCCCGCGTTTTCCTCCACCAGCTGCTCGGCGGCGGCCCGGTCCCCTGCCTGGGCGCGGACAATCAGGTCCTCCGGGATGCTCATTGCCGCTTTTGGAGCTTCCGGCGCATATGTACCGCGGTGCCCCGGCCTTCCACGGAGGTGATTTCCAGGCTGGTCATAAAGCTCTCCATAATGGTAAAGCCCATGCCGCTGCGCTCGGCACCTCCGGTGGTAAAGCTGGGGCGGCGGGCCTGTTCCACATCCGCGATGCCCACGCCCTTGTCCTTGATGACGATATCCAGTACATTGTCTTTGAGAATCCGGCAGCGCAGGGTGATGGTGCCCAGGGAGTTGGGATAGGCATGGACGATGCAGTTGGTCACGGCCTCGGAGACCGCGGTGCGGATATCCCCCAATTCTTCCAGGGTGGGGTCCATCTGGGCGGCAAAGCAGGCCACGGCGCTGCGGGCGAAGGCCTCGTTGCAGGATTTGCTGGGAAATTCCAGAATCATATAGTTATCAAATTTCATGATACCGCCTCCCGAATCTCCACCAGTTTATCCAACCCCGATGCCCGGAATACCCGCATGGGCTGGGGGGAAATGCCGGTAAGCAGCAGCTTTCCCTCAATCTGGCTCATGGAGCGCAGGGCGTTGATGACCACGGCGATACCGGAGGAGTCCACAAAGGTCACATCCCGGAAATCCAGGACGCAGACTTCCGGCATATAAGTCTCAATTTTGGCCGCGATGACCTGAATATAGGCCTTGGCGCAGTGGTGGTCAATCTCCCCGGTAAGGGCAACGGTCAGTTTTCCGCCCTCCAGAAAACTGGTAAAATGCATAGCTTTTTCCTCCTTTGTATTGGATAACACCAGTATAGCTTTTGCCTTTTGCGGTTCCTGTCGGATTGGCTTCCGGGCAGAAAAAAACCCCGGAAAGGCTTTGAGCGCCTTTCCGGAGAAATAACTTTTCTATCTTTAATTGGCGATGGGATGCCGGTTGATGCGGCCGATGACATCTGCCCAATCCAAAAGGGAGTTGACCCCCTCCCGGGTGACGGCGGAGTCCTCCTCCAGATTGTCCAGACGCTCCTCGATGTTGTCAAGGCGTTCTTCGATGTTGTCCAGACGCGCCTCGACCTTGTCCAGACGCTCCTCGACCTTGTCCATCCGGGATTCCAGACGGTCCATGCGGACTTCCAGACGGTCTACCTTGTTTTCCAGGCGGTCCATTCGGGTTTCCATCCGGTCCATCCGGGTATCCAGATTGTCCAGGCGCTGGTTGACAGCCTCAAAATTCTTATTAATGCCGTCAAACTGGACCGATAATGCGGCAAGCAATTCTTCGTTGGTCATGCGGTTTCCTCCCTTCGCTGTGTTTCCGATCGATTCGTCCCTATCCTACCATAGATTTCTTGGTTTTGCAACGAAAATCCCGTTGGCAATTCCTACAAAAATGCCCCGGCGGACCGGGGCATTGGGGAAAATTACAGGTTCTTTTTCAGGGCGGCTTCGCTTTCTTCCAGGCTGGAAATCAGGTCCGCGGCCTTCTTGGCCTTTTCCCGCTCGGCGTTCACCACAGCCTCGGGAGCGCGGGAAACGAAATTCTCGTTGGAGAGCTTCTTTTCCAGGGATTCCAGGTTCTTTCTGGCCTTTTCCAGCTCTTTTCCGATGCGTTCCAGCTCCTTGGCAATGTCCACCAGCTGGCCCATGGGGATATAGAGCTTGGCATCCGCGGTGGCGCAGGTGACCAGGCCGTCCAGGTTCTCGGGCTCCTTCTCCAGCAGCTCCACCTTGTCGGCATAGGCCAGGCGCTGAATGAAACCCTCGCCCTCGGTAAAGATCTGGGGGTTGGAGGTCAGCACATACAGCGTTGCCTTCTTGGAGGGGGGCACGTTCATCTCGGCTCTGCGGTTGCGGATGGCCCGGATGGCGTTCATGACGGACTCCATATGGGCTTCCTCGGTCTTGAAGCTCAGCGCCTCCGTGGCCTCGGGCCACTTGGCGACAATCAGGGCGCTCTCCCGCTGGGGCAGGCTCTGCCAGATTTCCTCGGTGATGAAGGGCATGAAGGGGTGCAGCAGCCGCAATACCTGGTCCAGCACATACACCAGCACCTGCAGGGCGGTGTTTTTACGGGAAGCATCCTCGGAGTAGAGCCGCGCCTTGGTCAGCTCGATATACCAGTCGCAGTAGGTATCCCAGATGAAGTCGTAGATTTTCTGGACGGCGATGCCCAGCTCGTAGCGCTCCATGTTGTCGGTGACCTCGGCAATCAGGGTATTCAGCTTGGACAGCGCCCACTTGTCGGCAATTTCCAGCTCCGTGGGCAGCTGGGGCTTAAAGTCCTCGCCCAGGTTCATGAGCACATACCGGGAGGCATTCCAGAGCTTGTTTGCAAAGTTCCGCATGGCCTCGCACCGCTCCACGTAGAAACGCATGTCGTTTCCGGGAGAGTTGCTGGTGATCATGTTCATTCTCAGGGCGTCGCAGCCGTACTTGTCAATCATCTCCAGGGGGTCGATGCCGTTTCCAAGGGACTTACTCATCTTCCGGCCCTTGTCGTCCCGGACCAGGCCGTGAATCAGCACGGTGTGGAAGGGGGGCTTGCCGGTGTGCTCGCAGCCGGAGAAGATCATCCGGGCCACCCAGAAGAAGATGATGTCGTAGCCAGTGACCAGCACGTCCGTGGGATAGAAGTAGTCCAGGTCGGCATTTTTCTCGGGCCAGCCCAGGGTCTCGAAGGGCCACAGGGCGGAGGAGAACCAGGTATCCAGCACGTCGGGGTCCCGCTCGATGTGGGCGGAGCCGCACTTTTCGCACTTGCAGGCATCCTCCCGGGAGACGGTCATGTGGCCGCAGTCCCGGCATGTCCAGGCGGGAATCTGGTGACCCCACCACAGCTGACGGGAGATGCACCAGTCACGGACGTTTTCCATCCAGTTGAGGTAGGTTTTGGTGAAGCGCTCGGGGACAAACTTGGTCTCCCCGTCCTTCACCACCCGGATGGCCTCCTCGGCCAGGGGCTTCATTTTCACGAACCACTGGGCGGAGATAATGGGCTCCACATCGTTGTGGCAGCGGTAGCAGGTGCCCACGTTGTGGGAGTAGTCCTCCACCTTCACAAGATAGCCCTGTGCTTCCAGGTCGGCCACAATGGCCTTCCGGGCCTCGTACCGGTCCATGCCCTCGTACTTGCCGCCCAGATGATTGACCTTGCCTTCGTCGTCCAGCACCCGAATGACCTCCAGGTTGTGCCGCAGGCCCACCTCAAAGTCGTTGGGGTCGTGGGCGGGGGTCATCTTGACGCAGCCGGTGCCGAATTCCATTTCGGCGTAGTCGTCGGCCACCACGGGGATGGGCTTATTCAGCAGGGGCAGAATCACGTTCTTGCCGACGATATCCTTATAGCGCTCGTCGTTGGGGTTGACGCAGACACCGGAGTCACCCAGCATGGTCTCGGGACGGGTGGTGGCCACAATGACCGCTCCGGAGCCGTCCTCCAAGGGATAGCGGATGTGCCACAGGTGGCCGGGCTTGTCCACATACTCCACCTCGGCATCGCTCAGAGCGGTGACGCAGTGGGGGCACCAGTTGATAATCCGGCTGCCCTTGTAAATAAGGCCCTTTTCATACAGGGAGACGAAGACCTCCCGCACGGCCTTGGAGCAGCCCTCGTCCATGGTAAAGCGGGCTCTGTCCCAGTCGCAGCTGGCACCCAGCTTCTTCTGCTGCTCCACAATCCGGTTGCCAAAGCGGTTTTTCCAGTCCCAAACCCGCTCCAGGAACTTTTCCCGGCCCAGGTCGTACCGGGTCAGACCCTCCTTGCGCAGCTCCTCTTCCACCTTAATCTGGGTGGCGATGCCGGCATGGTCCACACCGGGAATCCACAGGGCGTTGTAGCCCTGCATCCGCTTGAAGCGGATGATGCTGTCCTGCAGGGTCGCGTCCATGGCGTGGCCCATGTGCAGCTGGCCGGTGACGTTGGGGGGCGGCATGACGATGGTGAAGGGCTTTTTGTGCTCGTCCCGCTCCGCGTGGAAGTAGCCGCCCTCCTGCCACATTTTGTAGATTTCGGCCTCCACAGCCTGGGGCTCGTAGACCTTATTGAGTTCTTTTGCCATACAAAACTTCCTTTCCATGAAAAAAGCCCCGGGTGAAAAACACCCAGGGCGAAAGACTTTCCGCGGTACCACCTGAATTTCCGCAATAAACGGACACTCTTGCGCTATAACGGGCTGACCCGTACTGCCTTACTCTTTTTCAGGCAGTCCGCTCCCGGGCGACCATTCCCCTTCTCCGCTTAAGCGCTCGCACCACCCGCGCCCTCTCTGAAAGCCTTTTTGGGGAAACCTCCCGTTCCATGCGTTTGCATTTGTGGCTATTCTACCCGCATATTGAAAGAATGTCAAGCTATTTTTCGCCGGGACTGTGTATGACAGATGGAACGTATACACCGACGGGGAAACCCCTGCCTTCTCCTGCTGGAGAAGGTGCCCGCAGGCGGATGTGG
>USQL01000134.1 GCA_900556935.1 uncultured Eubacteriales bacterium | reverse complement strand
TCGAACCCCCGACCTGCTGATTACAAATCAGCTGCTCTACCAACTGAGCTATACCGGCAGGTTTTCCGCTCACTTAAGGCTTTTGTATTATACCATGAATTTTGCAAATGTCAAGAGCTTTCCCCCATCTTTTGCGAAAAATCCCTCAGTTATCCACAATGGCGATGAACACTCCGATGGCAACCAGCGCTACCCCCAGGATGCGGTTCAGCCGCAGAAGGGTGGCCTCTTCCTCCTGGCTCTTTTGCAAAAGCTTGGGAAGCAGCCCCGGAAACAGCAGGACAACCAGTCCCACCAGGCCAAACAGCAGGCCCCTGATCTTCATAGTATCTCTCCTTGCTTACGGTGCGCCGCCCGAAAAAGGCGGCGCACCGGGAATTTATTCGATTGCGATCTCCTTGATTTCCAGCTCATTGCCCTGCTGCAAATAGGTCTTGTCGCTGCCGCAGTAGGGGCAGATTTTGCCCTGGGGCACCGTATCATAGGTCTTGCCGCAGCTTTCGCAATAGGTAATGGCGTGGATGGGCTCCCACAGGAGCTCGCAGCCCTCCAGCAGGGGCACCCGCTTGCAGTTCCAGTTCCACACGTCAATGAGATAGGAGGGAATCACCGTGGACACCTCTCCAATCTGCAGCGTCACATGCCGAACGTGCTGGGCCTGGTTCTCCTCCGCGATTTTGACCACGCTGTCCGCGATATGAAATACAACGCCTAGCTCGTGCATTAGTCTTTCTTACCGCCCAGCTTGGTGACCACGGTCTGGCCCAGGCGCTTGCCCACCATAGGCAGGATGCCCTTGACCTTGTCCTCGGCCTTCATCATTTTGGAGCACTCGGGGTGGTCCCGCTTCAGGTGGATGGCATCGAAGACGCACTTGGTGGTGCACACGCCGCAGCCGATGCACTTGTTGGGGTCAACCCAGCTGGCACCGCAGCCCAGGCACCGGGCGGTTTCAATCTTCACCTGCTCGGGGGTGAGGGTCTTGTGGGCATCCCGGAAGGAGTGCTTGGGAACGCTCTCGTCCATGCCGGCCTCCTGACGGCCCGCGTGGTCGTAGCCGGAAACGGAGATGTTTTCCTTATCCAGCATGATAAAGTCCCGACGGTTCCGGCCGGTGGTCATGCTGGCACCGTGGTGCACATAGCGGTGCAGGGACTCGGCCGCGCACTTGCCCTCTTCGATGGCATCGATGGCGAACTTGGGTCCGTGGTACACGTCGCCGCCCACGAAGATATCGGGCTCGGCGGTCTGATAGGTCAGGCTGTCAGCCACAGGGTAGTTGCCTCTCCAGAATTCCACCTTGGTGCCCTCCAGCAGGCCGCCCCACTCGATGGCCTGGCCGATGGCGAAGACCACATGGTCCGCCTTCAGCTCCATGGTCTCGTTCTCGTCGTAGACGGGGGAGAACCGCTTGGTCTCGGGGTCGATGGTCCGCAGGCACTTCTTAAAGACGATGGCCGTGACATGGCCCTTTTCGTCCACCTTCAGTTCCTTGGGGCCCCAGCTGTTGCAGATTTCAATGTTCTCTTCCAGGGTCTCGGCAATCTCGTTGTTGGAGGCGGGCATGGTCTCCCGGGATTCCAGGCACACCATGGAGACCTTAGCGGCACCGAAGCGCTTTGCGGTCTTGGCGCAGTCTACGGCCACGTTGCCGCCGCCGACGACCACCACTTCGCCCTCCATCTTCTGGTTCTCGTCCTCCAGGGCGTGGTGCAGGAACTCCACGGCGATGGAGGTGCCCTCGGCAGTATCATTGGCAACGCCGGGACGGCGGCCGCCCTGGCAGCCGATGGCGATGTAGAAGGCCTCATAGCCCTGCTTACGCAGCTCGGGGATGGTCACATCCTTGCCAACCTCTACGCCGCACTTGATCTCTACGCCCAGCTCCCGGATGACCTGGACCTCGGCGTCGATGATGTTCTTCTCCAGCTTGAAGGAGGGGATGCCATAGGTCAGCATACCGCCGGGCTTGGCGCTCTTTTCAAACACCGTGGGCTTGTAGCCCTTGGTGGCCAGATAGTAGGCAGCAGACAGGCCTGCGGGGCCGGAGCCGATGATGGCAATCTTCTGTGCCCAGTGCTCCAGGCGGTTCGATGCGATGACCACAGGCGGGATGTAGCGGGTCTCGGCGTTCAGGTCCTGCTCCGCCAGGAACTTCTTGACGGCGTCGATGGCAACGGCCTGATCGATGGTGCCCCGGGTGCAGGCCTCTTCGCAGCGCTTGTTGCAGATGCGGCCGCAGACGGCGGGGAAGGGATTGTCCTTCTTGATGAGGGCCAGGGCCTCCTGATACTTGCCCTGAGCAGCCAGCTTCAGGTAGCCCTGAACGGCCACGTGGGCGGGGCAGGCGGTCTTACAGGGGGCAGTGCCCTTGTCGTAGCAGTTCTTCCGGTTGTTGTCCCGGTAGTCGGGGTCCCAGTGCTCCGGGCCCCAGGAGATGGAGTTGGGCAGCTCGTGCTTGGGGTACTCCACCGCCTTGCCCTGCTTGTCGCAGAGCTTCTGGCCCAGCTTGACGGCACCGGCGGGGCAGTACTCCACACACTTGCCGCAGGCCACGCACTTGTCGCGCTCCACCTCCGCGGTGTAAGCGGAACGGGACAGGTTGGGGGTATTGAACAGCTGAGAGGTTCTCAGAGCGTTGCAGATCTGCACATTGCAGTTGCAGATGCCGAAGATCTTGTTCTCGCCGTCGATATTGGTGATCTGGTGGACAAAGCCGTTCTCCTCGGCCTTTTCCAGAATGCGGATGGCCTCTTCATAGGTAATGTCGTGGCCCTTGCCGGTTTCCCGGCAGTAGTCGGCGAAATCGCCTACACCGATACACCAGGAGGCGGGGTCGTCTGCGCAGCCCTCACCCATAACGCCGCGGCTGGCCCGGCAGGAGCACTGGGCAACACCGATGTGGCCCTCGTACTTCTTCAGCCAGTAGCTCAGGTGCTCGATATCCAGGCTCTGGTTCTCCATGGAAATGGCCTTCTCCACGGGGATAACGTGCATACCGACACCGCCGCCGCCGGGAGGCATCAGATGGGTCTTTCCGGCCAGAGGCACATAGGTCATGCGCTCGAAGAAGGTGGCCAGCTCCGGATGCTCCTGCAGGCGGGTATTGTAGGAGATCTCGCCCCGCTCGTCATAGCAGGGCTTCTCGCCGCTGCCGCTCTCGTCGATGTTCAGCAGCTCTGCGGAGCCAGGGACATACATGGGCACAAAGTAGCGCCGCTCGGACTGGGGGGCGGTACGGCCGTTGTGGTCGTAATGGTAGCCATAGTCATATTCCAGCAGGCCCAGGAATGCCAGCTTGTCCAGAACCTCCTGGAAATGCTGCTTGTCCTCCTCCTTCACGTTGCACAGCTTCCACAGTTCGGGGACGGTGTGGGGCTTGCGGACCTTCATGGCCAGCATGATATCACACATCTCGTCGGTGAGCAGAGCCTCCAGGCCCCAGTACTCGGCATCCTCAGAGGTGACCTTGCCCAGCTTGTGCTCGATGACATCCGTGATCATTTTACCGACCTTCAGCACCTTCTCCCGGGGTGCGGGATCGCCCTTGGCGGCAGGTTCCAACGCTCTTTTCTTCAGTTCCTGATCGATCATTCGCTTCTACCTTTTCTTTCCGGCATAACTGCCTATTATTTCTGTTTCCAGTTTTGGGCCTGTTCGGTAAGCCACTCGGCCAGAGCCTGCACGCCCTCGCCGGTCTTGGCGCTGATGGGGAAAATGCGGATGTTGGGGTTGCGCCGTTTGGCGTACTCCGTGACCTTGTCCATATCGAAGTCAAAATAGGGCAGCACGTCAATCTTATTGACAATCATGGCATCGCACACCTGGAATACCAGGGGGTATTTCAGGGGCTTGTCGTGGCCCTCCGGGACGGAGAGAATCATCATGTTCATGGCAGCGCCGGTGTCGAACTCCGCGGGGCACACCAGGTTCCCCACGTTTTCCAGAATCACCAGGTCCAGCCCCTCGGTGCCCAATTGGCGGACACCCTGCCTGGTCATGTCCGCGTCCAGGTGGCACATGCCGCCGGTATGGAGCTGAATAACCTTGGTGCCGGTGGCGGCGATGGTTCCGGCATCCACGTCGGAGTCAATGTCCGCCTCCATAATGCCCACCCGCATTTTCTGGGGCAGGGCCTTCAAAAGCTTGGTTAAGGTCGTTGTCTTTCCGGAACCGGGAGAGGACATCAAATTCACCAGAAAGGTGCCCTGCTCCTTTAATTCCCGGCGCAACGCGTCCGCGTCCAGATTGTTGTCGGCGAAGACACTGCGCTTTACTTCAATCACGCGATATGGGTCCATAGGATTCTCCTTTGCATCGCTTTCCCATTCAAAAATTAGAGAAAGTCCTTCTTTTCATACTTAACTATACACGACCCATTCTCAAATGTCAATTGCACATCCGGGCTGTCTTTGCCCAAAATTTCCGGTAAATTGACGAAAATCAGCAGTTAGCAATAGCTAATTGCTGTGAAAAGTACTAAAAAAGGGCTTTTCCCGGGCAACTCCTCAATTATACGCAATAGCAACAAATATATCGATAAAAAGGGGCGGTTCATTTTGAATATTTTGTGAATAAAAACGAATAGCACCCTTCCCCTCCCTATGGTAGAATAAAAAACAAGGAGAAGGAGGACGCCATGGAAGAACGAAAAACAACCATTCTGGCCGTGGCCGGGAAGGGCGGCGTGGGCAAAACCTCCGTAGCCGCCACCCTGGTGCGGCTTCTGTGTCAGGCCCACCCGGACAAGAAAATTCTGGCCATCGATGCGGACCCCGCCGTGGGCCTATCCACCGCCCTGGGGGTGGAGACGGAGCTGACCGTAGACGATATCCGAAAGGCCGTGGTCCGGCAGGCCCAGGACGGCAGCACCCAGGCCGCCGTGGAGCTGCTGGGCGAGGCCCGATGCCGGATTTTCGATGCGGTGACGGAGAAGCCCGGCTTTGCCTTTCTCGCCATCGGCCGCCCGGAGAGTGCCGGGTGCTACTGCAAGATTAACGGCTACCTGAAAGAGGTCATCAGTCTGCTGGCCCAGAACTTTGACTATGTGGTCATCGACGGCGAGGCCGGCATCGAGCAGATCAACCGCCGGGTCATGGAAAAGGTCACCCACCTGCTGCTCATCACGGATGCCAGCAAGAAGGGCACTCAGGTGATTCAGACGGTAAAGAAGGTGGCAGACGAGCTGGTGATGTACGAAAAGGTCGGTGCCATCGTCAACCGCCTGCCCTCCCGGGACATTATCCCATTGCTGGACACAGGGGGCATCCCGGTCCTGAGCTACATCGAAAACGACGAGGCCCTGGCCTCCTTCGACATCCGCGGCGAAAACGTCTTCTACCTGCCCGAAAACGCCAACATCGTCCGGGGCGTGAAAGAGGCGCTGGAAAAATTAGAGGTGTAAGAAAATGGCTCCCCTGAAAGGGGAGCTGGCCCGGCGATAGCCGGGTCTGAGGGGTCCGGC
>USQL01000133.1 GCA_900556935.1 uncultured Eubacteriales bacterium | reverse complement strand
CTTTCTCCTTCTGAAAAAAATCGCCCCAAGCCGTAAAACGGCTCAGGGCGAAAAAACTTTCCGCGGTACCACCTGAATTTCCGGTTTTCCGGACACTCTTGCGCTGTAACGGGCTGACCCGTACTGCCCTACTCTCCTTCTGGCAGTCCGCTCCCGGGCGACCATCCCAAGTTCCGCTGTGCGCTTGCACCACAGTGCGCACTCTCTGAAAGCCGGAAATCAAGGGAACCTCCCGTTCCATGCGTTTATATTCGCAACATATTCTACCCAAGAAGGCCGGGATTGTCAAGGGCTTTTCACGCTTTTTCTTGACGGATACCGGATTCCTGGCTATAATACATTCAGTCTGACGATTTTGGAGTGTATATGCAATGATCAAGCTATCACTGGTGGTTCCGTGCTATAACGAGGGGGAAAATGTGATTCCCTTCCATGAGGCGGCGCTGGCAGCCTTTCGGAAATGTGGGTATGAGATCGAGATCGTCTATATTGACGACGGCAGCCGGGACGCGACGCTGCACAATCTGAAAAAAATCTATGCCCGGAAGGACTGCAAGGTAAAAATCGTATCCTTTTCCCGGAATTTTGGCAAGGAAGCCGGGCTTTACGCCGGACTGCGGCACGCCTCCGGGGAGTATATTTCCCTCATCGACGCGGATTTGCAGCAGCGGCCGGAGATTGTAAGGAATATGGTGTCTATTCTGGAGGAAAGAAAAGAATACGACATTGTCGCCGCCTACCAGGACCGGCGCAATGAGGGGAAGATCCTCTCCTTCTTCAAGCGGAGCTTCTATGCCATTATCAATAAGCTCTCCAAGGTGACGCTGCAGCCGGATGCCAGCGATTTCCGCACCTTCCGAAAAAGCGTCCGGGACAGCATCCTGGAGCTCACCGAATACCACAGATTCAGCAAGGGAATTTTCGCCTGGGTGGGCTACGAGACCCTCTTTATCCCCTACACCGCCTGTGAGCGGGCAAACGGCACCACCAAGTGGAGCTTCTGGAAGCTTCTCAACTATGCCGTCGAGGGCATCATCGGCTTCTCTACGGCCCCCCTGCGGCTGGCGACGCTCCTGGGCTCCGTCACCGGTGTGGCGGCGCTTGTGTACCTGCTCTGCGTCATTCTGGAAAAGCTCATTAAGGGCATCGCCGTTCCGGGCTACGCCACCATTATTGTACTGCTGCTGTTCTTTTCCAGCGTCCAGCTGTTCTGCATCGGCATCATCGGCGAGTACGTGGGCCGGAATTTCGAGCAGAGCAAGGAACGGCCTATTTATATTGCGAAAGAGGTCATTGGTGAGGAGGAAGCCTGAGCCTTATTTCTCCTGATTGTCAATGGCATAAACGACGCAGCCCAAGCCCGCAATCAGGGCAAACAGGATTGCGCCGCCCATGCCCTCGTTTGCGGTTGCACCGGCAAAGTAGCCGCCGATTGCGGCAAAAATCATAATGGTCACACTGATGGAAGTTCGAAACTTTTTCATGTAGAATCCCCCAAATCATCTTTCCAGGATGATAATATCGTCAATTTGAGGACAATTTCCCATTGCCTCGTTTCTGAAAACAGCCACAGCGGTTTTGGCCGCTGTGGCTGTAATTGGTTCTATGGCTTACTTGAGACCGGCCTGCTCCAGCAGAGCGGGGACCTTGTCCTCCCAGCCAAGGCTCATGATGTGAACGCCCTGGCAGTAGGGTCTGCACGCCCGGATGATGCGGGCGGCGATTTCCACGCCGGTGATACCGGCCTTGGTCTTCTCCTTGTCGGCCTGCAGCTCGGCAATCAGCTCGTCGGGGATGTGGACACCGGCCACGTTATTGTTCATGAACTTGCACATACCGGCGGACTTGGGGATGATGATGCCCACCTGGACGGGCTTGCCAAACTGCTTGGCGGATTCCATGAACTTGATGAACTTTTCAGGCTCGAAAACGGCCTGGGTCTGGAAATACTCGGCACCGGCCTGGACCTTGCGCTCCATCTTCACCAGCTGGGCATCCACGGAGTCGGAGCAGGGGGACACGACGGCACCCTTGGCAAACTTGGGGGGCTCGCCCACCAGGTCGTTGCCGCCCAGGTCCTTGCCGGTCTCCAAGAGGCTGGCGGTGTGCAGCAGGGACACGGAGTCCAGGTCAAACACGGGCTTTGCCTGGGGATGGTCACCCAGCTTGGTGTGGTCGCCGGTCAGGCACAGGATGTTGTCAATGCCCAGCATGGCGGCGCTCAGCAGGTCAGACTGAAGGGCGATGCGGTTCCGGTCCCGGCAGGTCAGCTGGAAGATGGGGTTCAGGCCCGCATCCTTCAGCACCTTGCAGGTGGCCAGGGAGCCCAGGCGCATGACAGAGGACTGGTTATCGGTGACGTTTACAAAGTGGACGCCGGACAGATACTTCTTGGCATCCTCTACCATACCGTCAATATGAATTCCTTTGGGAGGGCCGACCTCGGCAGTAACTACAAACTCACCGTTATCAAACAGTTCCGTAATTCTCATAATTCTATACACTCCTGATTATTCAGATTCTTTGGCGGCTTTGGTAGCCTCGTCTGTATTGAAATCGTGGATTTGAGTGGGGCATTTCAGCACGTCCAGACGGCCCTGGGCCTTCAGGCGCTGAATAATGCGCTCCCAGCCGCAGTCCATCTCCGGGCAGACCTCGCACTTGCCGTTCTTGGTGCCGCCGCAGGGGCCGTTTACCAGGCTCTTGGAGCAGGCGGTGATGGGGCAGATGCCGCCGGTCAGGTTCAGGTAACACTCGCCGCACTGGCCGCAGTCGTATTCCAGCGGGGTCACGCCCTGGAAGCCGGGCAGCTCCACGGTATCGCAGCAGGCGTAAACAGGCTTGTCTTCCAACACCTGGGAGATGGTCTGCACGCCCACGCCGCAGGAGAATACCAGAACGGCATCGGCCTCGGCAATCTTTGCCATGGGAGCCCGCAGACGCAGGGCCAGCTCATCGGGGTTGCACACATAGTCGGTGGTCAGGGTGCCAACGACCTTGCCCTCCCCTTCCAGCTTTTTCTGAATGGCCTTGGCCTCCTCCTCGGGGAAGCCCACTTCCTTGCAGCCGTGGCAGTTGATGATAAAGACCTTGCCGGAAGCCAGGGAGCTGATAACCTCGCAGGATTTCAGTTTTGTCATTAACATAGCAATTCCCCCTTATTTCTTCTTCAGCAAGGGCATCACCAGGCCCTTGGCCGCGTTAATCTTGGACACCAGAGGAATCTTGGAGGAGCAGATGTACTCACAGCACTTGCAGGAGAAGCAGTCCATGACGTTCAGCTTCAGCAGGCCCTCCGCGTCGCCCAGCTGGCCCAGCTTGTAGATTTCCAGGGGCTGCAGCTCCATGGGGCACACGTCCACACAGCGGCCGCACTTGATGCATTCCTTCTCCTCGGTGTGGTCCGCGGCGATGGCAATGATGCCGTTGGAGCCCTTGATAATGGGCACATTGGTGTCTTTGATCGGAGCGCCCATCATGGGGCCGCCCATCTTCAGGACCACATCGTCGCCGGTGATGCCGCCGCAGTGGTCAATAATCTCCTGGACATTGGTGCCCAGCTTGACCATGTAGTTGCCGGGGTTCTTGATGAACTCGCCGGTGACGGAAACCACACGCTCCACAAGGGGCATTCCCTTCTGGATGGCATCGGAAATGGCCTTGGCGGTGGAGGTATTGGACACTACGCAGCCCACATCCGCAGGCAGCTTTCCGCTGGGAACGGCCCGGCCCATGACCTTCTTGATGAGCATCTTCTCAGCGCCCTCGGGGTACTGGGTCTTGGCGGCCACCACCCGGATATTGTCGTAGGGCTTGACCTTTTCTTCCAGCAGCGCCACGGCATCGGGCTTGTTGTCCTCAATGAGAATCACGCCCTCGGGGGCGGAGACGGCCTTCATCATGGCCCGCAGACCGTAGACGATGTCGTCAGCGAACTCCAGCAGCACTCGATGGTCGGCGGTGAGGTACGGCTCACACTCGGAGCCGTTGATCAGCACGGCATCGATGGGCTTGCCGGGCTTCAGCTTTACATAGGTGGGGAAGGTCGCACCGCCCATACCCACGATGCCCTTCTCCTTGACAATCTCCACGATTTCGTCGGGAGTGAGCTCTTCCAGGGGCTTATTGGGCTTTACGGACTCGTCCAGGGTGTTCTTGCCGTCGTTTTTGATGACGACGCTCAGAATGCCGGGGCCCTTGTTGGGATGGGTATGGGGCTCCACAGCCAGAACGGTGCCGCTGACGCTGGAATGGACAGGGGCGCTGATAAAGCCTGCCTGCTCACCGATGAGCTGGCCGACCTTGACGGTGTCACCGGCCTGAACCACAGGGTTGGCGGGGGCACCGATGTGCATGGCCAGCGGGATAATCACGGTATCGGGCTCCGGGAACTTTTGCAGGGCCAGGTGCTCGGTATACTCCTTGTGCTCCACGGGGTGTACGCCGCCGTAGAAGCCCTCGTAGCGCTTGGCTCTGGCCTCGGACACATAGGCCTTGATGGCATCTACATTGACCTTGGAGTAGTCCCGCAGCTGCACGGGCTGGGCCAGAAATTCCTTGGTTCTGCCCTGCTTTTCCAGGCGCTGGTAGATTTTCTCCCAGGCGCAGTCCTTCTTGGGGTCGATTTCGCATTTGCCGTTCTTGGCACCGCCGCACTGGCCGTTAATCAGGCTCTTGGAGCAGTCCACAATGGGGCAGATGCCGCCGGTGACGTTCAGATAGCACTGGGCGCAGGCACCGCAGGTCTTCTTCGTCAGGGCCATGCCATGGTGCCCCACATAGTTCAGGGAATTCGTCGCGGTGAAGACGGGCTTGTCCTCCAGGTCCGCCACGGTCTGTACGCCCAGACCGCAGGAGATTACCACTACGTTTTCCGTGCCCTCAGGGATGATGCCTGCCAGCTTCTTTTCCGTCTGCACCTTATTGCAGAGGAAGTCGAGCTTGGCAGTTCCGGTGATGTGTTTCCCCTGGCTTTCAGCGATGGCGGCAAACGCGCCGCACTCCGGCTCTTCGGTCGTGCTGAACTCTTTGAAGCATTTGTTGCAGGCGACTACAAAGAAGTTGTCCTTCTTTGCGAGCATGCTTTCCAACTCTTCATTGCTCTTTAACACATACTTGGTATAGTCCACCAAATTCCACCTTCTTATTTTTTAGTTGTTCTTTGTTACGGTTCGTAGGCACACGAACCTGTGATGATTATAACACACAGCCAATGGAATTGTCCAGAGATGTCGATTAAATTTTATTGAAATATTTTAGCGCGGGCTGCAGCAGCGGTGGATAAGGGGCGAAAAAAGCCCGGCCCGCAAACGCAGGCCGGGACAAATTCAATCTTTATCTTTCCATCCCTTGGGATGCTGCCTCCACTATAGCATAATATTGGCAAAAATGCAACAGGAATTAGAACCAAATCAGGACAATTGCACGAGTTACAATTCTGTGAACAAATTCCAGCAATATGCCGTAG
>USQL01000132.1 GCA_900556935.1 uncultured Eubacteriales bacterium | reverse complement strand
GGCCCCAACGTGGCCGGCGTTATCGGCTCCGCCATCGCGGCCGGCTTCCTGCTGTCCGTGTTCGGCTAATCCCATATGGTTCGCAACCGTGCCGGAGTAACCCTCCGGCACGGTTTTTTGCTGCCGCCGATTGCATTCCGGAACAGGCTGTGCTACACTTTGCTTATCAAAATGTCGTAAAAGGGGAGAAGCCATATGCGCTACATCCGCATCACAAGGGAAAATATCGACGCCGAGCACATCTGCTGCGCCATGTCGGGGAAGCAGAGCGTCGCAAAGAAGGCGTGGCTCAAGGAGCGGTTCGCGGAGGGGCTGGTTTTTTATCGGAGCGAGGAGCGGGGCAAGTGCTTCATCGAGTACATCCCGGCGGAGAACGCCTGGGTTCCCATCGTCGCGCCGGGGTATCTTTACATCGACTGCCTGTGGGTCGCCGGTTCCATGAAGGGGCATGGGTATTCCTCCGATCTGCTTACCGAGTGCATCCGGGACGCCCGGGCTCAGGGGCGGGAGGGGATCTGCATTCTTTCCGCGGAGGGGAGAAAGAG
Source organism: uncultured Eubacteriales bacterium (assembly GCA_900556935.1). Classification (GTDB taxonomy): domain Bacteria; phylum Bacillota; class Clostridia; order Oscillospirales; family Oscillospiraceae; genus Faecousia. Next base: position 4,925 of record USQL01000132.1, on the reverse strand, counting down.
GGAGTTTCTTTCCGACCCCAAGTATCTGGCCAACAAGGGCTTCACCGTCGCGGACACTTCGGATTGCGGGATTACCCTCATGTATCTGCCGCTGACGCCGTCGGCGGAAAAGCCAACGTTCAAGGAATGCGCCAGACATCCGGGAATCAAGGAGGACGGCTTCGTTCTCTACTATACGGATCAGTGTCCGTTCACCTATTACTGGGTGCCCCGGGTGGCGGAGGCCGCCGCAGAGCACGGCATTCCCCTGAAAACCGTCCGGATCGCAGACAAAGAAACCGCCCGGAATCTCCCCGCCCCGGTGACCACCTACGCACTGTTCCGGGACGGGAAGTTCGTGACCCATGCCATTCAGTCTGACAAGAAGTTCCTCGCCCTCGCGGGGGTGAAGGGCTGACGCTTTAACAGAACAAGATATATTTTTTAGGAAGGAATGATAGTACAGTGACAACACACTCGAAATTGATATATGCATTAAAAGATGGCAATATCGTAAGTATTGCTGATGTACCAAGCGGAAAGAAATGCGGGTGTGTTTGTCCTGCGTGCGGTGACGAACTTATAGCGCGCAAAGGGCAGAAGCGTATGCATCACTTTGCGCACCGTTCAAATGAGGACTGCGAATATGGATATGAGTCTTCCCTGCACCTGGCAGCAAAGGACATTCTTTCGCGCGCAAAGAAAATGGTCATTCCTCCCGTCTATGTCGAATTCCCGCAGTCCGGCAAGCCAAAGGAACTTCTATATCCGGAAAAGGAAATTGACATCGATTATGTCAAACTTGAAAACCGTTTTGATGACATCATACCGGATATCGTAGTAGATTCTGGTGATGAACATTTCTTTATAGAAATCTATGTTACCCATCCCATTGACGATGAAAAGCTGAAAAAGTTGAAGGAGAAAAAGATTTCCACCATTGAAATTGATTTAAGCAAAGAAAAAAGAGATATTTCCGTTGAAGAATTGTCGGATATTCTGCTCAAAACCAGCCCTCAAAAATCGTGGAAATATAATGCTGTGTCTGAAAAATGGTATCAGCAATTTGAAAAAGCCTCAGATAAAATGCCCTTAACGCAGCGCGGATTAGCGCTACATGTCGATGGGTGCCCTATTGGAATCCGAAACTGGAAGGGAAAAAATTACGCAAACTTTGTTGACGACTGCACGGGTTGCGAATACTGTTTTTCTTATGCCCATGAAGGATATATTCTGTGTTCCGGGCGAGAACGGATTGCAACAAAAAAAGATTTTCTTATTTCCAAAGAGGAGCGAATTTCCAACAGCAACAGCCTCCCTCCAAAGTTTCAAGACTGTCCAATTTGTAAAGTGCAGTTAGTCCGGGAGAAAAAGGACAAGGGTGACGTTTGGCAATGCCCTTGTTGCACATTTTACATTCCTGTTGGTTTCAACTTAGATGAAAATTAGGCAAAAACAATACACGTTGAAATCAACCGAATCCTATTCTCGGCTTTCTCTTTGCAAACTACAGAGTTTACCGCCGCACGGCAGTCCGTTTGCCGAACAATATGCCGTTTATTCAACAGAATGATACAGATTTATGGAATCACATAGTCTATAACCTTTTTTGCCGCCTGCGGGTGACTTTCCCCTGCGAGACTCTTAAAATATGGATGGGCGCCCGGAAAGGGCGCCCGTTCTTTGCTTAGCAGCCGCAGCCGCAGCCGTTATTGTTGTTCTCGCAGCCGTTCCAGCCGCCGCAGTTGCACAGCAGGAGGATCAGAATGACGATCCACCACCAGTTGTTGTTCAGGCAGCCGCACAGACCGTTGTTATTACCGCACATAGAAATACCTCCGGATATTTTGGAAATTCTGAGCTTCACCGCTCATTCCATGTTATTCCGGAGGTGCTTTTTTGTGACGGGTCAGAGAGCCCGCAGAGCATCCACCAGGGCGGTTTTTCCGGCGGTCTTTTCGTCCTTGATTTTGATGACCCGGGCGGGGCAGCCGGCTACCACGGTGTTGGGAGCCACGTCCCCAACCACCACGGCTCCCGCGGCCACCACCGCGTCATGGCCGATCCGACAGCCCTCGATGACCACGGCGTTTGCCCCGATGAGTACATTGTCCTCCACGATGACGGGGGTCGCGGAGGCAGGCTCTACCACCCCGGCAAGCACCGCTCCGGCACCCACATGGCAGTTCTTGCCCACGGTGGCCCGGCCGCCCAGGACGGCGCCCATGTCGATCATGGTGCCCTCGCCGACGATGGCACCGATGTTGATGACGGCTCCCATCATGATGACGGCGTTCTTGCCGATTTCCACCTGCTCCCGGATGATGGCGCCGGGCTCAATCCGGGCGGGAATGTCCTTCATGTCAAGCAGGGGAATGGCGGAATTGCGGCAGTCGTTCTCAATTTCCAGGTGGGAAAATTCATTATTTTCCAGCACGGGCTTAACGTCCTTCCAGTCGCCGAAGACGATTTTGCAGCCTTCTCCGGCGGGGAACTCCCGGCAATTGGGGAATGCCACCGGGGTTTTCTCCCAGACGTAGACCTTCACCGGGGTCTTTTTCTCCGAGGTGCGGATATATTCGATGATTTCCTGTGCGTTCATAGGTTTGCTCCTTTCGCTTTTGGGGGTATTTTATCATTCCCCACCGAAAATAACAAGGAGAAAAATTGACAGGAGCCGGTTCGTCACCTATAATGATTTCCAAAGGAGGGAGCGCCAATGAAACTGCGTGAGGATCGCCGGGCTCTGCATGAAATTCCGGAACTGGACAGGTGTTTGCCGGAGACCTTCGCCTATCTGCGAAATGCCCTGGCGGGATTGAATTGCCGGGTGTTCTCCCCGGCGCCGGGGAGCCTGTGCGCCTGGTTTGACTTTGGAAACGCGGAGGCCATCGCCTTCCGGGCGGACTGCGACGCCCTGCCCATCTCCGAAAAAACCGGGGCGGCTTACGCCTCCCGGCATCCGGGGCGGATGCACGCGTGCGGTCACGATGGGCATATGGCAATTGTGTTGGAGCTTGCCCGGCGGCTCAGCGAAAAGCGGGAGATGCCCGACAATGTACTGCTGGTGTTCCAGAGCGGGGAGGAGACCACCGGCGGCGCCCGGGATATCTGCGAGACCGGTGTGTTCCGGGAATACCGGGTACAGGCCATTTTCGGCCTGCATCTGTGGCCGGGGCTGGAGGCCGGGGTCATTGCCAGCCGTCCCCGGGAGCTGATGGCTCGCTCCAGCGAGGTAAATGTGGACATTTACGGAAAATCCGCCCACATTGCCAAAGCGGCGGAGGGCATCGATGCCCTGATGGCCGGAACGGAATTTTACCGGAAGGCCATGGAAATGGAGCGGAAGCTGCCGGACAGGGTCTATCATCTGCTGAAATTCGGAAAATTCGAAAGCGGCACCGTGCGCAATGCCCTGTCCGCCCATACCCGGATGGAGGGGTCACTCCGAGCCTTCCAGGATGAAATTTTTGAGGGTCTTGCCCAGGGCCTTCGGGATATTGGGGCGGAATTGGAAGCCAAATACGGCTGCTCTGTGGATATCCATTTCAGCGACGGCTACCCCGCGGTGATGAACCCGGAGAATCTGGCCGAGCGGGTAGGAAAGATATGTCCCTTCCGGGTGCTGGAGAGCCCCAGTATGACCGCCGAGGATTTTTCCTGGTATCAGAAGACTCTGCCCGGCATGTTCTTCTTCCTGGGTCTGGGGGACGTACCCGCCCTGCATACGGACACCTTCGACTTTGACGAGAAGATTCTGAAGGCCGGAGCTGACTTCTTCGAAACTTTGGCGGAACGCTTTCAATAAGACTGCCCATAGAAAGAAGACAATAACCCAACGCGCCGGGAAACGGCGCGTTTTTTCGTCTTGCTATTTCCCGGCAGATACGCTATACTGATATCGTAAGAGATTATGCGAACCTAGGGAAACTCTGAATAAATCGTCGGCGGCTGGACAGCGGATCTTTTGCTCCCAGACTGCGGTTTGAAAAACGGGAAATACATACAGTATTCCACCGTTTTTCAAACCTTGCCTGAGAACAAAATCTCTCGCTGCCAGCTCTTGCCGATTTAATCAGAGCTTCCCTAGAAAAACGCATAGAATATTTTGGAGGAAACCCATGAATTACGACGTTCTGATTATCGGTGCCGGCCCCGGCGGCATCTATTCCGCTTATGAGCTGACCCAGCGGTGCCCGGAGAAGAAGGTGGCAGTCATCGAGGCAGGTCATGCCCTTGCCCGCCGTCACTGCCCCATCGACGGAGAAAAGGTCAAGACCTGCATCGGCTGCAAAACCTGCTCCATTATGAGCGGCTTCGGCGGCGCCGGTGCCTTCTCCGACGGAAAATACAACATTACCAACGACTTTGGCGGCACGCTCTTTGAGTATATCGGCAAGCGTCAGGCCTTGGAGCTGATGCGCTATGTGGACGAAATCAACATGCGCTACGGCGGTGCGGGCACCAAGCTCTACACCACCGCCGGAACCCAGTTCAAGAAGGCCTGCATCCAGCACGACCTGCATCTGCTGGATGCCTCCGTCCGCCATCTGGGCACGGACATCAACTATGTGGTGCTGGAAAACCTGTATAACTACCTGAAGGATAAGGTGGATTTCTTCTTCGACACCCCGGTGGAGAAGGTGGAAATCGTGGACGGGGGCTATGAGGTGGTCACTGCCAAGGAAACCTTCACCTGCGAAAAGTGCATCATTTCCGTAGGTCGCAGCGGCAGCAAGTGGATGGAGCAGGTCTGCCGGGAGCTGGACATCCCCACCAAGTCCAACCGAGTGGACATCGGTGTCCGGGTGGAGCTGCCCGCGGAGGTCTTCTCTCACCTGACGGACGAACTCTATGAAAGCAAGATCGTCTACCGCACCCGGCAGTACGGGGACAAGGTGCGCACCTTCTGCATGAACCCCAAGGGCGCGGTGGTCAACGAGAAC
>USQL01000131.1 GCA_900556935.1 uncultured Eubacteriales bacterium | reverse complement strand
CCCTGATGGAAATGCTGATCGTCGTGGCCATTATCGCCGTGCTGGTCGCCATTGCTGTCCCCACCTTTACCGCTTCTCTGAACAAGGCCAGAGTTGCTACTGACGAGGCAAATATCCGATCCGGTTATGCTTCTCTGATGGCTATGATTTTGACAACCGACGATGCGAACGCTGCAGGCGATTACACACTGTATAAAGATGGTTCTGTAAAAAAGGATGCGGATGGTGATTATCTTACTCAGGGTAATGCTACTGCTACCGGCATTACTGTTCCCAATATTGGCGGAACAACTGTAAATACCGACAACAAGTGGACTGCTAAACAGAAAGTGACGTATACTGTCGCTGTGACAGATGGAAATATTACTGTTACTATCAAAACAGCATAATTTAATCCTGCTTTTCTGAATTCATTTTGGAGGCTTGCGGGATGAAATTCAAATTTGTAACCCAAGAATAATTTTTAAGAAAAGGAGACCTAAACATGAAAAAGCTCGAGAAATCTAAGGGTTTTACCCTGATGGAAATGCTGATCGTCGTGGCCATTATCGCCGTGCTGGTCGCCATTGCCATCCCCACCTTTACCGCTTCTCTGAACAAGGCCAGAGTTGCTACTGACGAGGCTAACATTCGTGCCGGATATGCAACGCTTATGGCAGAAATGCTTACTTCTGATACTACTACAGTTGCGGGCAAATACCAGCTGAATACAGACGGTTCTATCACGGCTAAAGATGCTGCCGGTAGCTACACTACTTATGGCAATGCAGGTGCAACTGGCATTACCGTTCCTAATATTGGCGGAATTTCTGATCTTACTTGGGGAACCGGGAAGCATGTTGAGTACGAGGTTACCCAGGCTGATGGAAACATCACTGTTAAAATTTCTTTCCCTGGCTAAAAAATTTCGTCTTGCCAAAGTTAATCCCGGAGGGTTGCGGAATTGATTTTGGAATGTACAACCCATGGCCACCCCGGAAGGCGCCTTCCGGGGTGGCCGGTAAAAGAAAGGAGCCCCCCATGCTTTACGCTACCCCTTTTATTACCGCCTATACCCTGATTGCCACGGCTGTGCTTGGCCTGTGCATGGGGTCGTTTCTCAATTGCTTTGCCTGGCGTGTGGTCCATGGGGAGTCGGTGCTGAAGGGCCGGTCCCACTGTGATGCCTGCTCCCATGTGCTGAGCCCCCGGGATTTGATTCCTGTGGTGAGCTTTCTCGCAAGCCACGGCCGCTGCCGCTACTGCGGGGCGAAGCTCTCCAAAGGTCACCTTTGGGCGGAGATTGCCACGGCGGCGAGCTACCTGGCCATTGTTTCTAAATATGATATCTCGCTCCAAGCCCTTGAATATCTGCTGTTTGTAAGCGTTCTGCTTGCCTGCGCGTTCGCGGATTTGGAGGGATATATGATTCCGGACCGGTGCATTCTTTTTGGAATTGTCCTGCGTCCGGTGTTCCTGCTTCTGTCCCACGCCCCCTTTGCTGCCTGGCTGGATGGCCTCCTGGGGGGCTTCCTGGTGGCGGGAGGGCTGCTGCTGGTGGTGCTCCTCTACGAAAAGGTCAAAAAAGTGGAGGCCATGGGCGGGGGAGACATCAAGCTCCTGTTTGTGACGGGGCTGTTCCTGGGCTGGAAATTAAACCTTCTGTGCCTGCTGGCCGCCTGCGTCCTCGGCATCGTCTTCGGCCTTATGGCCCCCAAAAAGGACGGTGCCCCCCTCTTCCCCTGGGGCCCCGCCATCACCGCCGCCGCCCTGCTGACGGTGATGTACGGCCAGGGGGTGCTGGATTGGTACATGGGGCTGTTCTGAGAAAAAGCTTCCCCTCCGGGGAAGCTGGCAGGGCGAAGCCCTGACTGATGAGGGGCGGTAGGCACCTGCCGGATAAAAAGCTTGGGCGAATTCGTACAAGCTGAAAGGGAGGAATTCAGATGCCTGTCCCGCGTAATCCATCCCTCCGCTCCAATGCACAGTCCCTTCGTAAAGAAATGACCCCGCAGGAGCGAAAACTGTGGTATCAGTTCCTGAAACGCCTATCTGTAACGGTAAATCGCCAGAAGGTGATTGGATATTATATAGTTGATTTCCACTGCCATTGTGCAAAAACTGTGATAGAATTGGACGGTTCTCAGCATTTTGAAGATGGTGGTTTGGAATATGATAAGAAAAGAGATGCTTATTTGCAGGGCCTTGGCCTGAAAGTGCTGAGGTACAGCAATAAGGATGTCAATGAGAATTTTGGAGGTGTCTGCGAAGATATCCTTCGAAATTTGAGGCAGAGATGCGGTTGTGAAGTGAGAGTTGTAAAATAGGAAGTTGGTACGAATTCGCCCGGGTTTTCAGGTCCCGTAAGTCTGTACTGCCCTCATCCACCGCTGCGGCGGTCCCCCTTCCCCAGGGGGAAGGTTAGGAGAAAAAGCTTCCCCTCTGGGCGGTGCGTCGCGCAGCGAATAAAAAAATAATAGCTGCCTGTGGCAGCTATACAATGAAAAGTGATGCTGGCAGGGCGAAGCCCTGACTGATGAGGGGCGGTACGCAGAACCGGTGCGGAGAGGGTTTGGGCGAATACGTAGGAGGCCGATGTACAGTCGGTACGAATTCGCCCGGGCTTTCAGGTCCCGTAAGTCTGTACCGCCCCTCATCCACCGCTGAGGCGGTCCCCCTTCCCCGGTGGGGAAGGTTAGGGGCTTTTGTCTGGGGGTATACGTTCAACTGCCATGCTCAGTTCGGACAGCTTTCGGGCGGCTGGTAGCCCCTACTTGGGTGTGCGATAGGTCGGTACGAATTCGCCCGGGGTTTTTCATTCCGTCAGTCTGTACCGCCCTCATCCGCCGCCCTGTTCGGGCGGCACCTTCCCCGGAGGGGAAGGTTATAAAGATTCCCCTCCGGGGAAGGTTATGGGGGTTTGCTCGGATTGTTTACAAAAAACTCTATATTTTTTGGAGCACATATGATATAATGCCATAGATTAGCAAATTTTGAAGGAAATCCGGGGGTGAAACCGGGTTTTGAAAGGAGAGATCCCAGATGGGACTGATTACCAAGCTGTTTGGAACCCGCTCCCAGCGTGAGCTGAAGAAGATTCAGCCCATGGTGGACGCGATTCTGGCGCTGGAGCCGGAATATAAGGCGCTGAGCGAGGAGAAACTCAAGGGGAAGACGGAGGAATTTAAAAAGCGCTACGCAGACGGCGAAACCCTGGATTCGCTTTTGCCGGAGGCCTTCGCGGCCATTCGGGAGGCGGCGGACCGGGTGATTGGGCTGCGGCCTTACCCCGTGCAGCTCATTGGCGGCATTGTCCTGCACCAGGGGCGGATTGCGGAAATGAAGACCGGCGAGGGCAAGACCCTGGTTGCCATTCTGCCCGCCTACTTAAACGCTCTGACCGGCCGGGGGGTCCACATTGTCACGGTGAACGACTACCTGGCCAAGTACCAGAGCGAGTGGATGGGCAAGGTCTACCGGTATATGGGCCTCAGTGTCGGCCTGGTGATTCCCGGAATGATGCCCCCGGAACGGCGGGAGGCCTACGCCGCGGACATCACCTACTGCACCAACAACGAGCTGGGCTTTGACTACCTGCGGGACAACATGGCCATCTACAAGCAGGAGCTGGTGCAGCGGGGGCATGCCTTTGCCATTGTGGACGAGGTGGACTCCATTTTGATTGACGAGGCCCGGACCCCGCTGATTATCTCCGGCAAGGGAGAGGACTCCTCCCAGCTGTACCAGATGGCGGACAAGTTCGTTTCCACCCTGCGCAAGCAGGTCTTCGCCAAAACCGAGGACAAGGAGGTCCAGGACGACTACGACTGCGACTACTTTGTGGATGAAAAGTCCCGCACCGTGTCCCTGACCGCCTCCGGCATTGCCAAGGCCGAGAAGTTCTTTGGCGTGGAGAACCTGGCGGACGCGGAGAACACCACTTTGTCTCACCACATCAACCAGGCCATGAAGGCCCGGGGCCTGATGAAGAAGGACATTGACTATGTGGTGAAGGACGGGGAAATCATCATCGTGGATGAATTCACCGGACGGCTGATGTACGGCCGCCGCTACAACGAGGGCCTGCACCAGGCAATCGAGGCCAAGGAGGGCGTGACCGTCGCCAGCGAAAGCAAGACCCTGGCTACCGTCACCTTCCAGAATTTCTTCCGGCTGTATGACAAGCTCTCCGGCATGACCGGTACGGCGCTGACCGAGCAGGAGGAATTCGAGGCCATCTACCGGCTGGACGTGGTGGAAATCCCCACCAACCGGCCTGTGATTCGAATTGACCACCCGGATGTGGTATACAAAACCGAGGCGGGCAAGTTCCGGGCCATTGTGGAGCAGGTGAAGGAATGCCACGCCAAGGGCCAGCCTGTGCTGGTGGGCACCATCTCCATTGAAAAAAGCGAAATCCTCAGCAAAATGCTGAAGGCCCAGGGCATCCCCCACAACGTTCTGAACGCCAAGTACCACGAGCTGGAAGCCCAGATTGTGGCCCAGGCCGGTAAGCTGGGGGCGGTGACCATCGCCACCAACATGGCAGGCCGTGGCACGGATATCATGCTGGGCGGCAACGCCGAGTTCCTGGCAAAGGCGGACCTGCGCAAGCAGGGGAAAGATGAGGCGCTGATTGCCGAGGCGGATTCCTTCGCTGAGACTACGGACCCGGAGATTCTGGCCATCCGGGAAGAATACAACGAGCTTTTGAAAACCTACAAGGCCCACATCGCCCAGGAGGCCGAGCAGGTCCGGGCGGCGGGCGGCCTGTTTATCATCGGCACCGAGCGCCACGAGTCCCGCCGGATTGACAATCAGCTGCGGGGCCGCGCGGGCCGTCAGGGCGACCCGGGCGAGAGCCGGTTCTACCTGAGCCTACAGGACGACTTGATGCGGCTGTTCTCCTCCGACCGGATTATGGGCATGATGGACTCCCTGGGACTGGACGAGGACACCCCCATTGACGCGAAGATTCTCTCCAACGCCGTGGAAAACGCCCAGAAGAACGTGGAAAGCCGGAACTTTAAGGCCAGAAAGAGCGTCCTGGAATACGACGACGTGATGAACACCCAGCGTGAGGTGATCTATGCCCAGCGGCAGAAGGTGCTGGACGGCGAGGACCTGCGGGAGAACATCATGACCATGCTCACGTCCGTTTTGGGCTCCACCGTGGCAACCGCCCTGGGCGAGCACGGCGGCACCGCCAACGAGGAGGCGCTGAAGGAGCTCTCCGTCCAGACCGAGGGCATCTACTTTGCCAAGGGCACGCTGGAGGCGAAGGCCGGGGAGCTGATGGGCATGGATGCCCAGAAGCTGACGGATGCCCTGTGCGGCCTTGCCAAGGCAACTTACGATGCCAAGGAGCGCGCCTACGGCAGCCCCCTGATGCGGGAGCTGGAGCGGGTGATTATGCTCCGGGTGGTGGACGAATACTGGATGGACAACATCGATGCCATGGACGACCTGAAGCAGGGCATCGGTCTGCGGGCCTACGGCCAGCATGACC
>USQL01000130.1 GCA_900556935.1 uncultured Eubacteriales bacterium | reverse complement strand
AATTTAACACAGTAAATACCGTTACCCAAATGCCACATTCCAACCGCTGGTTCATTACTCAGTGTAAAGAAAAGCATAAAGATGTGGGTTCGTGGACTATATTTCTGTGTTATGATCTGGACAATTACAAAAATGATATCACTAAATTCTATGAGGGCGATTGGGCAAATCTGCGTACATCTTTGAAAAAGAAGGCAAAAGCCGTTCATGATATAGCGGCTGCGGCGGATATTTGCGGCTCCAAAATAAACGCTGATGGTATAAAAAGTAGTCTCCGTGGAGCCGAGCATGATTGCTGCCGTCCGGCCGATCTGAGAATCCACGCCGTAAACCCCCATCAGGTCTGTGGCCACCGCCAGGGCGGCACTGCCGCTGATGGGCCGCACCAGCACCAGCAGGGCACATTCCACAGGAATACCCAGCAAAGAAAAGACCGGTGACAGAAACCGCTGCAAAAGCTCCGCCGCCCCGGAGGAGCGGAACAGCTCCACGACGGTGAGCAGCAGAACGAGGGTGGGGAGGATGTCCTTCAGCAGGCGCAGCCCCTCGGCCCCGCCTTCTAAGAGAAGTGAATAGCTGTTCTCCTTCTTGCCCAGAGAAACGGCAGAGGCCAGCAGCAATATCATGGGAATCAGGTAGTCCGTCATGCTTTCCGGACCCGTCCCAGAAGAATTGCCGCGCAGACGCCAAGCCCGGCGGAGAGAATGCTTGTAACCCATACCGCCGGGAGAATGTCAAAGGGTCGGCCGCATCCCAGCGCCGCCCGGACGGCGGCCACATTGGTGGGCAGCAGTTGGATGGAGGCGGTGTTCAGCACCACCAGGCGGCACAGCTGATCGCTTGCCGCGTCGCTTCCGGGCGTTTTCAGCCGCTTGGCCGCCTGGATGCCCATGGGCGTGGCGGCATTGCCCAGCCCCAACAGGTTGGCGCAGATGTTTCCGCTGAGATACCCCCGGAGAAGGCCGTCTTCCCGGCTGTCCGGGAAAATGCGCCCCAGGATGGGGGAGAGCAGCTTTGACAGCAGCCCCATGGCCCCGTTTTTCTCCAAAAGCTTCCCAACCCCGGACCACAGGCACACCGCCCCCGCCATAGAGACCGTCAGCGTTACCCCGGCTTGTGCCCCTTTCATAGCCGCCCCGGCCAGAGCCTCCCCCCGCCCGGTCAGCGCTGCCGAGAGAATGCTCAGGGCAATCAGCCCCGTCCAAATCCACCCCATGACCATAGCGCTCCCTCCCTTGGCACAAGATTATGCCGGGAAAGGGCAAAAAGAACAGTGCGAAAAAAAGCGCAGCCGGTGCATTTTGCAGTCGGCTGCGGCTGTACTTTGCATGATTGCTCTATTCCTCTTCCAGCGCCAGAGCGTAGACCGTGTTCTTCGGCAGGCCCAGTTCGGCGGCGGTCTGCTTGACTGCGTCCTTGCGGGAAAGCCCCTGCTCCAGGAGCGCCTTCACCCGGGCGGCGGCGTCGGCTTCTGAGGGGGCTTCTCTGATCGCTTCCGGGGCACCGGCCACGATCAGCACAAATTCCCCCTTGGGGGGCGTTTCGGTGTACTTTTCCACGGCTTTGCCCAGGGTGGTCCGGACCACCTCTTCGTGGAGCTTGGTCAGCTCCCGACAAAGGCTGATGGGGCGATTTTCCCCAAAGACGGCGGCCATATCCTGCAAGGTGGTGAGCAGCTTATGGGGAGCCTCATAGAAGATCATGGTTCGCTGCTCGGTTTTTAGGCTTTCCAGGTGCTCCCGGCGGCTCTTTTTTGCGGTGGAGAGAAAGCCCTCAAAGCAGAATCTGCCGGTGCTCTGGGCGGAAATGCTCAGGGCGGTGATGGCGGCGCAGGGGCCGGGAATGGCGCAGACCGGAATGCCTGCGGCGGCGCACTGGCGTACCAGGTCCTCGCCCGGGTCGGAGATGGCGGGGCTTCCGGCATCGGATACCAGGGCGCAGGTTTCGCCCCCGAGAATCCGGTCCAGAATCTTTTCACCCTTGAAGGACTTGTTGTGTTCATAATAGCTTACCAGGGGCTTTTTCAGCTCCAGGTGGTTGAGAAGCTTTAAAGTGACCCGGGTGTCCTCGGCGGCGATGAAATCCGCGCTTTCCAGGGTTTCCCGGGCACGCTTGGAGATATCCCCCAGATTGCCGATGGGCGTGGGGACAAGGTAGAGCATTCCAGCCATACTGGCCTCCTTATAAAAATCACAGATGATACATGCTGCGGTAGTCTTCCGTGGGGTTCCCCGCCCCATCCGTCAGAGTTATCTCCCGGATGGCAAGGCCGGGCTTCGCACCCTTGCGCAGCCGGACAAAAATCATGGCGATGTCTCCCCCGGGGCGGTGGCGCACCAGGGTGAGGACCTTCCCCTCCAAACGGAATTTCCCGCCGACGGACAGGATTTCCCCCAGCCGTTCCGGCTTGTGGACCAGAAACAGGTCCCCGCCGTATTTGAGCCCCCAGGCAGCGGCGGACAGCAGGTCTTCCACGGAGCAGCAGTCCTCGTGCCGGGCAAGGGGATTCTGCCTTGCCCGGGGTCCCCCGGAAAAATAGGGGGGATTGGAAACGACGGCGGAGAAGGTGCCCGCCGGAAACAGGGAGGGCAAGCGCCGCAGGTCCGCGCATATACTTTCCATGCGGTGCTCCAGCCCGTTCCGGCGGATGTTTTGGATGGCTGCCAAATGGGCCCGCTCCGTCAGCTCTACCCCGGTGACGCGGCAATTTGCATCCCGGGCGCAGAGCAAAATCCCCAGGGTGCCGCAGCCGGAGCCCAGGTCCAGAACCTTCGCGTTTTTGGGCAGACGGGCAAACCAGGCAAGGGCCATGGAGTCGGTGCTTAAAGGGAAAGCGCCGGAGGGGATATCCAGCGTAAAGCCATTGAACAGTGTTTCCAAAGAATCCTCCCTATAAAAACCGGCCTGCGCTTTTGATGAGCGCAGGCCGGGGGTGTTCCGAAGAATCAGCCTTCCTCGATAGCTTCAGCGGGGCACTGATCGGCGCAGGAACCGCAGCTGACGCAGACGTCAGGATTGATTACGTACTTGTCCTCGCCCTCGGAAATAGCCTCGACGGGGCACTGCTCAGCGCAGGAACCGCACTTGACGCAAGCATCGGTAATGTTGTAAGCCATGAAAAATACCTCCTATCATTTTTCGAGTCTGCATTACAGATAATGCATGTATATTCTAGCATGGATTCTAAAAAAAGCAATTCCTTTTTTCGCAATTTTTTTATTTCCGTATATTTCCTCCCCCGGCTGGCGAAACTAGGGGCCAAAGGGGGGATACCATGCGATACGGTGCCCAGGTGGGGGAGCTGATTCGGCGCTCCGGGGGAGAGGCGCGGCTCTTGGGCCACAGCTATGTGGGCTCAGTGCATCTGCTGCTGGCCCTGTGCCAGGAGCCCGGGGGCAGCGCCCAGATCCTCCGGGGGCTGGGGGTGGAGCCGCGGTTTTTAAGGGAGCTTACCATGCTCCTGTATGGCTTCGGGAGGCCGGAAATGCCCCTGCCCCAGGGGCTCAGCCGGGAGGCCAGGCGGATTCTCTATCTGGCCGCCCGGGAGGCAAAGCGCCAGGGAAAGCGCTCGGTAGAGCCGGCCCACCTGCTTCTGGCCATGGCCCGGGAGGAGGACAGCGGGGCGGGGCTGCTGCTGAAAACCTGCGGTGTGCGCCCGGATACCCTGTTTACCCATACGCTGCAATATTTTTTTGACGTTCCCCAGGGGCGGAACGGGAAGAAGGAGGGGACCAGTACGAAGCTATTGGAGCAGTTCAGCGAGGACCTGGTGCAGAAGGCCATGACCATGGACCCGGTGATTGGAAGGGACCGGGAAATCGACACGGTGATTGGCATTCTGTGCCGGAAGAACAAGAATAACCCGGCCCTGATTGGAGAGCCCGGGGTGGGGAAAACCGCCATTGCCGAGGGCCTTGCCCAGCGCATGGCCATGGGCACCGTGCCGCCCCAGCTCAAAGAAAAGCGGCTCTACAGCCTCAACATGGCAAGCCTGGTGGCCGGGACCAAATACCGGGGGGAATTTGAGGAGCGTCTGCGGGACGTATTGGCGGAGATTCGCCGCAGTGGGGACGTGATTCTCTTTGTGGACGAAATGCACACCATCGTAGGGGCCGGGGCCGCGGAGGGGGCCATTGACGCGGCCAATATCCTAAAGCCCGCTCTGGGCCGGGGAGAGGTGCAGATGGTGGGGGCCACCACCCGGGAGGAATACCGGAAATATATTGAAAAGGACGCGGCATTGGAGCGCCGGTTCCGCCCGGTTCCGGTGGCGGAGCCCGCCCCGGAGACGGCGGTGGAAATTCTGAGGGCCTTAAAGCCCGGCCTGGAGCGGCACCACCGTCTGCGGATTACGGAGGATGCGCTCAAAGAGGCGGTGCGGCTCTCCACCCGGTATCTGCCGGACCTGTACCTGCCGGATAAGGCCATTGACCTTTTAGACGAGGGGGCGGCCCGGGCGAAAATGGAGGAGCTGGGCGGCAGGTCCTCCTCTGCCCGAAAGGCCCTGGAGGAGGAGCTCCACGAGGCGGTACGGGAGCGGCGGTTTGAGCGGGCGGCGGAACTAAGGGACAAGGTCCAAACCCTGATGGAGCGGACCGCCGACGGAAAGCGGCCCCGGGCCGTGACGGCGGCGGATATCGCCTGGGTGGTCTCCGCCCGGACGGGGATTCCCGTGGGACGGCTGACGGCTCTGGAGCGGGAACGGCTGCTGCATTTGGAAGAGCTCTTATCCGCCCACGTCATGGGGCAGCCCAAGGCTGTCCGCACCGCGGCGGAGGCGGTGCGGCGGGGCTTTTCCGGCCTGCGGGACCCGGGGCGGCCCATCGCCTGCCTGCTGTTTGCCGGGCCCACAGGGGTGGGAAAGACGGAGCTGTGCCGGGCCCTGGCCACGGAGGTCTACGGAAGCGTGGATGCCATGCTGCGGCTGGACATGACGGAGTATATGGAAAAGCACTCCGTCTCCCGGCTCATTGGAGCCCCTCCGGGCTATATCGGCTACGACGAGGGCGGGAAGCTGACGGAGGCGGTGCGCAGAAGACCCTACAGCCTGGTGCTCCTGGACGAGCTGGAAAAGGCCCATCCGGAGGTACTGGGGCTGCTGCTGCAAATTATGGAGGAGGGAGAGCTGACGGACTCCACAGGGCGGAAGGTCAGCTTTAAAAACACCGTTGTGGTCATGACCTCCAACGTAGGGGGCAGCAGCAAAAGCGAGGGCCTGGGCTTCTGCGCGGAGGGAAGACAGGGGCAGTTTGCCGCGGCCCTGCGGGAACGGTTTACCCCGGAGTTTCTGGGGCGGCTGGACGGCACCGTGTTCTTTGAGAGCCTGAGCAGCGGGGCTATGGAGGCCATCGCCGGGAAATACCTGCGGCAGCTTCAGGCAAGAAGCGGCCAAAGCGGCATCCAACTGGTGCTGCCCGCCACCCTTCCGGCCTTTCTGGCCCAGGGCTGCGCGGGGCAGGATGGGGCCCGGCTTCTGCGGCGGCGGGTGCAGACGGAGGTAGAGGACG
>USQL01000129.1 GCA_900556935.1 uncultured Eubacteriales bacterium | reverse complement strand
GGATGGTGCGCATGAAGCTCTCGTCCTGCTCCTTGTGCTCCTGGAGGTAGGCGGTAATCTCGTTGTATTCCTTGGGAGCCAGATATTTGAGGGACGTGTCCTCCAGCTCCCATTTGATTTTCTGCATACCAAGTCGGTGGGCCAGGGGGGCGTAGATATCCATGGTCTCCTGACATTTGGAAATCTGCTTGGCCGGGGACTGGTACTGCATGGTGCGGATATTGTGGAGCCGGTCAGCGATTTTGATCAGCACCACCCGGATATCCTTGCTCATGGCCATGAACATCTTCCGCAGGTTTTCCATCTGGGCCTGCTCCCGGGAGGAGAAGTCCGCCCGGGTCAGCTTGGTAACGCCCTCCACCAGCTCGGCAACGGTGGGGCCGAAGAGCTTTTCAATCTCCTCGTGGGAGGCGTCGGTGTCTTCAATGCAGTCGTGGAGCAGGGCACCCAGGATGGCATCCATATCCAGGCCCATCTCCGTGACAATCTGGGCCACGGCCAGGGGGTGAATGATGTAGGGGGAGCCGTCCCTCCGCTTCTGGGCGGCGTGCTTTTTATTGGCATAATCCACAGCCTTGTCGATGAGGGCGAAATCCGCCCCGGGCATCCGCTTGCGGATGGTATCCATCATGGAATCATAGTGCTCTTGGAAGGTTTCCATTGTCTATCAACTCTCTTTCCCACGCAGAAGGGCCTGCATGGTTTCGCTTTTTGTAAGGTCCGCTTTCTCCTGCCTGGGGGTCAGGCGGATGGATAGGGTCAGGTGGACCCGCTTCAGGTCCAGAAGGCCCACATCCCGGAAAATATCCAGACAGGTGAGCAGGGTTTCCAGGCTCATTTCCGTGCCGGTGTGGCGGACAATCTTCCGGCACAGGCACAGGGGGCTCTCCTGGAAGCTGCCGCCGGGCACCCCGGCCAGATACCGCCAGACATTCCCCAGGGTGGCCCGGCTGGGCAGCAGAACGGCCGCGTCCTGGGGGGTGATGTGCCCTGCGCGGAGGGCCCGGTAGCGGTGCAGGTCGGTAGGGCATGGGGCGGCACAGCTGGGGCGGATATCCACCACGTTCATCTGCACACTGCGCTCCCCGCGGAATTCATTGACCTGGGGGTGGAACGCCACGTCCACCACATCCCCCTGGGCGATGCCCGCGGACACGGGGTCGGCGGAGAAGAAGATGGCGTTCAAGCCGTAGTGCCCCCGGCGCAGACGCAGACGCATGTGGCGGCCGCCGCCCACGCCCTGGATTCGTTCAACGGTCAGCCCTGTCATCATCAGCAGCGGCTTGGGGCAGCCGCTGCCGCAGGGCTCCAGCACGTTGAGGCTGTCAATTTCCGGGATGGTCAGCATCTCCGGAGGAACGGCACAGTCTAAGTCCAGGGTGCTCACATGGGCATCGTCGGCAAAGTAGCTGGCGGCCATGGCGCAGACCCGGGCCCGGAAGGCTGGAATATTCTCTTTTCGGATGGTAAAGCCCGCCGCCAGCTCGTGACCGCCGTAGCTTTCAAGCAGGGGGGACAGCTCCCGCAGGGAGGCGAAGAGGTTAAAGCCCCCGTGGCTTCGGGAGCTGGCCTTGCCGTGGTCCCCATCCAGGCAGATGAGGAAGGCGGGGCAGGCAAACTCCTCCGCAATCCGGCTGGCGACGATGCCCACAACGCCCTGGTGCCAGCTCTCGTCCGCCAGAACGATGGCCTCCGGCGGGGCACCCTCGGGCAGCATGGCAATGGCCTGCCGGTAGATTTCCGATTCAATCTGCTGCCGCTGCCTGTTCAGCTCGCACAGCTGGGCGGCAACGGAACGGGCCTTTTCCGTGTCCTTGGTCAAAAACAGGTCTACAGCCAGCTCCACCTGGCCCATGCGTCCGGCGGCGTTGATCCGAGGGGCAAGCATATAGCCGATGGTGGAGGCGGTGACCTCTGCCTGGGCACAGCCGCATTCCTCCATCAGGGCGGCAAGGCCGGGGCGGCGGGTATGGCTCAGGTCCCGGAGGCCCCGGGAGACAAACACCCGGTTTTCCCCCACCAGGGGGATGACATCGGCCACCGTGCCCAGGCACACCATGTCGGCGTACTCCTCCAGCACGGCCTCCGCGTTGCCGGACAGGGCACAGCAGAGCTTAAAGGCCACGGCCACACCGGAGAGATTCTGGTGGGGGTAGCCGTCGTCGGGCCGGTGGGGGTCCACAATGGCGGCGGCCCGGGGAAGCTGGTCCTTGCACTCGTGGTGGTCCGTAATCACCAGGTCCAGCCCCAGCTCCCGGCACAGCTCCGCCTCCTCTACGGCGGTGATGCCGCAGTCCACGGTGATAATGAGCCTGACCCCTTCGCTTTGCAGCTGCCGGATGGCGATGGGGTTCAGGCCGTAGCCCTCCTCCAGCCGCCCGGGGATGTAGCACAGGCAGTCGGCCCCCTGCCCACGCAGAAAGTCTGTCAAAAGGCAGGTGGCGGTGATGCCGTCCACGTCGTAGTCGCCGAAGACCGCAATCCGCTCCTGGCTTTCAAGGGCCTGCCGCACCCGGGCCACGGCCTTGTCCATATCCCTCAGAAGGAAGGGGTCCGGCAGGGCACCGTCACAGCTTAAAAATTTCTTCGCGGCGGCAGGGTCCCGAATATCCCGTCCTGCCAGAACCATGGCGGTCAGGGGGGAGAAGCCGCCGCCTACCAGCCGGTTCACATCCTGGGCATCGGGCTGCCCGCATTTCCAGATTCCGTATTTCAATGCACACACATCCAATGAAAGCTTTTTCTCCCTATTATAGCAAAAAATCGAAGCGTGTACAATAGGTATCTGGAAAGAAAGTATTAAATCCTTAGCAGCTTTCTTTGCTGATTTCGGCGGCGCTGGCGGTGAGCAGGGGAAGAAGCAGCATCCCCAGAAGTCCCCACAGGCGGAAGCCGCAGTACATGGCAATCAGCGTGGCCAGCGGGTCCAGGCCCAGCTTCCGGCCTAAGATTCTGGGCTCCAGCAGGGAGCGCAGGGTGGCGGCGGTGAGGTACAGCCCCAGAAGCCCCAGGGCCCGGCCCCCGTCGTGGGACAGAAGACACACAAGGCTCCAGGGGAGCATCACCGTTCCCGTCCCCAGCACCGGCAGGGCATCCACCAGGCACACAAGCGCCGCAATCAGGGGGGCATGGCTGACCCGCAGCAGAAGAAAGCCGGGCAGCAGCACGCAGAAGGTTACCAGGGTCAGACGGGCCTGGGCCGAAAGCCAGCTCAGGAAGCCATGTATCAGATGCCGCCCCCGGGTGTACCACCGGGCGAGGGTCTGCTCCGAAAACCGGCATTCCAGAAGTGCCCGGAGCTTGGGAAGCCGTGCCGAAATCAGAAAGGCGGACAGAAGCCCGGTGCCCAGAAAAATGGCCTTGTCGGGCAGACCGGAGAGCATGGCCCCGGCGGTGCCCAGGGCAAGGGCGCTGAGCCTTTGCAGCCAGGCGTTGCCCCCGGAAAACAGCTCCGTAAGGCCCGAGCGGTAGCTCTCCCAGAGAGCCGGGGGAAAATGGGACCCCAGGCCCAGAAGCCAGCGCTGCAAAAGCCCGGCACCCTGGGTGATGGTTGCGGTGAGCCAGGGAAGCCAGCTGCCCAAGTGGGCCACCTGCCGGAGAAGCAGGGCCCCCAGCAGCATGGCGATGGCAAGCACGCCTGCTACCGTCGCGGCAACGCCCACCGCGGAAGCAAGCGCCCGGGGAAGTCTGCCCTTTTCGCACAGAAACCTGACGGCTTTTTCCGAGGCCAGGGCAAGACCGGCCCCCAAAAGGAAGGGAAGCAGAACGGGCAGCACCAGCCGGGCAAACAGCCACAGCAGGACCAGGGTCCAGGAAAAGGTGAAAAATCGCTTGGTGGCGGGCTTCATAACAGACTCCTTTCGGGGAAAAACGGAAAAAATGAAGAATATGGGAAAGAAAATTCTTTGGGCTTGCTTTTTCTAAAATGTATGCTACAATGTTACCGATACATGAACACTTGTACGCCATATACGGCGAAACAATAGGAGGCTTTTATGTCTAACAAACCCCAGTATTACATTGTGGAGGCATCCGCCCTTCCGGAGGTTTTTCTGAAGGTCGCGGAGACCAAGCGCCTGCTCTCCACCGGTGAGGCCACCACCGTCAACGAGGCCACCCGCATGACCGATATCAGCCGCAGCGCATTTTATAAGTACCGGGACGCGGTGATGCCCTTTCAGAATATGATGATGGGCCGCATCGTAACCTTCCAGCTGCTGCTGCACGACGGCCCCGGTGTATTGTCCGATATTCTGCTGATTTTCGCGGATGCCAAGGCCAATATCATCACCATCAATTCCATCGTCCCCAGCAACGGCACTGCCGTTGTCACCATCTCCGCGGAGACCATGGATTTGAACATCACCCTGGAGGAATTCATGGGCAGACTGAGCTCTGCCCACGACGTTGTCAAGGCGGAGGTCCTTGCGGGGTAAAGAGAAACGCACAAAGGCTGCTCCGGTTCACGGGGCGGCTTTTTTGCACATTCCGCCGGAAAAGAACATATCCTGACATTGAAGATACCGATTTCAGGGGGTGGTTTTTACGCTGATTGTGCAAAAGTACGGAGGAACCTCTCTGGGCAGCGCGGAGCTGATTCTGCGGGCGGCGGGGCGGCTGACGAGATTATCCGGCCAGGGGCACCGGGTGGTGGCGGTGGTTTCCGCCCAGGGGCAGACCACCGACCGGATGCTGGAAAGCGCCCACGCCGTCAACCCCAGGCCCTCTCGGCAGGAGCTGGACGCGTATTTGGCCGCGGGGGAACAGATGTCCGCGGCGCTGGTTGCCATGGCGGTGGGGGCCCTGGGGGCATCCGCTGTGAGCATGACCGGCTGGCAGGCGGGAATTTTGACGGACAGCGCCTTTGGCGGTGCCGGGATTCTTTCCGTAGACCCGGAAAAAATCCAAGGGGAGCTGGAAAAGGGAAAAATTGTCATCGTCGCGGGCTTCCAGGGGGTTACCCGGGAGGGCCGCGTCACGACCCTGGGCCGGGGCGGGTCCGATACCACGGCGGTGGCCCTGGCCGGGGCCCTGGGGGCGGACAAATGCCAGATTTTTACGGACGTGGACGGCATCTACGACCGGGACCCCAGAAGATTTCCCGATGCCCGGAAATTTGACCGCATCGGCTACGAGGAAATGCTGCGCCTGGTGCGCCAGGGGGCCCAGGTGCTCCACGAACGGTCTGTGGAGCTGGCAAAGGAGCGGAATATGCCCTTGGAAGTGCTCTCCGCCCTGGAAAATCTCCCGGGGACCGTTGTGGGGAATGTGGGATAGGAAAAAGTTTCCCCAAAGGAAGGAAAAACTATTCGAAAAAGATTGGCAAAAAGTGCTTGACTTTTTGAAATGGGTGTGGTAGACTCTACAAGTAATCAAGAAGGCTGAACATCCGCCTCACCGTAAGTTCACGCGAAACGGTTCAATACAAGCTTCTTCCCTTAGAAGGGATTTTTGCGGGTATGCGGATGCTTTGGCATCCGCTTTTTTGTTATTTGTTTTGGAGGTGCTTACCAT
>USQL01000128.1 GCA_900556935.1 uncultured Eubacteriales bacterium | reverse complement strand
AAAACCATCGTTGCCATCGGCATCGGCGCGGCGCTGTTCTTTGTGCTGGGCCGGTTCGTGGCCATCCCCAGCCCCGTGCCCAATACCAATATTTCCGTGCAGTATGGCCTTCTGGCGTTTATGTCCGTGGTCTACGGCCCGGTGGCGGGCGCGCTGATTGGCTTCATCGGCCATGCTCTGATTGACTTCAGCTACGGCTGGGGCATCTGGTGGAGCTGGGTCATTGCCTCCGGCGTGTTTGGCCTGCTGATGGGCCTGAGCACCAAGCTTTTCAAGATGGACGAGGCCGACATGGGCAAGAAGGGCCTGGTGAAGTTCAACATCGCCCAGGTGGTCTGTCATCTGATCTGCTGGTTCCTGGTGGCCCCCGTGCTGGACGTATACATGATGGGCGAGCCCTGGGACAAGCTCCTGGCCCAAGGCCTGCTTGCCGGTGTGGCCAACGCCGTCACCACCGCCATCGTGGGAAGCCTGCTGTGCGTTGCCTACGCCTCTACCAAAACCAAGGCCGGCAGCCTGAGCAAGGAGTAATCTGGCAAAGGCCTGAAAATGACTGTGCCTAGCGCCATAGACATGCGTAAAAGCTGAAAGTTTCTGCCAAAAGCTTCCCCCTTGGGGAAGCTGGCAGGGCGCAGCCCTGACTGATGAGGGGCGGTACAGACTGGCGGAATCTGAAAGCCCGGGCGAATTCGTATAACCTCTGGACGGAAGCCCCAAAAGCCTTCTCCTGCTGGAGAAGGTCCCCGCCGCAGCGGGGGAATGTGGAGGGGACACCTGTAACAAGTGCCGGAGTCGGTTAGAAAATATGGCGAAAATACGGATTTTATAGCTTTTAACGTCTTTTTCAGCATGGCAATCCCGTCAGGTGTCCCCTCCACATCCGCCTGCGGGCACCTTCTCCAGCAGGAGAAGGCTGGGGGTTTCGGCTTTCAGGGTATACGTATTCGCCCGGGGTTACTCCGCACCGGTTCTGCGTACCGCCCCTCATCCACCGCTGCGGCGGTCCCCCTTCCCCGTTGGGGAAGGTTATGGGCTTCCGTCAGGGTTTATACGTATTCGCCCGGGGTTACTCCGCACTGGTTCTGCGTACCGCCCCTCATCCACCGCTGCGGCGGTCCCCCTTCCCCATTGGGGAAGGTTATGGGCTTCCGTCAGGGGTTATACGTATTCGCCCGGGGTTACTCCGCACTGGTTCTGTGTGCCGCCCCTCATCAGTCTCGGCTGTCGCCGAGCCAGCTTCCCCACCGGGGAAGCTTTGTTCTCCGATTCCCAAAGCCCCGGCCGCGAGGGGGGAGGTGCTTCCCCTTGGCGGATGGAACTTTTGAAAGGAGGTTTTCAGTTGGAAAACCAACCTGTTGTTGCCTTTACCCATTTTGGCTTCCAGTACACGGCCCAGGCGGAGCCAACCCTATATGATATCAACCTCACCGTCTCCAAGGGGGAGAAGGTGCTGATTGCCGGGCCCTCCGGGTGCGGAAAATCCACCCTGGCCCACTGCATCAACGGCCTGATTCCCAATTCCTATCCCGGAAAAGCCACGGGGGAGCTGACCATCGGCGGGCGGGATGCCAAGACCATGGGCCTTTTTGATCTTTCCCAGATTGTGGGCACGGTTTTGCAGGATTCCGACGGGCAGTTTATCGGCCTGACGGTGGCGGAGGACATGGCCTTTGCCCTGGAAAACGAGTGTATGCCCCAGAAAGAGATGAAGGACCTGGTGGCGGAGATTGCCAAGGTCGTCGATGTGGAAAGGGTTCTTACTTCCGCGCCCCAGGAGATTTCCGGGGGCCAGAAGCAGCGGGTGGCCCTGGGGGGCGTGATGGTCAGCGGCGTGGATGTGCTGCTGTTTGACGAGCCCCTGGCGAACCTGGACCCTGCCGCCGGGAAAAAGGCGGTGGAGCTCATTGACGAAATCCAGAAGAAAACCGGCTGCGCGGTGATCATCATCGAGCACCGGCTGGAGGATGTGCTCCACCGGAAGGTGGACCGGATTGTCCTCATGGGGGAGGGCCGGATTCTCTACGACGGGGACCCGGATTCCCTTCTGTGCGGGGAGCTGCTCTCCCAAAGCGGCATCCGGGAGCCCCTGTATGTGACGGCCCTCAAATACGCGGGGGTGACGCTTACCAAAGAAAATCGCCCCGCGTTCCTGCCGGAGCTGTGCCTGACGGAGGCGCAGAAAAGCCGGGTGATGGAGTGGTTTCACCGTCAGCCCGCGGGAGCGCCGGAGGAGGAGCGGCCTCCGCTTTTAAAGGTGGAAAACCTGAGTTTTTCCTATCACCCGGGACGGAAAACCCTGAAAGATATCTCCGTCACCATCCGCAAGGGCGAGATGCTGAGCATTGTGGGCACCAACGGCGCGGGCAAATCCACCTTCTCCAAGCTCCTATGCGGCTTTGAAAAGCCGGAGGAGGGGACGCTCACCTTTGACGGGCGGGACCTGGGGGCCCTGAGCATCAAGGAACGGGCGGATTTTGTGGGCTACGTCATGCAGAACCCCAACCAGATGATTTCCCAAACCCAGATTTTCGACGAGGTGGCCCTTGGTCTGCGCAACCGCGGCGTTGCCGAGGAGGCGGTCAGGGCCCGGGTGGAGGAGACCTTAAAAATCTGCGGGCTCTACCCCTTCCGGAACTGGCCGGTATCGGCCCTGAGCTATGGTCAGAAAAAGCGGGTGACCATTGCCTCCATTCTGGCGCTGCGGCCGGAGATGATTCTCCTGGACGAGCCCACTGCCGGGCAGGACCTGGCCCATTATACCCAGATTATGGACTTCCTGGCCCAGCTCAACCGGGCGGGGACCACCGTGGTGCTCATTACCCACGATATGCACCTGATGCTGGAATACACCCCCCGGGCCATCGTGTTCCACGACGGGGCCATTTTGGCGGACACCGGGGCGGCCCAGGTGCTCAATGATCCGGAGCTGGTTTCCCGGGCAAGCCTGAAGGAAACATCGCTGTACCATCTGGCGGCGCTGTGCGGCATCGGGGAGCCGGAGGAATTTACCCGGCGGTTTATCGCACGGGACCGGGAGGGACGGAAGGCATGACCAATCTCTTTAATTATATTGACAGACCCTCGCCCATCCACCGTTTGACCGGTGCCAGCAAGCTGGTGTGTCTGCTTGCCTGGAGTGTGGCGGCCATGACCAGCTTCTATACCCCTTTGCTGCTGGTCTTAACCGTGGGGGCCTTTGCCCTGTTCCATGTGGCAAAGCTCCGGTACAGGGATGTCTCCGTGGTGGCGGGGGTGATGGTTGTGTATATTCTGCTGAACAACATCCTGATTTTCCTGTTCAGCCCCAGCCACGGCCCCAATCTGTACGGAAGCGATACGCCCCTGTTTCACATTGCGGGGCCCTATACCGTGACCCTGGAGCAGCTGTTTTACCACCTGAATGTGGTGCTGAAAAACGCCTGCACCATTCCCATTGTGCTTTTGTTTGTGTGCACCACCAACCCCTCGGAGTTTGCCGCCTCCTTAAATAAAATCGGGGTCAGCTACCGGATCAGCTATTCCGTGTCCCTGGCCCTGCGGTATATCCCGGATATCCAGCGGGAATTCCGGGAGATTTCCCAGGCCCAGCAGGCCCGGGGCGTGGAGATGAGCAAAAAGGCGAGCCTGATAAACCGACTCAAATCCGCCAGCGCCATTCTGGTGCCCCTGGTACTCAGCTCCATGGACCGCATCGAGAACATCTCCAATGCCATGGAGCTGCGGGGCTTCGGCAAGAAAAACAAGCGGACCTGGTATGCCGCCCGGCCCTTTACCCGGTGGGACAGGCTTGCCATGGGCGTGTGCATCGGCCTGATGGCTCTGTCGTTCCTGCTGACGGCCCTCAACGGCGGGCGCTTTTTCAATCCGTTCCGATAAAACAGAATGAGAGTTATTTTTGTTTTGTCACTGCCTCCTCTTGCTATCCGCGAGAAAATATGATATTATAATCATATCGAACAAAATGGAAGCGATGGCCGTATAAAAAGAGGAAGCTATGTTTTTATCCAACTTAAATATTATACTGCTGGGCTGGGAGTGCCTGTTCTGCCTGGTAGCGGCGATTTCTCTGCTGGAGCTACCGTCGGGGGAGAAGAAAGATAATCTGATTGCCATGCAGCTGGGGGCGGCGTTCCTGCTGGCCTGTGAGGGCCTGTCCTGGTATTTTCAGGGTAGACCCGGCATATTTGCCCGATGGATGGTCAGGCTTACCAACTGCGGATCCTTCCTTATGAACAACTGGGTGCTGCTGCTGTTTCACCGGTATCTGTGCAGCGCCTTTCTCACGGTGCAGGAGCGGGCGAGGCTTCGCCTGGTGAAGGCGGTGGAGTTCATTTGCTATATCGGCATGGGGCTTGTCATCGTTTCCTGGTTTACGGGGCTCTACTACCGGATAGACGGGGCCAATAACTATGTCCGGGGCGGACTGTTCCCCCTATCCTTTGTTCCCCCTGTGGCGGGGCTGGTGCTGGACGGCGTGCTGATGCAGCGGTATCGGGACCGGGTGAGCAAGGGCATGTTCCGGGTGATGATGGCCTATTTGATTCTCCCCTTTGTGGCGGCGCTGATTCAGTTTGTCTCCTACGGCCTGGCTCTGATTTCTTTGAGCGTGGGCGGGGCCATGCTGCTGATTTTCCTGATTGTCAATCGGGAGCAGCAGGCGGAGCTGCGGAAGGTCCAGGAGGAGCGGGCGGTGGTTGTCCAGCGGCTGGAAATCGCCCAGACCCTGAACCGGTGCGTGGAGGAGCTCTCCTCCGGAAAGGACATTTCCACCGCCATCCGGGATTTGCTCTGGGTTATCAAGGACTACTTCCACGCCGAGCGGGCCTATGTTTTCGAAAACGATATGGCCCGGCGCATCACCGTCAATACCTATGAGTCTGTAGAGCCCGGCGTGGTGCCCCAGATTGGGAACCTCCAGGAGGTGCCGCTGGACACAATCTCCATGTGGATGAAGCAGTTCCAGCAGGGTAAAAAGTACTACATCGCCAATATCGAGCAGGAGCGGGGCACCCCGCACTATACCATTATTAAGAACCAGGGCATCTACCGCCTGCTGACGGTGCCCCTGCTGGAGCAGGGGAAGGTCATCGGCTTTGTGGGGGTGGGCAATCCCCAGCAGCACTATGAGGACGAGACCCTGCTTGCCTCCCTGCAATACTTTGTAGCCAACGCCCTGCGTCAGAAAAAGGAGCGGGAATATTTGCGGCAGCTGAGCTTCCACGACCAGCTGACGGGGCTCTACAACCAGAATCGCTACAACCGGACCCTGCAGAACTGGAACAGCGACTGCCAGACCCAGGTGGGCATCCTGTATATCGACCTGAACGGCCTGAAAAAGACCAACGACCTCCGGGGCCACGCCGCGGGCGACCTGCTGATTCGCAATGCCGCCCGGGTTTTGGAGGAGACCTTCCCCGGTCAGGCCTATCGCATCGGCGGAGACGAATTCGTGGTCATCCGCCAGGGCATCCCCCAGGAGCAGTTCTGGGAGGAGGCCCGCGCCCTCCGGGAGCGCGCGGAAAGCAACGCCATCAG
>USQL01000127.1 GCA_900556935.1 uncultured Eubacteriales bacterium | reverse complement strand
CCCCCTCCCCCCCTCCATCAAACAGATACCCCCTGCCGGATGCCCTATCAAAAAATCTCGCCCTCCCTGATTGCCCCCCGACCCACAGAGGGAGCAGCAAACAGCAGAGGGCCGGAAGCATTCAGCCCCAGCCCTCTTGAATCCAATGTGTTTGTATCGCTCCACATCCCCACGGCGGCCCACAGTTCGGTTTTTCGCAAGTGGTAATACGATTACATAAAACGCTTTTCTTCCGTTACAAGGAAGCGCAAGGCCTCCACAAGCTCTATCAAAAGTAAAAATCACACACATCCAACACCCCTATTCGGATGTTCTTCGTGCTGTGGTCTGTGTAGGCCCTTCTGATGGGTGCTATCTGGCGGAGGACAGCTCATGCCGTTGCTGTCCAGTCGCCTGAAAGAGCATTCACCGGTTCAGTGGCTACACTTCCCTGCTCCACGCCTCAAAAGAATCGTGTTGGGTCTCACGCCTCTGCATCCTCTGTGGCGGGACCGTCCCGCTCCATCTTCTCCCGGATTGCTTGCCGGATAAATCCGGCTTTTGTGTATCCGTTGCTGGAACAGTATTTTTCCAATTCGTCCGCTTCTTCATTTGGCATAGACAGCTTTACTTGCCGATAGTTTTCTTTGAAATACTTTTCATGCGCTCTACGCTGAGCGTCAGAAATAGGCATAAACTCCCTCCTATTGTATATTATTACCTTCATACTATCACACCATTGGCAAACTGTCAACGTATATTGGTACATATATACATTATGTACATATTGGTACCGTCATATTTATGCAATATTACCTCTTGATGTGTTGGTACTAACATATTATAATATGGGTGTATAGGTTGGGAGCCAATTTCAACACCGCCTGTTGTAACCCATACACGACAAACACAAAGGAGCGGAGGCAGCACGGAGAGACGGCAAACAAAACTTAGGAGGCAGCAGCATGAAAAAGTACGATTTGCACAGCATTATGAGGGCCGCATGGAAGTTCTTCCGCAAGGGTATTTCTTCCTTTGCCCTGGCCCTGCGGCTTGCCTGGGCCAACGCCAAAACCCAGAACGCCGCCAAGGCCACCGCCGAGGTCGCCGAAGAAACCCACACTTGGGCAGGCTGGAAGGCCCTAGGCTATGAAGTCATCCATGAGAGCAAGGCCCTGTACCAAGCTTCCGTGAATGACCCCGCCACCAAGAGCGGCAAGCGGGTTCTTTCGTTTTTCGGTGCTTCCCAGGTGCAGCCCATTAGCGAATAAGAAAGGCCCCTTGCATCACCGCCGACCAAAGCAGATGCAAAGAGCCTCACGCCCCGCCACATGAAAACATCAAGGGGGACAGGCTGATTATAGCTTGTCCCCCGCCAGAAATCAAGGAGGAACAGCTATTATGAACAATCAGACCGAAAGAGAACAGTTAATCGCCGCCATTCTCCCGCTTTTGGAGAAAATGCCTATTGTCTGGCTGCGGGCTACTTACATCACCGTACAGAAGAGAGCCACCCGACAGGACGCAGAAAGCAAGGAGATTTGAACTATGGCAAGCATCAAAGAACGTAACGGCTCGTACTTAATCACCGTCAGCATGGGCCGGGACGTGAACGGCAAGCAGATTTTGAAATACACCACTTACACCCCCGAACAAGGACTGACCGCACGGAAGCGGCAAAAGGCCGTTGAAGCGTTCGCATTCGACTTTGAACAGCGGTGCTTGAATGGACAGCTTCTAGAAGGTGAGAAAACCACCCTGCAAGAATTCGTTGCCCGCTGGACAGCTGAGAAAGCCCAGCAGGAGCTACAGCCGGGAACCCTGGAAAAGTATCAAGCCGTGATTGATTCCTTCATCCTGCCCGCCCTGGGCCACTTGAAGCTATCGGAAATCAAGCCCCACACCGTCAACGCCTTTTTCGTCTCCCTGACCAAAGACGGATGCCGCCATGATGGAAAGCCGGGAGGTTACAGCAAAGGAACCATCAACAAGGTTTCCAATGTGCTTTCCTCTATCCTGCGAACCGCTGTGGAATGGGAAGCCATAGAACGGAACCCCTGCGATGCCGTCCGGGTCAAGGCAGAAGACAGCGCCGACAAGGTGAAGTTCTTCACGCCCCAGCAAGCCGCCACCTTCCTGGACTATATCAGCAAGCCCTACACCATCCACACCAAAGGCCACACCCGAACAGACGATACCGGGAAGCAATACACCGTTGGAGACTACACCAGCACGAAAGAGCTTCCCTTACAGCTGAAAACCCTCTTTACCCTGGCAATCTATACGGGACTGCGCAAAGGCGAAATCCTGGCCTTGACCTGGGACGATGTGGACTTTGACAACAACACCGTGGCGGTCACAAAGGCCGCCGCCGTGGTTGGTGGAAAACAGATTGTGAAGATACCCAAGACCCGCAACAGCTACCGCCTTGTTTCCATCCCCCGGAGCATCACCAAACAGCTGCAACAGCTCAGGCAGGAACAGACCCGCTACCGCTTGAAGGTTGGTGCTTATTGGCAGGGTGACAACTGGATATTCACCAAAGACAACGGAACCATGATGAGCTACTACACGCCCTACAGCGCCTTGCAGGATATTCTAAACCACTACAACGCCGACAAGAGCGAGGCCGACAAGCTGCCCATGATTCCCTTTCACGGACTGCGGCACACAAAGGCTACCTTGCAGATTGCCGCCGGTACGGATGTGCGCACGGTATCGGCTATCCTGGGTCACAGAGAAACCAGCACCACCATGAACATTTACAGCCACAGCCTACAGACAGCAGAACAGGAAGCGGCAAACCGAATGGAACAGCTGCTTGACAAACAAGCCTAATTCTCCCAGTTGTTAGGCAAATGTTAGGCAAAGGGCAAAACGGCAAAAATCGCTATTCTCAAAAAGTTATGAAAATACAGTAAAATCCCCGAAACTATCACGGTTTCGGGGATAATTTCTGGAGCTAGTGACCTGACTCGAACAGGCGACCTTCTCATTACGAGTGAGATGCACTACCGACTGTGCTACACTAGCATCGAAAGCTAGGTTATTATACCCGCTTTCTGTGGCAAAGTCAAGTTCAAATATTGATTTCCCGCATTTTGGCCCGGAGGGACAGGAGGTCGTCGAAGGTTTCCGGGCGTTTGGAGGGGTCGCGGAGGAGGGCGGAGGGGTGGTAGAGGGCAGTGTACCAGGTGCCGTCCCGGAACAGCCATCTGCCGTGGTCGCCGGTGATGCGGAAATTGGGGTCAATCAGGCGCTGGGCGGCGATGCGGCCCAGGCAGACGATGATTTTAGGGCTTAAAAGGGCCATCTGGGCCTGCAAATATTTTTCGCAGGCAGCCTGCTCTTCCGGCTGGGGGTCCCGGTTGCGGGGCGGGCGGCATTTGACGATGTTGGCGATATAGCACTTTTCCCGGTCCAGGTCGATAATGGAGAGCATATCGTCCAGGAGCTTTCCCGCGGGGCCCACAAAGGGGATGCCCTGCAAATCCTCCTGCTCCCCCGGGCCCTCGCCCACAAACAGCAGGGGGCTGTGCTCATTGCCCACGCCGAAGACCACATTGTGCCTTGTGGCGCATAGGCCGCAGTCCCGGCAGGAAAGGCACTGTGCTTTCAGTTCGTTCCAGTTTTCCATGGCGCTCCCCTTACTTGCTTCTCTTCCGCTCCTGCCGCCGCTTCCGGCGCTGGTTTCTGGCCCGGCGGCGCAGGAGGGCGTTGATGACCAGATAGCTGACGGTGGGCACCAGGAGCACGGCGCAGATAACCAGCACCGCCGTAGAAACTCCGGAACGCCCGGAGTCCGTCTTGGGGGCCAAGGCGCTGTAAACCGTCAGGCCGGAATTCGCCGCGGTGCGCACATTCTCCTGGGCCAGCAGCTGGGCCTCCATCAGGCAGGAGGACTGGTACCAGTATTCCACGGTGCCGATGACCTCGTCCTTGCTGATGGGCGCGGACAGGCCGCCATCCCGGACGGAGACATTTGTAATCAGATTTTTCATCTTGGCTGCGCTGGGCAATACCGTGTTGATATCCACATTGGTCACGCCCACCACGTCGTTGTTGCCCCCCGCCACGGGCAGCTGCTCCACGGTCATGCCGTTGTAGATCACCCGGCAGACCTTGAAATTCTTGTAGGCATACTCCAAAAGCTCAATCATCTCGTCGAAGTTGCCGTAGTTTGTAACCGTCCAGCCGTTTTCAGCGAACTGACGGGTGGCACCCATGACCACGCACACCAGATTCAGGCCGGAGACGTTCTTCTCGGTATTGTCCGCGGTACAGACTACGCTGGCGCCGATGTCGCCGGAATAGCTGGAAAAACCGGAGGTGACCCACTTGTAGTTGTATTTGGGCACGATGGTGGTCTCCATCAAGTAGTTCAGGGAGTTGAATTTCCGGGCATCGGACAGATTGGTGGCCGCCACCGTATAGGTCTGGGTGGCAAGCAGGGTCTTCATCCGCTCGTTTTCCGTGGCGGTGAGCATAATGCGAATCATATCCCGGGCGGTGGTGTACTGGGCACCGGAGCCCACGCCGTGGACATCCGTAAACACCGTGCTGGTGCAGCCCATCTGCTTGACCCGCTGGTTCATCATGTCCACAAAGGTGGCCCGGGTGCCCGCGATATACTCCGCCAGCGCCACGGCGGCATCGGCGGCGTTTTGAAGAATCATGCAGTGCAGCAGATCCCTCACCGTCAGCTGCTCCTCACTTTTGAGCTTGGCGCTGTTGGCACCGCCAGGAATCCGGGAGGCGATGCCGGGCTGGCAGATGACCACCGTGTCCAGGTCCTCCACCCGCTCAATGACAATCAGGGCGGTGATGATTTTGGAAAGAGCGCCGGGGGCGAGCTTCAGGTCCGGGTTGTAGGCGTAGACCAGGGTGCCTGTGTTACGCTCGTAGATAATGGCGGACTGGGCCGACTCCAGCTTCCGGTTGGAGCCTGCCAGAGGCACCTGTCCGTCCAGACTCCGGCAGCCGCTCAGAATGCTGACGCTTCCGAAGGCGAAGTCCGTCTTGGGTGCCTGGGCATCCTCCGCAAGATCCGGCAGGGTCTCCACAAAGTTGGGGTCGGCGGTGGTTTCCGTGGGGTCGGAGGCGGTGGTCTCGGCAAAGGCGGGCAAGCACAGGCAGTTGATCAGAAGCACTGCCGCCAGAAGCAGCGCTGGCAAGGTTTTTTTCATGGTTTCCCCCTAAATTTTACAGCCGGACTTGTCCGGCGGCGAAAAGTCGTGTATAATTGAGGTAATTATAACAGCTTTTCAAATGCCCGTCAACGTTTCCGGGACGGTATTTCCAAATTGATAACCATTTCTTAAAAAAATAGGGGCTTTTCCCCGGGACCCAGGAGGAAAACTATGACGATTCTTGTAGTAGACGACGAGGCGGTGCTGGTCAAGGGCATTCGCTTCAACCTAAAAAGCGACGGCTATGATGTCATCACCGGCTCCAACGGCCAGGAGGCCGTGGACCTGACCAAAAGCGAAAAGCCGGACCTGGTGGTGCTGGACGTGATGATGCCCGTGATGGATGGGCTCACCGCCTGCAGCCGCATCCGGGAATTTTCCGACGTGCCCATCATTCTCCTAACCGCCAAAACAGACGATATGGACAAGCTCATGGGCTTTGAGCACGGGGCCGACGACTACCTGACCAAGCCCTTCAACATTCTGGAGCTGAAGGCCCGGATCCGGGCACTGCTCC
>USQL01000126.1 GCA_900556935.1 uncultured Eubacteriales bacterium | reverse complement strand
AAAAAGGGGAAATCAGTATGGTAACGGAAATCTTCTCTTCTATGGTTTTTGACGATGCCACCATGGAGGCACGGCTCCCGAAGGAGACCTACAAGGCCCTGCAAAAGACCATCAAGCAGGGAAAGCACCTGGATATGAATGTGGCCACGGTGGTTGCCAACGCCATGAAGGACTGGGCCATTGAAAAGGGTGCCACCCATTTTACCCACTGGTTCCAGCCCATGACCGGGGTTACCGCCGAGAAGCACGACTCCTTTATCTCCCCCAAGGATGGCGGCAGAGTGATTATGGAGTTTTCCGGCAAGGAGCTCATCCAGGGCGAGCCGGATGCCTCCTCCTTCCCCTCCGGCGGCCTGCGGGCAACCTTTGAGGCCAGAGGCTATACTGCCTGGGATGCCACCTCCTATGCCTTTATCAAGGACGGCGTTCTGTGCATCCCCACGGTGTTCTGCTCCTACGGCGGCGAGGCCCTGGACCAGAAGACGGCGCTGCTTCGCTCCATGGAGGCCATCAACCGCCAGGCCATGCGGGTACTGAAGCTCTTCGGCAATGAGAACGTGACCTCCGTCAAGACCACCGTCGGCCCGGAGCAGGAGTATTTCCTCATTGACAAATCCGCCTTTGACAGGCGCAAGGACCTTATTTACACCGGCAGAACCCTGTTCGGTGCCAAGGCCCCCAAGGGCCAGGAGCTGGACGACCATTACTTCGGTGCCATCAAGCCCCGGGTTGCCGCCTTTATGAAGGAGCTCAACGACGAGCTGTGGAAGCTGGGAGTCCTTGCCAAGACCGAGCACAACGAGGTTGCCCCTGCCCAGCACGAGATGGCCCCCATCTTTACCACCACCAACATTGCCGCGGACCACAACCAGCTGACCATGGAGATGATGCGCAAGGTGGCCCAGCGCCACGGCCTGGTGTGTCTGCTCCATGAGAAGCCCTTTGACGGGGTCAACGGCAGCGGCAAGCACAACAACTGGTCCATCTCCACCAATACCGGCGTAAACCTGTTGGAGCCCGGGGAGACCCCCTACGAAAACGCCCAGTTCCTGCTGTTTTTGTGCGCCGTGATTAAGGCGGTGGACGAATATCAGGACCTGCTGAGAATTTCCGTGGCCTCCGCCGGAAACGACCACCGGCTGGGTGCCAACGAGGCACCTCCCGCCATTGTGTCCATGTTCCTGGGCTCGGACCTGAGCGAGATTCTGGAGGCCATTGAAAAGGATGCTCCCTACGACGGCAAGGAAAAAGAGGTTATGCGTATCGGGGTCCACACCCTGCCCAAGTTCCAGCGGGATGCTACGGACCGGAACCGGACCAGCCCCTTCGCCTTTACCGGCAACAAGTTTGAATTCCGGATGCTGGGCTCCGCCGAGTCCATCTCCTGCACCAACACCATCCTCAATACCACGGTGGCCGAGGAGCTGCGGCAGTTTGCCGATGTGCTGGAGGGCGCGGAGGACTTTGAGGGCGCTCTGCACGACCTGATTCGCAAGACCATTACGGAGCACAAGCGGATTATCTTCAACGGCGACGGCTACGATGCCTCCTGGGTTGCCGAGGCGGAGAAGCGGGGCCTAATGAATCTCAAGTCCACCCCCGATGCCCTGGCCCATATGCTGGACAGGAAGAACCTGGATCTGTTTGCCGCCCACAAGGTTTACAGCGTGGCGGAGCTTACCGCCCGGCATGAGGTCAAGCTGGAAAACTACTGCAAGGTGATCAACATCGAGGCCCAGACCATGCTGGATATGACCTGGAAGGATATCCTGCCCGCGGTGTCCGACTACACCGCAAAGCTCTGTGACCGGGCATCCAAGAAGCACGCGGTGCTGCCCGGCGCGGACTGCGGCTACGAGGAAGAGGTGGGCCGGAAGCTCACCGCCCTGCTGAGCAGCGCCTACAAGGCCGCCGGAAAGCTGGAGGGGGACCTTTTGGAAAGTAAGTCCGCTCCCGACCAGGCAAGGCTTGCGGATATCTTCAAGACCACCATTCTGGATGACATGCGGGAGCTTCGAATCAGCGTGGATGCCATGGAGGTTTTGATGCCCGCAACCAGCTGGCCCTACCCCTCCTACGGCGAAATCCTGTTTGGCGTAAGATAAACAATTCATTTTCATTATTTTTCCTCCAAGGGCGGAGGAATCCAAAACCGGATTTCTCGTAAATCCGGTTTTGTCATAGAATAGAAAGGAAAGACAGCTATGTGTTCGATCATTGGATATATTGGCAAACAATTTACGCCGGAAAGCATTCGCCCCTATTTTGACAGAACCCTGTCCCGGGGGCCGGATATGAGCCGGATGCTCCCCATCCCCGGAGGCTTCCTGGGGTTTCACCGCCTGAGCATTATGGGGCTCAGCGAGTCCGGAATGCAGCCCTTTGTCCGGGGGGATGGGGCCGTGGTGTGCAACGGCGAAATCTACGGCTTCCGGGCCATTCGAGAGGCGCTTCAGAAGAAGGGCTATATTTTCCACAGCGAGTCCGACTGCGAAATATTGCTCCCGCTGTACGAGGAAAAGGGTGTAGACATGTTCCGGGAGCTGGACGCGGAATTTGCCATGATTCTTTTTGACGGCAAAGACCTGATTGCCGCCCGGGACCCCATCGGCATCCGGCCCCTGTACTATGGCTATGACACGGACGGGCAGATTCTTTTTGCCAGCGAGGCCAAGAACCTGGTGGGGCTAACGAACCGGATTCTGCCATTCCCTCCGGGACACTACTATAAGGATGGAAAATTCGTCTGCTACCGGGATATGAGCGCTCCCGCCTACCGCTGCACAGACGATTTGGAGACTGCCTGTACCAAAATCCGGGAAAAGCTTACCGCCGGAATCCAAAAGCGGCTGGATGCGGATGCGCCTGTGGGCTTCCTGCTGTCCGGCGGCCTGGATTCCAGCCTGGTGTGCGCCGTGGCGGCCCGGGAGAGCAAAAAGCCCATCAAGACCTTCTCCATCGGCATGGACATCGATGCCATCGACCTGAAATACGCCCGGGAGGCTGCGGATTACCTGGGGGCGGACCACACAGAGGTGATCATCACCAAGGAGGACGTTTTAAAAGCCCTTCCGGAGGTGGCAGCCCTGCTGGGAACCTATGACATTACCACCATTCGGGCCTCCATCGGCATGTATCTGGTGTGCAAGTATATCCACGAGCATACGGACCTGCGGGTGCTGCTCACCGGCGAAATCTCCGACGAGCTGTTCGGCTACAAGTATACGGATTTCGCCCCCAGCGCCGAGGAATTCCAGAAGGAGGCGGAGAAGCGCATCCGGGAGCTGCATATGTACGATGTCCTCCGGGCGGACCGCTGCATCAGCGTCAACTCGTTGGAAGCCCGGGTGCCCTTTGGTGACCTGGAATTTGTGGAGTACGTCATGGCTCTGGACCCGGAGATGAAGCGCAACCACTACGGTAAGGGAAAGTACCTTTTGCGCCATGCCTTTGAGGGGGACTACCTGCCCCGGGATATTCTCATGCGGGAGAAGGCCGCCTTCTCCGACGCGGTGGGCCACTCTATGGTGGACGACCTGAAGGAATACGCCGAGACGGTGTATTCCGACGAGACCTTTGCCCGCCGCTGCAAGCTCTATGATTTTGCCCGGCCCTTTACAAAAGAGAGCCTTATGTACCGGGAACTTTTTGAGCGCTACTACCCGGGGCAGGCACAGATGGTTGTGGATTTCTGGATGCCCAACAAAACCTGGGCGGGCTGTGATGTGACAGACCCCTCTGCCAGAGTTCTCTCCAACTACGGCGACAGCGGAAAGTGAGGCAGAGCCATGGACGGTACTCGGATGCTGGCCCGGGAGGAGACCATGGAGTCCAGTTGTATGGGGCAGGATATGGACAAGGTCCTGCCTGTCATTGCCCGGGCGGGAGAATACCTTCTCCATCGACGTGAAGGGCAAGCATGTGGTGATTCTGGGTGGCGGCGACACCGGCAATGACTGCGTGGGCACCGCCATCCGCCAGGGGTGCCAATCCGTTACCCAGCTGGAGATGATGGGAAAGCCCGCGGAGCAGCGGCTGCCCAATCCCCCCCTGTAGAGCGAAAGACCGGAACAATAAAAGCCGTGGGCTGTTAAAGAATCCCCCTGATTTTCAACCGAGGATGATTGAAAATCAGGGGGATTGTCCTATTCGCTTAAAAGCTGGTTTGTAATTTATTTGTACTCCTGCAGCAGGAACATGGGCTTGATGGCGACCACCTCATCGTATTCCTCCTGCTCCACCTGGACGGAGGAATTGAGCTTTTTCAGGTCCTCCTTCAAAACGGCCAGGGCCTCCTTGACGCTCTGGGCCCGGCCCTCCCGGAGAATGCGGATCATCCGGTCCAGGACGATGGGATGGGCGTAGCGGGCGGGGACGGGAAAGTCCGGGGGAAGCGCCGCTTCCATATCGGAAATGGATTGCTCCCACAGGGCGGTGACGGCCTTTTTGTTGGTTCTTGCGGTGGGAAGCACCTGGGAGCCGGAGAACAGGAAGGCCACGGCCAGACCCAGCAGGGTGAAGTACAGGCCCGTGGTGTCCCCCTTGACCAGGACGTAAATGCCGTAGGCCAGAGCGAGGAGACCGGCAACCATAATGGCCAGGGCCACCCAACGGTAGGCGGGGGTGGTGCGGTCCGAGCTGCGCTTATGCTTGGCGGCGGCGGAGAGCTGGGCGGTCTGTTCCGGATAGCCTGCAAGGTAGCCTTTGGCCCCCTCCAGTTCTTCCCGGGCCTTCTGGGCCTTGGGGGTCAGCTCCTTCAGGAACTTTGCCTCCCGGGCGGCCTCCTTTTCCCGGAGTCTGCGCTCGGCTTCCACGGAGCGGGTGGGAAGACCCGGGCAAAGGGAGGCGATATGGGCGATCATCATGTCCACATCCTGCTCCCATTTGAAATTGCACTGCTTAGAGGCGCCGTCGTCCAGCTCTACCACGAGATAGGGGATGGAGCCGAACACGCCCTTGCCGGAGAAGCCGCCCTTGCTCATGGCAACCCGCTTGAACACCCGCTTGACGGATTTCAGGGCCACATAATAACACCTGTCAATATAGAAGCTGTTGAGATACAGCGCCTCGTCGCCCACACCGCAGGGGCCAAAGCGCTTGCAGAATTTCTTGTCAACGGAAAGGGTCGGCTTATCCAGCGTGGTCTTTCCCAGCTGTTTCGGAGTAAAAATCATGGAATACCTCACTATGAGAAAATTCAAAAAAGGAACTGTAGGGGCGGCTATTAGCCGCCCGCTAATTGACGGAATTGAGTGTTTTATTCTAACAGCTCACTTTCGATACGTTTCGGGCGGCTGGTAGCCGCCCCTACAGGGCAAAACGCAAAGGGCGGGGAAGTTGTCCTCCCCCGCCTTTTATGGTATGGAATTACTTGCCCAGGGTCTCGTACTGGGGCTTTACGTCACGCTTCTTGATGCTGTACAGGAAGATGCCCAGGAACAGGGCTGCAACCACGATGCCAACGGGGTAAGCCAGAGCGGTGTTGTAAACGCCGCCCTTGTTCAGGAACTGGCCCAGGCACTCGTTGCCCAGCATGAAGTAGGTGATGGAGACGGCGGTCATGAAGGTAGCGGGGACGGCGGTAATCCAGTAGTTCTTCTTCTCATAGAACAGGAACATGGAGGCGGCCCACAGAACGATCATAGCCAGGGTCTGGTTGGTCCAGCTGAAGTAACGCCAGATGATGGTGTAGTC
>USQL01000125.1 GCA_900556935.1 uncultured Eubacteriales bacterium | reverse complement strand
GCAGGATCAGGGCAAGCAGCCCGTTCTGGATGTGCGGAACCTGGGCATTGACTTCGGCGGCCTGACTGCCGTGGACAGCTTCAACATCACCATCGGCCCTACCGAGATTTCCGGCCTGATTGGCCCCAACGGTGCCGGTAAGACCACCATTTTTAACCTGCTGACCGGTGTTTACCAGCCCACCCGCGGCAGTGTCCTGGTCAACGGCATCGATATCAAGGGCATGCCCGTCCACAAGGTCAATAAGCTGGGCATTGCCCGTACCTTCCAGAATATCCGCCTGTTTACGGATATGAGTGTGCTGGACAATGTCAAGGTCGGTATGCACAACGATATCAAGTGCTCCTTCCTGTCCAGCGTTCTGCACCTGCCCGGCTACTATAAGGCCGAGCACATGGCAAACCAGAAGGCTATGGAGCTGCTGGACTTTATGGGCCTGACGGAGTATGCCGATACCAAGGCCGGAAGCCTTCCCTACGGTGTGCAGCGCCGACTGGAGATTGTGAGAGCTTTGGCCACCAACCCCTCCGTGATTCTTCTGGACGAGCCCGCCGCCGGTATGAACCCCAGCGAGACCACGGAGCTCATGCACCAGATTCGCCGGATTCGGGACACCTTCCATGTGGCTATTTTCCTGATTGAGCACGATATGAACCTGGTGATGAACGTGTGCGAGGCCATCGCCGTGGTGAACTACGGTCGGATTATCGCAAAGGGGACCCCTGAGGAAATTCGGACCAATCCCGCTGTTATTGAAGCGTATCTTGGCAAAGAGGACGGTGCTGAAAATGCTGAAAATTGAGAATATTGATGTTTATTACGGTGCCATCCACGCGGTCAAGAATGTCTCCTTTGAAGTAGGCGAGGGGGAGATTGTGGCCCTGATTGGTGCCAACGGTGCCGGTAAGAGCACCATTTTGAAGACGGTTTCCGGCCTGATGCATCCCCGGTCCGGTTCCATCACCTTTTGTGACCAGAATATTACCCACACGGAGGCCTATAAGCTCCTGCGCACGGGTCTTGCCCATGTGCCGGAAGGACGGCGGATTTTCCTGGAAATGACCGTCCAGGAAAACCTGGAAATGGGCGCTTATATCAATAAGAGCGTGGACCCCAAGGATTTGGAAATGGTCTTCAACTATTTCCCCAGACTGAAGGAGCGCCGCAAGCAGATTGCGGGCACCCTTTCCGGCGGCGAGCAGCAGATGCTGGCCATGTCCCGGGCCCTGATGTCCCACCCCAAGCTCATGATGCTGGACGAGCCCTCCATGGGCCTGGCCCCAATCATCGTGGACCAGGTGTTTGGTATTATTAAGGAGCTGCACAAGTCCGGCACCACCATCCTTTTGGTGGAGCAGAACGCCAGAAAGGCGCTGCAAATCGCGGACCGTGCCTACGTTCTGGAAACGGGCTCCATCACTCTCAGCGGTACCGGCGCGGAGCTTGCCAAGTCCGACGAGGTCCGCAAGGCCTATCTGGGCGGTTAAAGTTCATAAAGGAGCACCCTCTGCATAGCTTTTTGCAGGGGGTGTTTTTGCGTGTGTCGGAAAAATCAGATGCGTGGGGGGTGCATGATTTGCCTGGGGCTGGGAATCCTGCTTGGCCAGTGGGTGCAGTCGGTTTTCCTGTGTGTCCTGGGCGGGCTGCTGCTTTTGGCATTGGGCTGCTGCGTTCTCGGGAAGCACTAGGGCATATTCTGCCGCGCGGTTCCATAGAATGACAGCACAGGGGCATTCGTGTTTGCTCGGATTATGAAGGAGTGAGTTCCATGGAGCTGCAATTCAATCAAACAGAGGTTTCTTACTTAAACCCGGTGGTACAGGAGTGCCGGAATCTGGAGCAGACCCAGGAGGTAAGACTCTCGGATGGAATGCCGGATTTGGACCGGATTTTGGGCTGCTGGGGGCAGTTCGTTCTGCGTGGCAAGGAATGGCGGACGGATACGGTGAGCATCACCGGCGGGGTGATGCTCTGGGTGATGTACCGGCCTGAGGACGGCGGCGCGCCTGTGGTGCTGGATGGCTGGGTGCCCTTCGGGGCAAAATGGGAGCTGCCCAGGGATACCCGGGAGGGGAAAATGCTGGTGCAGCCGGTCATCCGGTTCCTGGATGCCCGATCCGTTTCCCCCAGAAAGGTTCTGGTCCGCTGCGGTGTGGGGGTAAACATGACGGCCCTGGCCCCGGAGGACGTTGTCATCTCCCAGCCGGGGGAGATTCCGGAGGATGTGCAGCTGCGGCTTCGGAATATGGCTGTGCGGCTGTACGCCCAGGCGGGGGAGAAGAGCTTTGCGCTGGAGGAGCCGCTGCCCGGACTGGGGGCTGACCGGAAAATTCTGTACTGCACGGCACAGACGGCCTTGACAGACCAAAAGGTTGTGGGGGATAAGATTGCGTTCCGGGGAAGCGTCAGCGTCCATACGCTCCTCCAGGGAGCGGAGGGGCAGGTGGAAGGACGGGAGTTTGCCTTTCCCTTTTCTCAGCTGGTGGAGCTGGATGGGGCCTATGGGTCTGAGGCGGAGGCGGAGCTCCAGATTTGCGTCACGAACCTGGAGACGGAGGAGGATTCCGACGGAACCAAGCGGGTACGGGGGTCCTTTGCGGCCCAGTACGCGGTAAGTGATGTGACGGAAGTACAGATGGTGGAGGACGGCTACAGTACCCAGCGGGACTTGACGCTTCACCGGCAGGAGCTCCCGGTGCATCCGATTCTGGAACGGCGCTGGGAGACCCTGAGCGGGGAGGCGGCGCTTCCGGAGCAGGTCAACAGCGCGGTGGATTTGGCGGCGGCCTGGGAATTCCCAACCAGGGACAGGGAAGCGGGGAAATGCGTTCTGGAGGCCTCCGGGACGGTCTGGCTGCTGTCCCAGGGCGAACAGGGGCCGGAGGGCCACGGTATGAGCTGGAGTGGCCGGACCGCGTTCAAAATCGGAGACAACGCGGTCCCGACGGTGACGGCTATGCAGCCCGGGGCTCCTCAGCTGAACCCAGGCGCTGGGAAAATAACCGTGGAGAACCGGGTCCGGCTGACGCTTTTCTCCAGGGAGGGGCTGACGATGGTTTCCTCCATGGAGCTGGGAGAGCCGACACCCAAGGACCCGAACCGGCCGAGCCTCCTGCTGTGCCGCGCCGGGGATGCCGGGCTGTGGGAGCTGGCCAAGGGAAGCAAGTCCACCATGGAGGCCATTGCCCGGGCAAACGGCCTGGAAGGGGAGCCCCAGAAGGGCCAGATGCTTCTGATTCCCGTGCCTTAAAGCACGACAAAGCGCCGCCCCGGGGGAGAGCCGGGACGGCGCTTTTGGCAGACTGTCGCAAAAACTGGGGGAAAAGTCCACCATCGCCTAGAGTAGCGAATCGGAAGGATTTTTTGCAAGGGGAACCTGTCGAATCGAGAAAAAAGAGACCTTTAGCCGTTGTAGCGGACCTCGGTGGTCTCGTTGGGATTGCCCGCGAAGAACCGGGTCAGATTGTCAACGGTGGTGGAGGCGATGCTGTCCAGGGCCTCCTGGGTCAGGAAGGCCTGGTGAGAGGTGACAATCACGTTGGGCATGGAGATGAGCCGCACCAGCTTATCATCCCGGACGATATGGCCGGAGAAATCCTCATAGAAGAAGTCGCCCTCCTCCTCGTAAACGTCCAGGCAGGCCGCACCGACCTTTTTCTCCTTCAGGCCGGTAATCAGGTCCTCGGTGTTCACAAGTGCGCCCCGGGAGGTATTGATGATGGTGACCCCATCCTTCATCTGGGCGATGGAGGCAGCGTCAATCAGGTGGCGGGTTTCGTCGGT
This sequence comes from uncultured Eubacteriales bacterium, assembly GCA_900556935.1. Taxonomy (GTDB): domain Bacteria; phylum Bacillota; class Clostridia; order Oscillospirales; family Oscillospiraceae; genus Faecousia. Next base: position 1,996 of record USQL01000125.1, on the reverse strand, counting down.
CAGGGGGCAGTGCAGGGAGATAATGTCGGCCTCCCGGAACAGCTCCGGCAGGGTAACATAGGTAAGGCCGCTGTCGGGGACGGGGAACTTGTCATAGGCCAGAATCTTCATGCCAAAGCCCCTGCAGATATCGGCAAAAACCCTGCCAATCTTGCCGGTGCCAACGATGCCCACGGTTTTTCCGTGCAGGTCAAAGCCTGCCAGCCCCTGGAGGCTGAAATTAAAGTCCCGGGTGCGGATATAGGCCTTGTGGGTCCGGCGGTTGATGGTCAGGAGCAGGGCCATGGCGTGCTCCGCCACGGCGTAGGGGGAGTAGGCGGGCACCCGGAAGACAGGGAGCTTCCCCTGGCATGCCCGGATATCCACATTGTTAAAGCCCGCGCACCGCAGGGCAATGACCTTGACCCCCATCTCGTAGAGCTTTTCCACCACAGGGGCGGAGACCGTGTCGTTTACAAACACGCACACGGCATCAAAGCCGGAGGCCAGGGAAACGGTATCCTCGTTCAGACGGGTCTCGAAATATTTGATCTCCAGATTGGAGTCGGCGGCATAGTGGTCAAAACCGGGCATGTCATAGGGCTTGGTATCAAAAAAAGCAACTTTCATATGGAATCCTCCATCAGTTAAGATTTATCGATACAATAATAGCGAATAAAACGCCATTTGTCAATAGGGAATCCATGGACGCAAGATTTTCCCGTTTCGGAGAAAATCATGCGCTGAACGGGTCTTCCTATGCAAAAAATGACCTTCCCTGATTCTATAGGTTGCATTCCAGGAAAACTGTGGTATAATATTCCCAAAATAAACCGACAGGAGACAAAAAATGTTCGAGAAAATCCGCACCCTGGTGAAGTCCCACTGGGATATTGTTATCTATCTTGTCTTTGGCGTTCTGACCACGGTTGTCAACTACGCCATTTATCTTCCCTGCCTGAACCTTCTGCATCTGTCCGCGGCGGTGAGCAACTGTATTGCCTGGGTGGTGGCGGTGGCCTTCGCCTTTGTGACCAATAAGCCCTTTGTGTTTGGAAGCCACGATTGGTCGCTCAAAACGGTGATTCCGGAGTTTGGCAAGTTTGTCGCCACCCGGATTTCCTCCGGCGTGCTGGAAACGCTCATCCTGTTTGTGGCAGTCGATACCCTGGGGGGCAACGGCAATATCTGGAAGCTCATTACTCAGGTGCTGGTGATCATCATCAATTACGTGGGAAGCAAGCTTCTGGTGTTCCGCAAAAAGTAAATTCCGCCTGGGGCGAATGCCCCAGGAAAATTCTTCTTGACATTTTGCGGCGGATATGCTAGTATATGCAGGCAATCAATTGAATAGCTTTTGATTCGGAGTGATACCCAAGAGGCCGAAGGGGCTCCCCTGCTAAGGGAGTAGGCGGTCAAAAGCCGCGCGAGGGTTCAAATCCCTCTCACTCCGCCACAGATCACCGCCGTTTCGGCGGTTTTTCTGTATCCGGAGAGATGTCCGAGCGGTTTAAGGAGCCAGTCTTGAAAACTGGTGATGGGGCAACCCACCGTGGGTTCGAATCCCACTCTCTCTGCCATTTTGTCCACCGCAGTTCCGTGGGAATTGCGGTGGTTTTTCTGCGTCGGCGGCAACCTGTCGGTCAGGCGTTGACAAACGCCCTCCAAACGATTACAATAGACGAAAAATTACATTATGAGGTGATTTCTCATGAATTCCAAGCTGCGTCCCGAAACATTGTGCATTCAGGCCGGTTATACGCCAAAAAACGGCGAACCCCGCCAAATTCCCATCGTCCAGAGTACCACGTTCAAATATGACACCTCCGAGGATATGGGAAAGCTTTTCGATCTGGAAGCCGAGGGCTATTTCTATTCCCGTCTGGCAAACCCCACCTGTGACGCCGTCGCTGCCAAAATCTGTGCTCTGGAGGGCGGCACCGCCGCCATGCTCACCGGCTCCGGACAGGCGGCAAATTTTATGGCGGTGTTTAACATTGCCGGCTGCGGTGACCAC
>USQL01000124.1 GCA_900556935.1 uncultured Eubacteriales bacterium | reverse complement strand
GCAGTTGGATTTACCGCCGATGCCCCGGCAGTTGCCCACGCAGTCCGCGGTGGGAGCCGCCACAAAGGCGATATCGATGTGGACCTCACCGGCCTCAATGGCACGGGGACGGCCGCCGTGGGAACGGATGATGGCAGGGGTCTTCAGCTTGCCGGCGGAAACCACCTCGCCCATCCGGCCACGAATGCCGGAGGTCTGGATCCCGATGACCTTGCCTTCTTCAATATAATCCGCAATGGGGTCGTGGGCACTGCCCAGGGAGGTGGCCGCAATGGTCAAATCCTTCAGGCCCAGCTCCTCGATAGCGGCCTTCATGACCATGTTCACCACATAGTCGCCATCCCGCAGATGGTGATGGAAGGAGAAGGTCATGCCGTCCTTGGCACCGCACTGCTTCAGGGCCTCCACCAGGGAGTCCACAATCTTGCTCTCCTGGGGCTTTTCAAACCGACGGGTTCTGGGGGCAGCCTTCTGCAGGTACTTGCCATCCATATAGTTCTTGCCCTGGTAAACTTCCTTGCCGTTTACCAGCAGCTCTTCCGGAATATCTCTGCCTACTGCGTTAATCATACCAGATCCCCCTCATACATACCGCAGGCCTTCGCCAGCCGCAGGGTGCGCTCTGCGCCGGGGATGAAGGCAATATCAATCATCTTGCCGTTGACGGTAAACACGCCGACACCGGCGGCGGACTGCTCGGTGTAAGCCCTCACAATGGCCTCTGCCTGCTTGACTTCCTTCTCGGTGGGCGCAAAGACCTCGTGAACCAGACGAATCTGCTTGGGGTTAATCAGGCTCTTGCCATCAAAGCCCATGGCCTTATTCTGCAGGACCTCTGCCTTGAAGCCCTCGTTGTCGTCCAGGTCGGTAAACACGGTATCGAAGCACTGGATACCGGCAGCACGGGCGGCCAGCAGCATCTGACCGCGGGCGGCCAGCATATCCACGCCGTCGGGGCTGAACTTGGTCTGCATGCACTTCCGGAAGTCGCCGCCGGAAATGGCCACGCCGAACATCCGGTCGGATGCGGAGCAGATTTCATAGGCGTTCAGGATGCCCTTGGGGCTCTCCAGAGCGGCCATCAGCAGGGTTCTGCCCACTTCTACGCCGAATTCGCGCTCGGCAGCCTCTACGGCAGCCTCTACCGTGTGCACATCCTGCGCGCTTTCGCACTTGGCAATCCGGATGCCGTCGGCACCGCCGGCGACACATACGCGGATATCCTCCTGCCAATGGGGGGTGTCCAGACCGTTGATACGGACAATGACTTCTGTATTGCCATAGTCAATGGTGGTCAGGGCATGGTACAGGGAGAAACGGGCAGCATCCTTCTGGTTCTCTGCCACAGCGTCCTCCAGGTCCAGCATAATGGAGTCACAGCCATAGATATAGGCATCCTTAATCAGGCCGGGCTTCTGGGCGTTCATGAACATCATGGTTCTGCGCAGGCGGAACCGTTCGGGTTTCGGTCTTCTAATCATCGAATGGCACCTCCCCAGGGAATGTTCTTTGCGGAAGCATCGCAGCTGCGGAACACCGCGCACTCTACACGGGCCTTGATGGTACAGTCCAGAGCACCCTTGTCCACCACGGTCACCCGGGCATTCTTCACATCCAGACGCTCCAGCGTCTCCAATACCGTGGCCTTTATCTGGCGGCCATACTGATTCATAACGCTGCTGGAAAGCTCCAGGCTGATGCCGCCCTCACCGGGTTCTACGGTGACCATAGCATCGCTGGATTCCAAAGTGCCTGCTGCGGCAGATTTCAGAATTTCCATGTTAATCCTCCCTACGATTTTTTCTTTTTTCAAGTGACATTAAGATATCACAGGAATATATCCTTTTCAAATACTTAATTTTTTATCACATTATAATTTCCATCGAATATTTCCGGAGAAAGCCTTGACATCTATAAAAAATCTTTTATAATCTGTATTGATTGATTTTGATAAAATCCGTGAAAATGCTGTAAAAAAGTGGTGAAAATTATATGAATATGAAGCAGGCCCTGTATTTTAAAACCATAGCCCAATACGGTACCATTACCGCCGCGGCAAAGCAGCTCTATATCAGCCAGCCCTCCCTGAGCCAGACCCTGCGCCAGATTGAAGACGAGGTGGGAACGCCGCTTTTTGACCGCAGCACCTCCCCCTTCCACCTGACCTATGCCGGAGAGCGGTATCTGAAGGCCGTGGAGGCCATGCTGGAGATTGAAGCACGGCTCAAAGCGGAAATTGATTCCATCCGCCATGACGACGGCGGCCGTCTGCGCCTGGGCATCAGCGTCACCCGAGCCATGCAGGTTCTTCCGGATGTCATTCCTATTTTCACAAAGGCCTATCCCAATGTCACCCTGGAGCTCACCGAAGCCGCCTCCGCCAGCCTGGAGGGGCTGCTGCAGAAGGGGCAGATTGATTTGGCCCTGGCCGCCCTGGAAGCAAACGAAGCCAACATCGCCTATGAGCTGATTGAAAAAGAATCCATCGGCATTCTGGCCGGAAAGGACAGCTGCCTTGCCAACCGGGTTCCCTCCGGAACCCCCATCCATCTGGAGGAGGCCGAGAAGGAGAGCTTTGTCTCCCTGGACGCTTCCCATTCCTCCCGCATCATCCAGGACCGGCTCTTCCGGCGCTATAACATCCATCCCCACATTCTTCTGGAAACCACGTCTTTGGAGGTAGCCCGCCGGGTGGCCCTGAAAGGCGGGGCCTGCATGGTCCTGCCGGACGTGTATGCCGACGATTTTGTCTTTGATTCCGGCGGCGCTTTCTATCCCCTGAAGGACTACGAAAACCACCGGCATTTCTACGCCTGCTACCGCAACGACGAGAATACCAAGAAGTATATCCGGGATTTCGTGTCCATCACTACCTCTGTCCTGGCCCAGAGCACCCACGGTCGGCGGCTGGTATCCAAATAACCCCTCCATTTTGCGGCAAAAGCCCGCCCCGGAGCAATCCGGAGCGGGCCTTTTTGTACTTATTTATCCAATGGTCTCAACCTTGATGGTGTTCGTATTTCCGGTCTTGCCGTTGATGGGGCCGCCGGTAATCACCACGCAGTCGCCGGGCTGCAGGTTCAGGTGCTTCTTGGCGTTTTCCAGGCCGTAGTAGAACATGACATCCATGGAGCTGAACTCATTTGCCAGCACAGGGGTCACGCCCCAGCTCAGGTTCAGCTTTCTCCAGGCCTTCTCATCCACGGTCATGCCCACAATATCCGTGGGGCAGCGGAAGCGGCTGACCATCCGGGCGGTCTTGCCGGAGACGGAGCAGACCACAATGGCCTTGGCGTTCACGTCAATGGCCATGGCGCAGGTAGCGTGGGAAATGGCATCCAGGTTGTTGCTGATGCGGAAATCGTTCTTATAGAACCGCTCCTTGTAGCTGGTGTGCTGCTCGGTGTACTCCGCAATCTGGGCCATAGTGGCCACGGCCTCTACCGGGTACTTACCGGCGGCGGACTCGCCGGAGAGCATAATGGCGGAGGTGCCGTCATATACGGCGTTAGCCACGTCGGAAATTTCCGCTCTGGTGGGGCGGGGATTCTGAATCATGGATTCCAGCATCTCCGTCGCGGTAATCACCCGCTTGCCAAGCAGGCGGCACTTGTGAATCAGCCGCTTCTGGATGGCGGGCAACTCCACAAAGGGAATTTCCACGCCCAGGTCGCCTCTGGCTACCATAATGCCCTCGCAGGCCTCGCAGATTTCCTCTACATTGTCCACGCCGGACCGATTCTCAATCTTGGCGATGATTTCAATCTGGCTGCCCCCGTTGTCGTCCAGGAATTTCCGCATATCCAGCACATTCTGCTTGTTAGATACAAAGGATGCGGCCACAAAGTCCACATCGTTCTGGATGCCGAACAGCAGGTCTGCCTTGTCCGCCTCACTGAGGAAGGGGCCGGTCATGACCTTATTGGGGAAAGACATGCTCTTGCGGTTGGAAAGCTCGCCGCCCACAATGCACTTGCAGAGGGCGTTGCTGCCCTGGAGCTTCTCCACCTCGAAGACCACCAGGCCATTGTTGACCAGCACCCGGTCGCCTACGGACAGGTCCTTTACAAGGCCCTTGTAGTTGACGGAAACGATGGTCTCGTCGCCCTCTACCTCATCCACCGTGAAGGTGAAGGTATCCCCGGCATTGACGTGAACCTTGCCGTTTTTAAAGGTACGGATGCGGTACTCGGGGCCCTTGGTATCCAGCATAATGGCCAGGGGCAGACCCAGCTCCTGCCGCACCTGCTTAATCAGGTTGATTTTATTCTGCTGCTCCTCATGGGTGCCATGGGAGAAGTTCAGCCGGGCCACATTCATACCGGCCAGGCACATTTTCTTCAGAGTCTCGGCGTTCTCGGAGGCCGGACCGATGGTGCAGATGATTTTTGTTTTCCGCATAAAGCATCTCTCGCTTTCTTTTTTATAATTGTGGATATCCCGATTCGGCCTCATTATACCACAACCGTTTCCTGGATGCAATCACCCGGGAAATAAAATATTTTCATACCGGAATCCGGAATTTTTATCATTTTTTCAAAACAAAAGTATCGATTTTTCTGTATCGGTTTTCCGCGCCGCTACTGGATTTTTTGTTTGCCATATGGTATACTGACAAAAAGAAAGAAATACACAGGAGGACTCCTATGCCAATTCGCATTCCCAACGATTTGCCTGCAGCCGGAATTTTGCAGCAGGAAAACATATTTGTCATGCCCCAGCACCGGGCCGTTTCCCAGGATATCCGGCCCTTGGAAATCCTGCTTCTCAACCTGATGCCCACCAAAATCGCCACCGAGACCCAGCTCAGCAGGCTTCTGGGCAATACCCCCCTCCAGGTTCATCTGGAGCTAATGCACACCACCTCCCATACCGCGAAGAACACCTCTCAGGAGCACCTGCTGTCCTTTTACAAAACCTTCGACGAAATCAAGTGCCGGAAGTTCGACGGCATGGTCATCACCGGTGCCCCGGTGGAGCAGCTTCCCTTCGAGGAGGTGGACTACTGGCCGGAGCTGTGCCAAATTATGGAGTGGAGCAAAACCAACGTCCATTCCACCTTCCATATCTGCTGGGGAGCCCAGGCGGGGCTATACTACCATTATGGCATTCCAAAGCATCCCCTGCCCCAGAAGCTGTTCGGTGTCTTCCCCCACCACGCGGATTACAAGCGGGCAATTCTCCTGCGGGGGTTTGACGACGAATTCTACGCCCCTCACTCCCGGCACACCACCGTCTACCGGGAGGACATCGAGGCCCATCCCGAGCTGCGGATTCTGGCCTCCTCGGCGGAAGCGGGGATCTACGCCGTCATGACCAAGGGCGGCCGCCAGATTTTCGTTACTGGCCACGGGGAATACGACCCGGACACCCTGGAAAAGGAATACCTGCGGGACAAAAACCAGGGTCTCCCCATTCAGGTCCCCGCCAATTACTATCCCAACGACGATGACACCCAGCCCCCCATGGTCCGCTGGCGGGGCCACGCCAATCTTCTCTTTTCCAACTGGCTGAACTATTTCGTCTACCAGACCACCCCCTACGATATCATGACCATTGGCGGCAATGGAGAAACCGAATAATTTCTTTCGATTTTTCCAAAAAACGCCGCCGCAAAGAAACTTTGCGTAACTTTTTCATAGGATGTGCTGTGATAAAGCTGATTTCCTGCGAATATAACTTCGATAACTGCTGTGTGGAACTGTAATTCACCGATGGCAGCATGATAAGGACGAAAGATAATGAACATACAACAGTTTTGGTTTGATGTTCTCGCACAGAG
>USQL01000123.1 GCA_900556935.1 uncultured Eubacteriales bacterium | reverse complement strand
GAAGCGGACAAAGTGCTTCATGCCCATGGTGTCGGAGGCACGGTTCTCGTCTTTCCCTTTTTTTTCACCGTTGACACTTTTGGTGATTTGGATGGACTCAACTTCCACTGGGGAAATGCTGGAGGCCTGGTGGATGGATACCGGCCCCCGGACACCGCAGGAGAAGCCCTTTGTGTCCTTGAAGGCGAACACCTGGCCAAAGGTGCGCACATCCAGCCAAGTCTGGCAGGCGCGCCGGGCGTATTCCTCCCGATCCTTGATTCCCTTCAATGCGGCAGATGCCCGCTCGCTCAGACTTCCAAAGCCGTCGGTGCACCGATCCTCAGACTGAACAAAGATGGGGTTTCCCATATCCTGCATCCGATTGCGGATTTTCCGCTTGACGCATACATCGGAAATCTCACCGAAGCCGTTCAGGTCGGTGCGGGGACGGTTGCCGTTCAATGGGTCGCCATTGCCGTTGGCCCGGGTCACAGAGATCAGGGCCACAAAATCGATTTTGTTCTGCAAGATGCTCATTTATTCTTCCTCCTGACTGTTTTCGGTTTTGTCGGATGTATACAGGGCTTTTTTCTGCAAATAGTAGCCAAATAAGTAGGTATCCTTCAAAGCTTCCTCGTGCTCCGCCTGAGGGAGATTGGAAATTTGCTCGATGATTTCTCCAATCAGGCGGTCATATTTTACTCTGTTCCACGGTTTCAAGTGGGGATAATAGGCTTTTTTCAGTTGCTCCCAAAGAATACGGCTGGCATACCGCGGACGCTTCGCAAAAACGGATTGCATCCGGATGGCGTTTGGCTCCCGCTGCTCGTCCTTATCGTAGGTGTCCCGCTCGATTTTTTCAAATACCGCCAGAAGCCGCCCGTACTGATAGCTGATGTCTTTCTTTTCCGGTTCCAGTGACATGTTCCATTCCTCCCGATCCCAATCGTAGTAGTATTTCCGAAGCACCGCGCAGGCGGTGGACAGTACGGTCTCTCGCAGCTGGGTATCCATAATTTGCAGGTTGGATGCCTTGGCCGCTGCCGCCCGGGCAATGTCCGCAGGCATTTTTCCCTTATCCACCCGGCAGCACAAGAGCCGCTGCACCTGCTGACGGAGAATCCGATCATCGCTTTCCAGCTTTGTCTGGTTGCCGGAGGTACGCACAGTGCCAAAGGCGCAGTTCGCAATCTGATATAAAGACGGTGCCTGAATGCCGAAGGGGTCGTGGTTCCAGCAGCAGAGGGCATCCCAGTTGTGGAGCCGCTCCAGAAAATCCGAAGCCGGAAGCTCGCTGTAGTAGGTGAGGGCAAGCCGGCCGGAGGTGGCGGCGTCAAAGGCGGCAATCACCGCGCCGGCATCTGCCGGGATGGTCTCCTTCCAGCCCCGGAGGGTATCGGAAAGGGCTTTCCGATAGTCGGAATATTTCACCTGGTTGGCAGTGTTCCCCCGCAGAAACGCCGCCTGGGGTTTTGGAATCTCAATTCCCTGGGGGTTCCAGCACAGGAAGGTTCGTCCGCCAATGGCAATCCCCTGATTGGCCGACAGCCAGTGCAGCGCACTGTGAATTTTCTGGGAAGCCTCGTAGCTCATGGTCATTGCCTGGGCATCGGTCTGAAAGCGTCCCCGGTAGGTAAAGCCGCTGGTATCGTTGGCGGAGACCAACTTGGCGTTGGCACAGATATTGATGATCTTCTTTGGGTGCTGGTTGGCTGGCAGGGCATTTTTTCCGGAAACCATACAGTAAACCGGGTCGCTTTTCTGTCCGGCGGCATAGTAGTCGATAAATGCTTGGAATAGAGTCCGATCCTGCCAGCAGGCAGCAACATTTCCCTCTGTTCCGGCCTCCACCCGCCAGCGAACCAGCAGTTTTTCCTTGGTAGGCATTCCCTTCTCGTCCAATGAAATCAGCCCGAGCCGGGACATATCCTCCAGAATGCTGCCCTTTTCCACATATCCGGCAATGGCAGAAAGCTTGGGATGGCTGTAGGGGGAGCCTTCCCAGCGGTGCAGCTGGGTCAGATAGGCTTCATATTTTGCCGGATACCGGGGGGAGAAAAATCGGAGCTGATCGCACAGCGGATGGGCGCAGCAGGTATCGCCGGTGCGCCCGGCAGACTGCTCGGTGACGGGAATGATGGTGGTAGCTTCTTTGGGATCCACCTGCCGGGCATCCAGCAGATTTCCTTCCGAATCCAGGGCGATCTCCAGATCTGCTTTGGCAATCTGATGGGAGACGGGAACCAGAGGCTCCTTTGCCTCGCCGTATACCCCGACGTATTGCTTTTCCATTGCGCAGTAGGTGTCGTAGGCCTGTTTCATCAGTCCCATTTACTCCACCTCCCCAAATTCTTTCAGCCCGGTAAAGTTGCCCTGCTCCCCGGAGAACACCTTCATCGACATCTGCCGCAGGTGCTTCTGCCCGGGGCATTCTTCCGGCGGCAGGAAATGGATCACGCCGTTTTTCATCACCGGATACCAGAAGCGGGCAGTCATGCAGCCTCTGGTTTCCTCCGAGTATGCCTCATCCGGGTAGGTGATTCCGTGATACATCAGTCCGAAGCCCAATTCCGGCAGATCATCGTAAGCCCCCTGACCGCTACCAAATTCGCATGGCTCCACATAGCCCTGACATTCCCGGGTTCCCAGAAAAATGTCCCGGCGGCCCCCTTTTTCAATCATTCGCCGTGCGATGCAGTGATGCTTGTTTTCATTCCGGTCAGCAATCAGCTCCCGACGCTTGTCGTTCCAGTCAAAGCAGGCTCGCACCTGATAGCGGCAGTTTTTCAGATAGGTATAGTAGGCAAGGTCGTTTCCGCCGCCGTATTTGATGGGGCGAATGCCCTTGACCTCCGTTTGGATGGGGTTCATGACCCGCACATCCAGGATCCGCCATACAAAGGTGGGTTTCCAGTACACCGAGGACAAAATGCCCTTCAGTGCCTCATAGGTAGGCACCTGATAGCTGCATTTTTCGCCGCCCAGCCGCATGATCGGGTCGGAAAAAAGGGCATAATCGCCGGTTACCTGAAATTCTACAATGTTCGGATGGTTCGTTTTCAAATTTACACCTCCTGAAAGCCCAGTGTCCCGGACTGGATGGAAAAGCCCGTCCGCTGGTTATAAAAGCCGTCCGACAGGATTTGCACACTCCCGTCAAACAGTGCCGTCACCGCACCCAGCGCCTGAAGCTGCTCCAACTGATAACGGTAAACACTGACACAGTATTCCTTTCCTTCCTCCATCCAGCGGTGGATCGCCTCCCAGTCCTTTTGCCCGTAGTCCCGGGATGCAGCGGACAGCAGGTTTTGCAGCTCACGCCCCCTTCCGTAGGGAACCAGGATCGACGTGGTGTCCTCATCAAACACCCGAAACAGGCTGCCCGCCAGGCGGAAGGCCTGCCGCAGGAAATAGTCCTGGACCTGCTTACAATTGGCATCCGCATATCGGGGATTATCCGACAAAAGCTGGTAAAGAGAGCCATTTTCGGGGGTTTGGCCATCCTGGAAGCCTGTCGGCATTTCCTGATATAGCCGACGGTAGTAGAATCGAATGGCCGCCTCCGAGGAAAGGTCATTCTGGAAATCCGCCGGCTGGCGGGAGAATGCCGTCAGAAGGGATACGGTGGCATTCTGCCCACGAACAATGTCCGCCAGGCCATAAAGTGTTTCATCGGTGCAGCGCAGAATTTGAACCGGCGCAGGAGTATCCTGCTCGGCATGACGGTTACATCGCCCGGCCGCCTGAACCACGCTGTCCATTCCGGCAGAAAAGCGGATCACCTGCTGAAAGGAAATATCCACACCGGCCTCTATGACCTGGGTGGAAATACAGACCACTTTTCCTCCGGCGATGGGAAGACTGTCCAGCGCCGCCTGCAGCGCCATCAATTCCTGCCGCCTGTGGGCTACGCACATGGCAGCAGACAGATGAAACCGCTGGCACTCAGGCAGTCGGTCAAAGAGGAACGCCGCCTCTTTCTTCGTATTGCAGACCACCAGGAGACTGTTGCAGCCTTCCAATGCTTTCCGCACAGCGGAAGGAATCTCCTCCAGCTTTGCGCACCCTGCGTTTTGAATTTCCGTGCGTTTGAAAATATCCCACAGTGCCCTTGGCTGGGGAGAAAGCTCCACCGGCTCCCGGCACAGCGGGTGGCAAGCAGCTTTCAACTCCGGCTGGGTTGCGGAGCAAAGCACTACTGTGGTTCCGCATATCTCCGACAGAAAATTGATTGCCAGGTTAAACAGGCTCAGCAGATTTCCCGGGACGGTCTGTACCTCGTCAATTACGAGAATGCTGTTACACAGAGCATGGAACCGGCGAATGGTACTGGTTTTTCCACTAAAACAGGTATTCATAAGCTGGACCAGGGTGGTGATGATAACAGGTGCACCCCAGGAATCCGTCAACAGCTCCAGCTCCTGCAGCCGCTCGGGGGTTTCCTTCGGCTCGGCCAGATTGGAGTGATGCTCCAGAATCAGGGAATCATCCCCCAGGAAGCTGCGAATCACCTGGGCATTCTGATCCAGAATGGACAGCAGGGGCGCAGTGAAAATGATCCGGGATTTGTTCCACTGCATTGCATGGGTCAGGGCAAACCGAAGGCCGGAAAGTGTCTTTCCGCCGCCGGTTGGTACGTTCAGGCGGAAAATTCCTCCGGGGCGAAGTGCCCCTGCGGCGCAGGCATCGGAAATCCTCCGGCGTGCCTGATCAATGGGTTTTTCCTGGGGAAATTCAGCGAGCTTCTTCTCCATGTGGGCCAAAGCCCGCCCCCAAATCGGCCGCATATCCTCCGGATATTGAGGCGGCACATTCCCGGACAGAAAGGCGGCAGTATCCGCCCGGTCACCTTCTATAACCGCGGAGAGCAGCATCCGGGCAAGCAAACCGGTATAGAATGCGGTTTCCTGATTTGCTGCATTGTCATCGTCCAGAATAGAAAGGGCGGAAAGCCGATCCAGCAGGGGAGACAGCTCTGCGACTGACAGCCGGAACAAGTCCTCCAATTCTTCCGTATCGGCGCACTCCTGCAAATAGTTGTGCAAAGCCTCCTCATAGCCGATTCCGGGCTTGTCCATTCGGTGGGCGAAGCCGCAATTTTGCCGGGAGTCGATGCAGTCAAACAGACCATGGTGACCACCGACAGCAAAGGCCAGCAGTTCAGCGGCCACTTGGGAATATCCCAGCGCACCGCCATGCCATCGGCTCAGCAGAAAGCGAACGCCTGCAAAGGTGTGGTTCACGCTGCCCCGGACGGCTTCCTCCCCCCGGGCAGCCGCTTCCAAATATTGCCGAAATTCCTCTTTGCATTTTCCCAGATCATGTAAAAGCCCAGCCAGATAGGCCGATCGTGTCAGTCCCATGGGCCGCAGTACCCTGGCGGCCAGCTCCGCGGTACTCCGGCAGTGCTCCCGAACCGTTTGCATCTCTCCGGATTCCAGAATATGTGCAGGGTACATATCAATCACCATCCTGCAACGTCTATATTTTATTTTATCCTATCACATCAAGCATCCCATTTCAAGATGCTCAGTAATAATGGTATAACAAAGTTTGTTGACTTTCTTTGTACATTGTGCCATAATGGGCGTGTCAGGCAGATGCCTGTGGATTGAAATAGTAAAAATGGTATTTGGTAAAGGACACAGCAGGATCGTGCTGTGTCCTTTGCTTTGGTTGACCAAAGTTACCCCCGGCTATTGTTGAACCGCTCCCTGTCAAGTAGACAGGCAAAAAAACAAAAACTTTTTTACCAGGATTCCAGAAATGGAGTCCTGGATTTTCTGTTATGAGGCCATCCCATACTTTGTGTAAACCTCGAAGGAGGTGTATAATAGAAGCACCAGCATCCAAATAATAGCACGGAATGTGCTCTATTTGGAATTTCTCCTTCAAAAATTCCCTTGTATGCGCATTTTCCGCCCAGTGAT